>CAILVI010000338.1 GCA_903837595.1 uncultured Thiodictyon sp.
GGCGGCATAGGCGGACTCGGCCCCCGCGTGATCGCTCAAGCCCGCGCGCAGGGCGCCGAGGCTCCGGAGCGCAGCGCCCTTGTTGTTGTGGGCCTGGACGAAATCCGGCTCCCGGGTCAGGGCCTCGTCGTAGGCGGCGATGGCGGCGGCATAGGCGGTCTCGGCCCCCGCGTGATCGCTTAAGGCTGAGCGTAGGTTGCCGAGGCTAATAAGCGCATTGCCTTTGCCGCCATGGCTCGAAACGAAATCCGGCGCTCGGGTCAGGGCCTCGTCATAGGCGGCGATGGCGGTCATATAGGCGCTCTCGGCTCTCGGGTGATCGCTCAAGGCCGCGCGCAGTTCGCCGAGGGTCCAGAGCGCATTGCCCCTGTTGTTGTGGGCCTCGACATCATCGGGTGTCTGCCTTAGTGCGCGGTCGAAACCCTTGACCGCATCCTGGCACGCCGCTTCAGCGGTCTGGTGACGGAAGAACGCTGCAGCCAACTGACCGATGAGCATGGCAACCGTCGCCTGTGCGAACGGCGCCTCCAACCGCAGCAACGGCCGCAGCGCTGCGAGTGCTTCGGCCAGTGCAAAGCGTGCGTTGACAAGCGCCTCATCCATGACCTGGAACCACTCGCGATACCCCCGCCACCAGTCCTGCCGATTGGCATGATAGATCGCCTCCGCAATGGCCTCCGGTTCCGTCTCTGCGCGCTCGCGAAAGATCGCCTCCAGTGCGGCATGGGCCGCTATTGTCTCCTCCGCCGCCAGTTCGGCGAGTACACGTCGCAGCAGCTCGTGGATGCGGTAGCCCCCGCGCCCGGGTTGAGGCTCCCGCCAGCAGAATGAGAACCCGGTCAGGGTCTGAAAGGCGGGTGCAGTCGCGTGGAAGTGCAGCCGCTCGCCCAGGTCATAGAAGATCCCGGCGTCGAAGCGGCGGGCGGCGGCCAGTGCCTTGACCGCGTAGGCCAGCTCCTCGGGGCAGTAGCGCAGCAGCCGGGTGGCCAGGGTGCGGCCCTTGTCGGCCATGCGTTCCGCCGGGCCGTCGTTGGGGGTCGCGTCCGGTCCGGCCGCAAAATCGTCGGCGGTCAGGGTGTCGCCGCGGGCGTTTGCCTGCAGCACCACATCGGCGGCCAGGCCCAGGTAGAGCGGTTGGACCTGGCCGGGCTCGACCTCGGCGCAGCGGATCAGGGCGGCGCGCAGGGCCGCTTGCTCGGGCGGTGGGGCTGGTCCGGTCATGGGCTCCAGGGCGCGGATCAGGTAGGCTTCCGCGTCCGGGGGCTCCAGGTGCCCGACGAGTTGGGTGTCGATGAGGTCCCGGGGGATCGGTGTCTCGGGGGCCTCGGCCCAGCGCGGCGGCTCGCGCCCGGCGACTACGACGACGATACCCGGATTGGGCCGATACAGCTCGGCCAGCAGCACGCGCAGCCATTCGTCCCGCTGGAAATAGGAGTCGGTGGACTGGAGGTGACGCTCGGTGCCCCAGAAGGCCTCGTGGGTGTCGATGAGCAGCACCAGGCGCGGTGGGGCGCCGGGGAGTTGCATGGCGGCGTTGAGATCCTCGCCCAGGATGCGCGGGAGTTGGTCACGCAGTTCGGAGCCGGGGTCCATGGCCTGGAGTGCGCGCAGCCGTGCCTCGTCCAGTCCGCGCTTGGCCAGCCACAGTGCCGCATCGGTCTTGAGGTGCTTGCCGAACACGCGCGGGCGATCCTCGCCGGTGTCCGCGGCGCCGAGGTCGTGATAGAGGTAGGGGACCTCGGCGGCCTCGCCGGCCGCCTCCAGGCCCTCGATGAAGGCGGCATCGTCTGCGATGGCGTCGAGCCGCTGCCAGTCGGTCGTCGCGAGGCGCCGGCAATACCCGGTGGCGAGCCGTTTGAGCAGCAGCGATTTGCCGTTGCCGCCGTCGCCGTGGAAGAACAGCAGCCGCTCCGGGGGCGGGTCCGCGTGCAGATAGCGCGCGAACAGCCGCCGCTCGGCCAGGCGGTCGGTGAAGAGCCGCAGGGCGCGGTCGTTCTCGGTGATGCTGGGCGTCTCACGGATGGGCATGGGGTGCGGCTCTGGGTCAGTCCTGCGGCGATCTTA
>CAILVI010000339.1 GCA_903837595.1 uncultured Thiodictyon sp.
CCGACGTGGTCGTGGCCCTCGACGTGTCGCGCTCCATGCTCGCCGAGGACGCGGCCCCCAGCCGCCTCGAGCGCGCCAAGGCCGAGATCCGTGACCTGCTCGAGGCGCTCGCCGGCGATCGCGCCGGCCTCGTGGTGTTCGCGGGCCGCGCCACGGTGCTGATCTTCCCGGACCTCAACACCGGCAACAACACCTACAAGGCGGTGCAGCGCAGCTCCGGCGCGGTGGCCATCGGCCCGATCCTGCAAGGCCTGAAGAAGCCGGTGAACGACCTTAGCCGCGGCTGCACCGTGACCGACATCGTCAACACCGTCGTCATCACGGCCATCCAGGCGCAGGTCGAGGTCCAGGCCGAGTGGATCAGTACGGCTCCGGCGGCGCGGGCGCATCAGGAGACCGACGCCGAGGCAACCGCTTGAACCAGACTAAGGGGCAACCCATGAAGGTGATGGTTATGAACTCAGGCAGTTCTTCCGTCAAGTTCCAGCAGACCCTGCCCAGCAGTGCCTGCCATTACGCCATCCCTGAGTATCTGTACCGGGATCACGGGGTGCGCCGTTACGGCTTCCACGGCACCTCCGACCAGTACGTGGGTGAACGCGCCGCCGCCGTGCTGGGTAAGCCTTGCGCGGCGTGCAATCTGATCACCCTGCACTTGGGCAAGGGGGCCAGCGTGACTGCCATCCGTGGGGGCCGCAGCGTGGATACCTTGATGGGCATGACGCCGCTGGAGGGTCTCGTCATGGGCGCCAGGTCCGGCGACATTGACCCCGCCATCCTCATGTTCGCGGCCAAGAATCTAGGGTTGAGCAATCAGGCCCTGGATGACCTCCACAATCGTCAGAGCGGCCTCGGGGGGCTCTGCGGGGTCAATGACATGCGTGAGATCCACCGGCTGGCGGGGGAGGGCGACGCGGGCGCGGAACTGGCCATCGGTCTCATGGTGCAACGCATCCGCAAGTGCATCGGGGCCTACTATGCCGAGTTGGGTCGGGTGGACGCCATCGTCTTCACCGGCGGCATCGGGGAGAACGATGCCCAGGTGCGCCGCCTCGTGGGGGATGGGCTGGCGGGCTTAGGGGTCGCCATGGATGATGCCGCCAATCGCGCGACGGCGCGGGGCGAGCGAGTCATCAGCGCGGCCCACAGCCCGGTGAAAGTCCTGGTCATCCCTACCAACGCGGAACTGGCCATCGCCCGCCAGGCGCTGGCCGCGGTGGGCGGTTGCCCCCGGACGGTGCCTTAGACCTTCCAAGACCGGGGCCGGGGGTGGGAGAATAGGCGCCGCAACACCCGCCTACTGCCCCTCACCCTTGGCCCGGATCACCATGTGCAGCAACGACCGACTGGTGATCCTGGACGCCGACGGCACCATCATCGACGCCTTCAGCGCGATCGACCGCACCTTCGGCCACCACGGGATGCACTTAGGCCCCCTGGCGCGCTTCCAAAAACGTGGCAACCTGTTCAAATATCTTGGCGGTATTAAGGAGTTTCCACGTAACCTGCGCGAGCAGATGGGGCGGCGCAAACGCGCCGAATTCATCGCTACCCTGACCGCCGTCTACCGGGAGGAGGCGTTGCTCTATCCCGGGATCTCCCCCTTGTTGCGGCGACTGCTTGAGGAGCCCGACTTGCGGGTTGGGGTAGTCACCCGCAACATCACCCGTGACCCCTTGCTGACCCTGGAGCACCTATTCCGGCGCGAGGGGTTCGACCCGCAGCGGTTTGACTTCCTGGTTCATGTCCCGTTTCGCGGGGACAAACTCCCCGTCTTCCGGGAACTGCTCGCCCGCTTCGCTGTCAGTCCTGCCCGCGCTTATGTCTGCGGTGATGAGCCAAAAGACTACCTGGCCGCCGTGGGTTCCGGCATGTGCCCCTTTATCGTCTCCTACGGCTTCGTCGACTTTGAACGGCTGACCGCCCGGCACGGGATACCGCCACAGATCATCTCACGCAGTCCGGACGAGTTGAGCGCCAGGGTGCTGCACGCCTTGGGACTGGATGCCTGAGCATCCAACTCGGATCGCGGCCATTTCAGTCATCTGCAACAGTGCAGGTCCCCTTGGCACAGACCACCCGGGCGTCCTCCTTCGCATGCGATTGCCTGGCCTTGGCCTGGCGCCGGATGCCATCAATGCGCTGCGGGGACAGGGCGCGGATGTAGCGTGCGCTGGTGTCAAACCACATCCCATGGTAACGCCTCATCTCCTCAATCGCCCGTTCGGCGCTGACGCCTTCCACGATCACACGGTAAGCGGCCACCATGACGCCGGTCCGGTTCTGACCCTCGCGACAGTGGACATAGACAGGTTGGGGTTGTTGGTCGACGATCGACAGGAACCAAGCGACCCGATTGTCTTCAAGCGCGGTGGGCATGATGGGCGCAAGTTCCGAGTCGCGCAGCCGAAACAACCTAACTTCGTGAAACCCCTGATCCGCGACGTTTGCCCGACGAAAGGCGGAGTCGTCTTCGTTGACCAGTTCGAGGTTGACGATGGTGCGCACACCCTGCGCTATCAGCCAGGCGGCACCTTGCTGATCGGGCTTGGCCCCGCGCCACAGGACACCGGGCCTTACCGCGCAGAAATTTCTTATCGGTGATGTGTGCTCGATCGTGCAGGCGTCCACCGCGCCTGGTGTGGCTGGGGCGGCGCAACTCAGGATCGAAAGCGACCAAAGGAGTACCATCGCGAGACTGCTCTGGCGAGCCATGCTAAACAGGCGCAGACTCTCGCGCTCGTGACGCCGCGGCGGCGTCACGCCGGTGTTTGGCGCCACCCGCCACGTACGCCGCTGGCGGGAGTGACGATCAAGGTCCATACCTGTTTGCGGTACCACGTTGGTTGATGACAAATCAGGCCAAATGCGCTCCGTCATTTCCTGAAGAGATTCCGCCACCCTGGCGCTCTTAACGGGGGGGAAAGAGAGCAGGCTAGCTCGCAGGCTTGGCAGCTTCAATGCCGCGATGACAAGCTGCGTTTACACACAGCCGTCGCGTTTTCAATAGCCTTGTAGGCGACAGTGTTCAACATGTAGGCTTACCCCATCGATCGTTCGCGGGTTACCCCACGCCGTTTTCGTGACCAAGACTCGATAACGGTGGGTCGCCAGCCCTTACCCAACGGGGACTTTCACCCCGCAAGAGACGCCAAGCTTCGCACGGCGCGATCACGCCCGCGTTCAGCGGCGCCGCGTGAGGATGTTCGATAAATCGCGGCCTCCGCAGCAACGCATTGTTAGACCTCCCCGCCTGCTTGCTTATGCCACTCTGACCCCTTTCCAAAATGCTACTCGCCCCTTAATCTCTTTGGCTGCATCTTTCGGCCCGGGGTAGTACCAAGCGGCATCCTTGTTGGTTTCGCCATCCACTAAAATATCGTAGTAACTGGCCTCTCCTTTCCAGGGGCATACGCTTTTCATGCTGCTTTCTCGAAAATACTGCCGATTGATCGATTCTGCAGGGAAGTAGTGATTCCCCTCAATGACGACGGTATCCTCGCTCTCGGCCAGGACTGCATCTTTCCACGTTGCTCTCATTGCTAGCTCTCCAATCTGAAGGAAATTTTGTCTAATCTCACGAGCAGTAATCGTTCGCAGCCTTGGTCAATTTCTACTACCTGACTTCTGCGACCCCTAATGGCTACGCATTTATACGTCGTGCGCGCCGCACTGATCCCTGGTCGTGGCACGACGTCTGGCGCTTGCGACGTCAAAATGTGTGTTGAACTCTTCCGATCCGGGCACGGAACCCGCCGTCGGCGCGGCCCCCTAGAGATAGGGGAGTGTAGCCTCGGGACCGTGGCTGTCGGCTACCATTGGGGTGTGGTGCCGGGCACCGGGGGCGGTTGGAGGGGCGTAGACTGGGCACTCGCGAGGCTCCGCAGGCGTGGCTAAGGAGGCTGTTGAAGGTGAAGTGTAGACCATGTTCCGGAGTTTGCGCGAGCGTAAACGCAGGCCGCTTGGCGGCCTGCCCGGATAGCGGCGCGCCGGCAGCCGCCTGCACCGAGTCGGTGCGGGCGAGACAGGACCTGGAGAAGACCACCACGCCGTCTCGCTCAGGGCGCCGGCGGGGCCGCGCCGTCCTTGTTGGCGCCGCCGCTGCCGGCCAGGAGCTTGTCCATGTCGATCCAGCCGATGCGCGCGGTGGTCGACGACGCCCATGGCTGATTGGGATTGCCGAACTGCACGCGCAGGTCGGAGAGGCAGACGTTGAGCTCAGTGGTCTTGGCTGCGGTGCCGCCCCCGTCGATCGTGTGCCACTTCTCCCATTTCTCGTCGGGCCTGCTGCTGGGACTGGGCGCAGGCTCGGATGACCGGAAGACGGCGATGTGCTTGAACGAGCCCTCGGCCAGGGTGACCTTGGTCGCCGCGCTCACACCGCAGGCCTGAGCGGCGCCGGCGCCGAGCAGGATGTACTCGCCGGGCTTGGGGTGGCCGGCGAGCGGCGCGGTGGCACGAACCAACGCATCATCCTGCGCGTCGAACACGGCGTAGTCCACCTTGAGCTTCTCGACCTTGGTTGCGAACTTCTTCTGTTCCCGCTCCATCGTCGCGATGGCGCTGTCGAGCTGCCTGATCGCCACATCCTGGCCCTTGATGGCCTGATCGATGCCCTTGTCGTGGGCCTTCTCGCCCGTCTTCTGTTCCTCGAGCTCCCCCTTCTTCTCTTCGAAGTATTCCTGGCGCTTCTCGACGTCGGCGATCGGCTTGTTGAACGCCATGACCGCCTTCTGGAAGGCCTCGATCTGCGCGTTGAGGCTGAACTCCTGGTTGAAGATCTTGAGCTTGTCGCCCTCGGTCTCGACCGGCGCCGCGGCCTGCTCATCCACGGGTGCAGGCGCCGGTGCCGGGGCTGGCTCCTGCCGCTGGATGGCGGCGCCGACGGCGTTGCTCGCACCACCGGGACCATGATCGAGGAGCGCCTCGGCGCAGCGGCCGGCGACGACCCTGTCCGCAACCGCGTCGGCGTGACGCTCGTACATATCGCCAACCTGCCCGATGCCGCCCTGGAGCGAGACCCCTTGGGGCTGCTGCACGACGTGGGTGAGTTGGTGCGCAAGCAGCCGCGTTCCCTCCGCGGTGCCGGGCACATACTCTCCCTGGCCGAAGACGATGTCCTGGCCGAGATGGTTGATCTCCCTTTTCGTTCACGTTGAGGCCTCAGCCGTAGCGACGCCGGTTACCCGGCAACCCTAAGGCTGAGGCCAATTTCGGCCTTAATCAGAAATCCGGCCAAGACCTAGCGTAGGCTTGGTGAATCACCCGCAGGAGAGCGGCAGGACCCGCGAGATTGTGTACCCTTGGAAGTGCAAACAGACCGAGGGTGAAGCTTGCAGGACTGGTGCAAGCCGCCCCCGGTCGGCGCGGCCCTGGCGCTCTTGGTGGCCCTCGTGGCGACCCCCGAGGGCGTGCAATGGCTGCATCAGATCGTGGTGGCGGCGCACTTCGTCATCACGCTGCACCGCGGTGCCGGAGTGCGGATGGTGTGCGAATTCCTGAAATTGAGTGAGGTGACGCCGAAGGGCGGGTTGCTCAGCATGTAGTCGAAGCGGTGGCGCGACTCGGGAAGCTGGTCGCCCGCCTCCTCCCCTGCCTCTTCTGAGAACCGCCGCAGCAACTCCTCGTAGACATAGCCCATTTCCAGGTTCGACAGGTGCTCTGGTCCCAGGGGCTCATCCTTGTCGATGCCTGGGCGCTGGGCGAGGACCTCCGAGCGCTTGTCCTCCCGCCAGCGGATCAGTGCACACTCCAGCCGGCGGATCACGATGATCGGCAGGATCACGCCTTGATATTCGTAGGCCTTGAACTTGCCGCGCAGACGCACGGCGGACTTCCAGATCTCGGCGGCCACGTTGTCGAGCCTAAGCTTGATTGAGGGCGATGGACATCGGGACGGGTCGGCTCCTGCACTGGGTGTGACCTTGGTGGTCGTGCGCGGATTATGCCGGATTGGCGGCTCCTGGGTTGGGCGGCTTGTGGTCCAGCGCCGGGCACTCGGACCGGGCGCTTGCACCAAAAGGGAGCGCTTGCGTCCTGTCTGCTGGACCAAAATCCTCTCTGGCCGTTCCGCCCCCCACCCCGGTCCTCCTCCGCGCGGGAGCGGGGGGCAAGCGGATCAGCGGTGTGCGCCGATTGGCTCAATATTTGCTGAATGACTTGGTACGGGTCCGATTTGTGGCCCTTGTATTCGTTGCCACCACTGGGGGAGTTACATTGATGCAGAAACGCGATTTTGTCAAGCGATTGGTGCTGGGCGCGGGTCTGGTCCTGGGGTTATCGATCGGCCTCCCGGGACAGGCCGCGGACGACACCATCAAGGTCGGGGTGCTGCACTCGCTTTCCGGCACCATGGCCATCAGCGAGACCACGCTCAAGGATACGGTCCTGATGCTGGTCGACGCCCAGAACAAGAAGGGGGGGCTACTGGGTAAGAAGCTGGAGGCGGTGGTGGTGGACCCGGCCTCCAACTGGCCGCTGTTCGCCGAGAAGGCCCGCGAGCTGCTGGAGAAGGACAAGGTGGCGGTGGTCTTCGGCTGCTGGACCTCGGTGTCGCGCAAGTCCGTGCTGCCGGTCTTCGAGGAGTTGAATGGGCTGCTGTTCTACCCCGTCCAGTATGAGGGCGAAGAGTCCTCCAAGAACGTCTTCTACACCGGTGCGGCGCCCAATCAGCAGGCGATCCCGGCGGTGGACTATCTGATGGGGCTGGGGGTCAAGCGCTGGGTCCTGGCCGGGACCGACTATGTCTACCCCCGCACCACCAATAAGATCCTGGAGGCCTATCTCAAGCAGAAGGGGGTGGCCGCCGCGGACATCATGATCAACTATACCCCTTTTGGTCATTCGGACTGGCAGTCGATCGTCTCGGACATCAAGAAGTTCGGCGCAACCGGCAAGAAGACCGCGGTGGTCTCCACGATCAATGGCGATGCCAATGTGCCCTTCTATAAGGAGCTGGGCAATCAGGGCGTCTCGGCCGAGACGATCCCGGTGGTGGCCTTCTCGGTCGGTGAAGAGGAACTCTCCGGCATCGACACCAAGCCCCTGGTCGGACACCTCGCCGCCTGGAACTATTTCATGAGCGTCGATACGCCGGAGAATGCCGCCTTCATCAAGCAGTGGCATGACTTCATCAAGAACCCCAAGCGCGTCACCAATGACCCCATGGAGGCCCATCTGATCGGCTTCGACCTGTGGGTGAAGGCGGTCCAGAAGGCCGGCAGCACCGATGCGGACAAGGTGGCGAAGGCGATCATTGGCTTGGAGACGCCGAACCTGACGGGCGGGATCGCCAAGATGCTACCCAATCACCACATTACCAAGCCGGTGCTGATCGGCGAGATCCAGGACGACGGCCAGTTTGCCGTGGTGTGGCAGACCAAGGGCACCGTCCCCGGCGACGCCTGGTCCAATTTCCTGCCCGGTTCCAAGGACCTGGAGGCCGACTGGACCGCGCCCATCAACTGCGGCAACTACAACACCAAGACCAAGACCTGTCTGGGTACCAAGGCAAAGTAGGCCGCTGCCGGCTGCGCAACCGTAGGTCGCCCTTCAGGGCGACCGCCTGGCACAGATCCGGTCGCCCTGAAGGGGGACCTACACTGGCCCGTGACTGGAACAACGTAAACGAACCATGCCAAGTCGTCATTGTCCAATCCGTTGCGCGGCCGTGGTCCTGGCCATCCTTTCCCTGCTCTGGCTGGGTGCGGCGGCGGCCGGCACCCTTGAGGAGGCCCTGCCGGGGCTGGCCGACCGTGCCTTGCCGGTCAAACAGCAGGCGGTTGAGGCGATTGTGGCGGCCGGTGAGGTCCGCGCCCTGCCGATCCTCGAGGGCCTGCTGGCCGGGGACCTCTATACGCGCGAGGGCGATCCGGCGGTGGTCCTGGCGCACCCCGCGGGGTCGGGTGTGCGCCTGACCCATCCCATTACCGGGGCCGATCTGGGCGAGGCCGACCGTGCATCGATCAAAAAGATCACGCTGAGCAACGCGCTGCGCACCAGCCTGCGGGGTGCCATCGCGGCCTTGAGCCTGGGTAGCCCGGACTCCGCGGTGCGACTGCGATCGGCGCGGGCGCTGATGCAGGACCCGAACCCGGTGGCCGTCGCGGCCCTGCGTGCCCGCCTGGGGCAGGAGCCGGACGTGCGGGTGCGCGAGACCCTGGACTTGGCCATCGCGGTCGCGGATCTGCAAGTCGGCACCACCGATTCCCAGCGCGCGGCCATCGCCCACCTGAACGGCAGCCTGTTCCCCGAAGCCCGCAATGCCTTGGCGACGCTGCTGACCAAAGAAGGACTCGCCCCGTCGGTCGCGTCCGGTGCTCGGGCGGCCCTGGCCGGTATCGATCAGCGGGTGGCCTGGAACGCTCGCGCCGAGACCCTCTTCTTCGGCCTCAGCCTGGGTTCAGTCCTGGTCCTGGCGGCCATCGGGCTTGCGATCACCTTCGGGGTCATGGGGGTCATCAATATGGCCCATGGTGAACTGATGATGATCGGTGCCTATACCACCTATCTGGTGCAGCAGGCGATGCCGGGGCTGCTCGATTACTCACTGTTCGTGGCGATCCCGGCCGCCTTCATCGTCGCCGGGCTCTTTGGCGTCGCCATCGAGCGGACCGTCATCCGCTTTCTATACGGCCGACCATTGGAGACCCTGTTGGCCACCTTCGGCATCAGCCTGATCCTCCAGCAACTGGCCCGCACCACCATCTCGGCGCAGAACGTGACGGTGGAGAACCCCTCCTGGATGAGCGGCTCCTGGCAACTCAACCCGGGGCTCGCGCTGACCTTCAACCGGCTATACATCCTGGTCTTCGCCATGCTGGTCTTCCTGGCACTGCTGCTGATCCTCAAACGGACCGCGCTGGGGCTCCAGGTACGGGCCGTGTCCCAGAACCGGGCCATGGCCCGCGCCATGGGGGTGCGCTCGGCGCGGGTCGATGCGCTGACCTTCGGGTTGGGCGCCGGCATTGCCGGGGTCGCCGGGGTGGCCCTGTCACAACTGACCAACGTGGGACCCAACATGGGTCAGGCCTATATCATCGACTCCTTCATGGTGGTGGTCTTCGGCGGGGTAGGCAACCTCTGGGGGACCCTGATCGGCGGGACCGTGCTCGGTGTCGCCAACAAGTTCATGGAGCCCTGGGCCGGCGCGGTGCTGGCCAAGATACTCGTGCTGGTCTTCATTATTGCCTTCATCCAGAAGCGTCCCCGGGGCCTGTTCCCGCAACGCGGTCGGGCGGCGGAGGGGTGAGCGCGGACATGGCAATCATCAAGGCGTTGAGAGGCGATACTGGCGGTCAGATCATGCTGACCGTGCTGCTGGTGGTCGGCATCCTCGTGCCGATCCTGAGCCTGGCGGTCCCGGCGGCGAGCCCCTGGCATGTCTCCACCTATACCGTCACCCTGCTCGGCAAGTATCTGACCTATGCCCTGCTCGCGGTGGCGGTGGACCTGGTGTGGGGCTATCTGGGGATTCTGAGCCTGGGGCACGGGGCCTTCTTCGCCCTGGGCGGCTATGCCATGGGCATGTATCTGATGCGCCAGGTCGGGGACCGCGGGGTCTATGGCAATCCGAACCTGCCCGACTTCATGGTGTTCCTCAACTGGCCGGAGTTGCCGTGGTTCTGGCACGGCTTCGATCAGTTCTGGTTCGCGGCCCTGATGGCCATCCTGGTGCCCGGGGTCCTGGCCTACTGCTTCGGCTATCTCGCCTTCCGCTCGCGGGTCACCGGGGTCTATCTCTCCATCATCACGCAGGCGCTGACCTATGCCCTGATGCTGGCCTTCTTCCGCAATGAGATGGGCTTCGGTGGTAACAACGGGCTGACCGACTTCAAGGATATCCTCGGTTTTAGCCTGCAGGCCGATGGGACCCGTGCCGGGCTCTTCATCGCCTCGGCCCTGGCCCTGGCCCTGGGGTATCTGGCCAGCCGCTTCATCGTCAGTTCACGCCTGGGTCGGGTGGCGGTGGGGATTCGGGATGCCGAGTCGCGGACCCGTTTCATCGGCTATCGGGTGGAGCGGGCCAAGGCCGCCATCTTTACTTTTTCGGCGACGTTGGCGGGGCTGGCCGGGGCACTGTATGTGCCGCAGGTGGGTATCATCAATCCGGGTGAGTTCTCACCTCTGAATTCGATCGAGCTGGTCATCTGGGTCGCGGTCGGCGGGCGCGCTACGCTCTACGGGGCGGTGGCCGGGGCCTTGCTGGTCAATTATGGAAAGACCGTGTTCACCGGCGTCTTCCCCGACGCCTGGCTCTTTGCCCTGGGGGCGCTCTTTGTGCTCGTAACGCTCTTTCTGCCCCGCGGGATCGCGGGTCTGATGCGCCTGCGGAGGACCGGCTGATGGGCGGGCAGGTGCAACGTTGGCAATATCTCAATCCCGGTAAGACGCTCGCGGAAACCCTGGATATCTCGCATCGGACCCTGCTCTATGTGGAAGGCGTCACGGTTAGTTTTGATGGCTTTCGCGCACTCAATGACCTGTCATTCTATGTCGACGTGGGTGAGTTGCGCTGTGTCATCGGACCTAATGGGGCCGGGAAGACGACCATGATGGATGTGGTGACGGGCAAGACCAAACCGGATCAGGGCTTTGTTTTTTTCGGCCAGTCCATCAACCTGTTGGAATTGGATGAGCCGCGTATCGCGCAGGCCGGGATCGGGCGCAAGTTCCAGCAGCCGACGGTGTTCGAGCAGCACCGGGTGATCGAGAACCTGGAACTCGCCATGGCCGGTGACAAGCGGGTCTGGCCCACCCTGTTCGCCCGACTCTCGGGTGAGCAGCGCGACCGTATCGACGAGGTCTTGACCATCATCGGTCTGACCGAGCATGCCGGACGCGCCGCGGGCGCACTCTCCCACGGCCAGAAGCAGTGGCTGGAGATCGGCATGTTGCTGATGCAGAATCCGCTTCTGTTGCTGGTCGATGAGCCGGTCGCCGGCATGACGCATCAGGAGATGGAGCGCACCGCTGAGTTGCTGCTGTCACTGGAGGGCAAACACTCGGTGGTCGTGGTGGAGCACGATATGGATTTCGTGCGCTCTATTGCCAAGCGTGTGACGGTCCTGCACCAGGGCGCCGTGCTCGCCGAGGGTTCCATGGATGAGGTCCAGCATGACCCGCGGGTGATGGAGGTGTATCTTGGTGAGTGACCCGATGCTGAGTATCCAAGGACTGAATCAATTCTACGGTGAGAGTCACACTCTATGGGACCTGGGGCTCGAGGTGCCGGCCGGTCAGTGCACGTGCGTCATGGGCCGTAATGGGGTGGGCAAGACCACCCTCATGCAATGCATCATGGGCCTGCTGCCCGTGCGTTCCGGTAAGATGCTCTACCAGGGTCAGGACCTGGCCCGGCTGCCGGCCGAGCGGCGCGCGGAACTCGGTGTGGGCTATGTCCCCCAGGGTCGCCAGGTGTTTCCGCTGCTCACGGTGGAGGAAAACCTGCGCATCGGGCTGCCGGCCAGGCGGGATGGACAACGTGCGGTGCCCCCGTTCATTTACGAGCTGTTTCCGGTCTTGAAACAGATGCTGGGCCGGCGCGGCGGCGACCTCTCCGGCGGTCAGCAACAGCAGTTGGCGATCGGCCGGGCACTCGTCATCGATCCCAAGCTACTGATCCTGGACGAGCCCACCGAAGGCATCCAGCCCAATATTGTCGCCGAGATCGGCGATATCATCCGCCGCCTGATCGCCGAGTTGGGGCTCACCGTGATCCTGGTGGAACAGAAACTCCCCTTCGCCCGCCGGGTCGCCGACCGCTTCATCATCCTCGACCGCGGCCGGCTGATGGCGAGCGGGGCCATGCCCGAACTGGGTGACGATCTGGTGCGGCAGTATCTGAACGTCTAGCTTGAAAAGGTGGCATTCAAAGGTCATGTTCCACGTCGTCCACCCCGGTTTTTTGAGCAGGAGCCCCCCCGATGATTTCACAAGACATGGCCGCGCTGATCAGTGCACAGATCAATCGCGAATTCTATTCCGCCTATTTTTATCTGGCGCTGTCGGCTCAGGCGGAAACCATGAACCTCAAGGGGACGGCCGCCTGGTTCATGGCCAAGCATGGTGAAGAGCTGACCCATGCCTTGAAGATGTACCGGTATCTCATCGACCAGGATGCCCCGGTGGTCCTAATGGGAGTCGCGGCACCGGAGGCGGTGACTGATGGGGTGCTGCGCATCTTCGAGCGCACCCTCGAGCACGAGCGCACGGTAACGAGCTCAATCAACACCATGCTGGATCACGCGCTGACCGAGAAGGACCATGCCACCGCGATCTTTCTCCAGTGGTTCGTCACCGAACAGATCGAGGAGGAGGCCACGGTGAAAGACATCGTCGGGCGCCTGCGTCTCTTCGGCGACCAGGGCTATGGCCTCTTGATGATCGATAACGAACTCGCGGCCATGGCCAAGCAGGTGGGCAAGACCGCCGGTGCGACGTCCGGCACCGCGCAGTGATGCGGAGCACCACGCCATGAGCAAGAAAACCGATAAATGCTGTAAGAAGTACAAAGAAGGCAAGCGCTGTAAGGATTGTCCGAAACGGCCAGGCTGACCAGCAAGCCACCTCCTGGTTTACTCCGACTCCCCAAAGAGATAACCGAGGTCGATGTCAATCGACTCAAAGGGTGGGATGCGCGCCAGGTTCGGGGTCTCCGGCGGCCGATACGCGACCGACCAGCACAGGCGGTAGGCCCCGGCATCGAGTGCATAGACGATCAGGGTGCGATCCTCCGGCGACAATATCCAATAATGCGGCACGGCGGCGCGCTGGAGCAGGAGCAGGTGATGGACCGTGTCTTTGCGCTCATGGCCCGGTGAGAGGATCTCGCAGACCCAGTCCGGGGCCAGGGTCATGATGCCGCTGGGACGCTCGGGTACCCGCTCCTTGCGCCAGCCCGCGAGGTCGTGTGAAGGGCATTGGTGCTCGTTGTAGCGGACGCTGATTTCGCTGACGATCCACCAGCCGCCCGGGCCACTGCGTCGTTTGAGCAGCTGGACCTCGTCGGACAGGGCCAGTTGGGCAAGCCCGTGCTCGAAACGCGCCATGGGGCGGTAGACGATCTGACCGTCGATCAACTCGACGCGTTCGTCTTCCGACTGGGTCAGGTTGTCGACAGTCTGCAGTTTCAAGGCTTCCATCGTCGGATCACTCGCTACGGCTGGTTGGCCCTCGCATCTTACCCGAACGCGCCTAGCGCATCGCCAAGGAGATCCAGCGTCTTTGTCAAACCGCGTCGACTCATGCCAGGCCGCCATCCCGGTGGATGCCCCCGGCTGGCAGGCCGGACTGGAACTCGGCCTCGCGCAACGGGCTGGTCGTACCGTCCTGGCCCACAAACGCCAGTTCGGCCCGCTCACCGTGCAGCGCCCCTTCTACCCGGAGGGCGACCCCAGTCACATCTATCTGTTGCATCCGCCCGGCGGCGTGGTCGGGGGTGACCGGCTGGAGGTCGCGGTGCAGGTGGGGGAGGGTGCCCATGCGCTCGTCACCACCCCGGGTGCGACCAAGTTCTATCGCAGCGCCGGCCCTTGCGCGCAGCTGACCCAGCACCTGAGCATCGCCGCGGGCGGCGTGCTGGAATGGTTCCCGCAGGAGAACATCCTGTTCCCGGGGGCCAACCTGCGGCTCAGTATCAAGGTCGAGCTGGCGGCGGGCGCCCGCTTCCTGGGTTGGGAAGTCCATAGCCTGGGACGACCGGCGGTCGGCGAGCGCTTCGCGACCGGCTGTGCGGACCTGCGTCTGCGCCTGCAACGCGCGGGCGTCCCCTTGCTCCTGGAGCGGCTGTTGATCGACGACGGGGCCGGTCTCAATGGACCCACTGGGCTGCGCGGCCACCCCGTCACCGGCACCCTGATGGCCACCGGTGCCGATGCGCAAGACCTGGCCGCCGTGCGTACTGATGCGATGCCGCCGAGTGACCTGCTCTGGGGCGCGACGTTGGTAGGAGACGTGCTGATCGCCCGTTGCGTGGCCGCCGGGACCGAGCCGATCAATCGCCTTTTCATCGCGCTTTGGGGCATACTTCGGCCCAGACTGCTCGGGCGCCCGGCCTGTGCGCCGCGGATCTGGTCGACGTGATCGACGAGTGGCCGCGGCCCGCGTCCAGACCCTATTCAAGCCACTGATTCCGTCCCGGAGGCGGCCATGGACCTCACCCCCAGAGAGAAAGACAAGCTGCTGTTGTTCACTGCGGGACTCGTCGCCGAGCGACGCAAGGCCCGCGGCGTCAAGCTCAACTACCCGGAGGCCGTGGCCTATATCAGTTGCGCCATCCTGGAGGGTGCCCGCGACGGTCGCTCGGTTGCCGAGTTGATGGATTATGGCCGCACCCTGCTCACGCGTGACGACCTGATGGACGGCATCCCGGAGATGATCCACGACGTCCAGGTGGAGGCCACCTTTCCGGACGGCACCAAGCTGGTGACGGTCCACGACCCCATCGTCTGATGGTTGCTGGAGACTCGACATGATTCCAGGCGAAATCCTCACCGCCCCCGGCGAGATCGAACTCAATGCCGGGCGCCCGGTGCTGACGGTAGCGGTGGCCAATACCGGCGACCGGCCCATCCAGGTGGGTTCTCATTACCATTTCTATGAGACCAATCGCGCGCTGCGCTTCGACCGGGAACCCACCCGCGGCCGGCGGCTGGATATCCCGGCCGGCACCGCGGTGCGCTTCGAGCCGGGTCAGATCCTCACTGTCGACCTGGTGCCCTATTCCGGTGCCCGGGCGGTCTATGGCTTCAATGCCGGGATCATGGGCGCATTGGACGGAGTGTGAACAAATGACTCGAATCGACCGCGCAGCCTATGCCTCACTCTATGGCCCAACCACCGGCGACCGGGTGCGTCTGGGTGATTCGGAGCTGATCATTCAGGTCGAGGCCGACCACACCCTCTACGGCGAGGAGGTCACCTTCGGCGGCGGCAAGGTGATCCGCGATGGGATGGGGCAATGCCAGCGTCCGGCGGCGGAGGTGGCCGACCTGGTCATTACAAACGCGCTGATTCTGGATCATTGGGGGATCGTCAAGGCCGATATCGGCATCAAGGAGGGCCGCATCGCGGGCATCGGCAAGGCCGGCAACCCGGACACCCAGGCGGGGGTCGCGATACTGATCGGCCCCGGGACCGAGATCATCGCCGGGGAGGGCCAGATAGTCACCGCCGGCGGGATCGATAGCCATATCCACTTCATCTGTCCCCAGCAGGTGGAGGACGCGCTGATGTCGGGGGTGACGACGATGATCGGCGGCGGCACCGGTCCCGCCACCGGTACCAACGCCACCACCTGCACCCCGGGGCCTTGGAACATCCACCGCATGTTGCAGGCAGCCGAGGGTTTGCCGGTGAATCTGGGCTTTCTGGGCAAGGGCAACGGCAGCCGGCCGTTGCCGCTGGAGGAGCAGGTGCGCGCCGGGGCCATGGGGCTCAAGCTCCATGAGGACTGGGGGACCACCCCGGCGGCCATCGATTGCTGCCTGGACGCGGCGGAGCGCTATGATGTGCAGGTCGCCATCCATACCGACACCCTGAACGAGTCCGGCTTCGTGGAGGACACGATTGCTGCGTTTAAGGACCGCACCATCCATACCTACCATACCGAGGGTGCCGGCGGCGGCCATGCCCCGGATATCATCAAGGCGGCCGGGCTGCCCAATGTGCTGCCCTCATCCACCAATCCCACCCGGCCCTATACGGTGAATACGGTGGATGAGCACCTGGACATGCTGATGGTCTGCCATCACTTGTCGCCGTCCATCCCGGAGGACGTAGCCTTTGCTGAGTCGCGCATCCGGCGCGAGACCATCGCCGCGGAGGACATACTGCACGACCTGGGGGCCTTCAGCATGATCTCGTCAGACTCCCAGGCGATGGGCCGGGTGGGCGAGGTGATTACCCGCACCTGGCAGACCGCGCATAAGATGAAGGTGCAGCGCGGCGCCCTGGCCGGCGACCCGGCGGGGCACGACAATGCGCGGGCCAAACGCTATGTGGCCAAGTACACCATCAATCCGGCCATCGCCCATGGCGTTGCGCATGAAGTGGGGTCCGTGGCGGTGGGCAAGCTCGCCGACCTGGTGCTGTGGCGGCCCGCCTTCTTTGCCACCAAGCCGAGCCTGATCATCAAGGGCGGCCTGATTGCTGCCGCGGCGATGGGTGATCCCAATGCCTCCATCCCAACGCCCCAGCCGGTCCATTACCGGCCCATGTTCGGCGCCTTCGGCGGGGCGCTCCAGGCCACCTGCATGACGTTCCTGTCGGGTTGGGCCGCGGATGCCGGCATTCCCCGGCAATTGGGGCTGAAACGTCTCATCGGCACCGTGCGCGGCACCCGCACCCTGCGCAAGGCCGACATGATCCACAACGACTGGCAGCCGCTCATCGAGGTCGACCCCCAGACCTACCAGGTCCGCGCCGACGGCCAGTTGCTCACCTGCGACCCGGCGGCGGTGCTGCCCTTTGCGCAGCGGTACTTCCTGTTCTGACATGATTCAATTCACCCGAAAATGCGACGCTGCGCCTGCCGCCGCCCCCACGGTTACCCTGACCCTGGACCAGCGGCTGCGCAGCCGCCTCAAGGTGGTCCTGGACGACGGGCGGGAGGCGGGGATCCTGCTGCCGCGCGGTGCGGTCCTGTGCGATGGTGACGTACTGGTGAGCGAGGACGGTGTGGTGGTGCTGGTGCGCGCCGCTGCGGAGTGTTTGTCCCGGGTGGAGTGTGCCGACGCACTGGCGCTGGCGCGTGCCTGCTATCACCTGGGGAACCGTCACGTGGCACTGCAGATCGAGCCGGGGCGGCTCTCCTACCGGCATGACCATGTGCTCGACGACCTGGTCCTTGGGCTGGGACTCCAAGTACAGGTCGGGGAGGGCGCCTTTGAGCCCGAACCCGGTGCCTACGGGGGCCAGGGTCATGGCCACGGCCACTAACCTGCCCCTGCTACGCCTGCTCCAGCTGACGAGTCCGTCCCTGCCAGTCGGTGGCTTCACCTATTCCCAGGGCATCGAGTGGGCTGTGGAGGCGGGTTGGCTGCGCACCGCGGCGGACCTGGAGGCCTGGGTGGGCGACCAACTCGGTTCCGCCCTGGCGCGCGTCGACCTGCCGCTCCTGGTGCGGATGCAGTCCGCCGCAGGGGCGCTGGATGCGGCAGCCATGGCGAACACCATCGACCGCCTGATCGCCGCCCGTGAGACCGCGGAGTTGCGTCTGGAAGAAGCCAACCGCGGCCGTGCACTGGCAGACCTGCTGATCGCCTGGGACCTGCCCGGAGCGCGCGACTGGCGGGGTTTGCTGGCGCGAAGCGGCTCGGCAGGGCTCGCCTTTGCGGCGTCCGTCTGGCAGATCGAACCGCAGGCCGCCGCCGCCGGCTATGCCTGGTCCTGGGTCGAGACCCTGGTCCTGGCTGCCGTCAAGTGTGTCCCCTTGGGTCAGACCCAGGGCCAACAGGTGCTGGCGCGCCTCGCCGCCCTGATCCCGGACGCGGTGGCGACGGCGCTCGCCCTGCCCGATGAAGACATCGGCGCCTCCTGCGCCGCCCTGGCCATCGCCAGTAGCGCCCATGAGACCCAATACACGCGCCTATTCAGATCCTGAAGTAAGAACGAGGTTTCCATGCCCGATTCAACCCCCCTACGCGTCGGCGTCGGCGGCCCCGTGGGGTCCGGTAAAACGGCGCTGCTGGATGCGCTATGCAAACACCTGCGCGATCGTTATGAGATCGCGGTGGTCACCAATGACATCTATACCCGGGAGGACGCGCAATTCCTGATTCGCTCCCAGGCCCTGGCGGCGGAGCGCATCATCGGGGTGGAGACCGGCGGCTGCCCGCATACCGCCATTCGCGAGGACGCCAGCATGAACCTGGCGGCGGTGGAGGACCTGCAGGCGCGCTTTCCGAACCTGGATCTCATTTTCATCGAGAGCGGTGGTGACAACCTGGCCGCCACCTTCAGCCCCGAGTTGGCCGACCTCACACTCTATGTCATCGATGTGGCCGGGGGTGAGAAGATCCCGCGCAAGGGCGGCCCCGGGATCACGCGCTCGGATCTCTTGGTGATCAACAAGATCGACCTGGCGTCCGCGGTGGGTGCCTCGCTGGAGGTGATGGATCGCGACGCCCGGCGGATGCGCGGCGAGCGGCCCTTCGTCTTCACCAACCTGCGGGAGGGGCAGGGGGTGGAGGAGATCGCCGCCTTTATTGTGCAACAGGGGATGCTAGCGCCCTCCGTCACTCACTCCGGCACATCGTAATAGGTCAGGTCCAGATATCCGGCCTGGGCGCCGCGGCTGCGGAAATTCCACTCATTGATCCAGTCATAGAAGGGCCACAGACGCTCATTGTTGCGCAGGATGCCGTGGCGGGCCTTGAACGGGGTCCAGTCCGCCGCGGTACGCATCCCGCGCAGCCCGTCGATGAATCCCCCCGCCTGGTCCATGGTCAGGTCCACGAAGAGGTTGGGAAAGCCGTTGACGATGGTCGGATAGACGCTGAGCGAGAACTGCTCGAGCAGTGGTCCGTTATTGGCAAACACTACGATTGACGTGGCCTTGTAGACCCGGTTGATGACCAGCGAATAGACCCGCGATTGCGTGCTCTGGCGCAGCCGCAGCACGATGACACTCGGCAGGTAGCGGGTGAACGCCTGGCCCGAGACTACGGTGAGTCCAGCGATGGCGCGCTCCCAATCGGCAAAGCTTGTGATCGCGGGGGGTAGCGTCGGTTTCTCGTCGGGGTTCAGCCGATCCGTTGGACCGGCGATGGTCGGTCCCAGGCGCCGGGCGATGGCCGCGACCGTCTGCGCCAGCGGCGCTGCGGCGGCGCTCGGTTCCGGGGTCTCGACCGGGCCCGCAACCGGCTCCGGCAGGGGTGTCCAAGCGAACGGGGTCGGGGCCAGGCGATAGGAGCCCACACCCTGGTTCCAGGTGTGACGGACACGCTCACGCTCGCCCGGGGGCAACAGCAGCAGGAAGTTGTCCTGAAACTCTTCGCGCAGGTAGTGAAAGAAGCGCAGGGTTTGCAGCTTGCCCAGGTCCCCCTGCCAATACGCAAAGCCGGCCACGGTGTCATAATACATGCGCTCGAAGCCGCTGTAGTCGATCAGCCAATAGGAGAGCGGGGTACCGCCCTGGCGCCCCTGGACGACCGAGACATTGGTGTCGTGGCGCATCACCGTCAGCCAGGCGTTGGGGTTCTTGCGCCCGCCGTCCCACACCGAATCCACCGACCAGCCTTGGGGCCGCAGTTGTGCCAGGGCCTTGGCGTAGGCCGCATCGTAGGCGGCGTCGCCGCGGGCCGAGCGATCCATGAAAACCTTCCAGGTCGAGAGGCCAAGATCGGGGTCCAGCACCGAGGGGTCGGCGCTGGGGTCCAGGAAATAGACCCAAAACTGGTCCTTGACCGCATAGGTGGCCGTCTGGCCCAGACAGACCGGGCCATAGGTGATGCCGGAGACGATCAACTCCGAATTCTCCAGCAGGAAGCGCGAGCGCGCCGGGGCCGGGATGGCGCGAAAGACCAGAAAGGGGTTGCCGATGCCCCAGGGCGGGTCGAGCGGGGCGGCTGCGTCCCAGACTACGCCGGGACCAAGAAACAGGTCCTTCAGGTGGGCGATGTCGGCGCGCTTGAGGTGCCAGACAAAGTGGTTCTTCTGCACCGGCGCGCTGGTCACCTTCTGCAGCCGATACCAGAACCGGCTGACCCCGGCGTGACGATAGGGGTCGTCATAGGGGAGCCCAGTGCCGATGACCATCACCGGCTGACCCGGCGGGGTAGATGAGCGCACCAGTCTGAACCGCTCGCCTGGGCTGTCCTCCAGCACCAGGCTGGCGAGGAAGACGTGTTCGAAGATGAAGCGGGAGACCAGGCGGCCGCGGGCATCGGACGCGTTGAAGAACGCCTCCCAGCGCGCGACCGCCGCGGGCCGGGCGAGCCGGTCGGCCGTTTCAAGCTCCGCGTCCGTGGGGCCCGGTGCCCCGGCGCCGATCCAGCGCGCCAGTGTCTCGAATGACGTGCGCTCGATGGCCGGGAGCCCGAATGGCATACCGCGGGCCGGGTTCTGGGTCAGCTGGCCCTCTAGGGTGGCAGTGTCCGCGGGGCAGGCATTGGCGTAGCGCTTGGCATAGAGGGGGGCCAGGGCCTGGCGTGAGAACCCAGGCTGGTTGAAGGCGGTGCCGGCGGCCAGCACGCGATACATCAAAGAGCCGTCCAGCCGCTGCGCAGGTGAGTCGCACTGACCAAGTACAGGGTAGAAACCACGGGTGCGCCAGGCCGCGGTCGTTGCCGCCGCATCCATGTCGGTGCGCGGGACCTCCGCCAGGTGGCCCGAATAGGGGTTGATGCCGAACCCGCCGCGGTCCGCCCCGGCGAAGGAGTCTAGCTTCACATTGCAGGGCGAGCCCAGGCAGCCGTGACAGGCGATGCAGCGGCTATTGAAGATGGGCTGGATGTCGTGCCCGTAGTTGGGCGGCGGCAACGACTGGTTCAGCGCCGCTGCCGGGATCGGCACCGGTGGGGCCGCGGGCACCTGGCGCGGCGCGATACAAGCCGCGGCGAACAGCGCGGCCAGGAGAATGATGAGGAGCCAGGCGGACCTGGGGTTGGACATGGGAATCTCCCTTCCGGGCCGCGGTCCGGGGTGCGCCCCCGGTGTGGATCGGGATGGCGAGGCGTGCAGCCTAACAGGGCAGGGGCGGGGTTGGTAGGCGCGGCCCCCCGGCCGCGACGGGCTGCCGCGAGGAAAGAGCCCGAAATAATGATCAGGGCCAGCAGCGCCGGCTCCATCCTACCGATCCACTGCCCGGTTTCCGGTAGAATGCCCCGCGTAATCGAATCGACAACACCACAGGATCAGGAGGTCGCCGATGTCCGCCACCCTACGCATTCGCCAACGCCCCCCCGGTCGACGGCCGGTTTCCGATCGACCTGCGCCTGCTGCGCCCGGGCGAGCCAGAGCAGACGGCCGAGGCGACCATCGCCTTCGCCCTCACCGACCAGGAGCAATCAGACCTGCGCTGGTACCTGGAGGACTATCTCCAGCACGCCGAGGCGACCGAGGCCGTCCAGGTCGACCAGATCGAACACCTGATGCAGGCGCGGGGCGAGGAGCTGTATGACAAGGTCCTCGCCGCCAACCGCAACACCCAGGCCATCTGGTTCGCCATCCGCGACCAACTCGCCGACCTGCGCATCGAGATCAGCACCGGCATCGCCCAGGCCGCCGCCATCCCCTGGGAACTGATGCGCGATCCGGAGTCCGATTCCGCCATTGCGCTGCGCGTGCGCGCCTTCGTCCGCGTCCAGTCCGACCCCAACATCGGCTTCGTCCCGGTCCCGCCAGTCGACGACGGCCGCATCCGGCTGCTCTATGTCGTCTGCCGCCCCAACGGCACCGACGACGTGGGCCTGCGCGCGGTGGCCAACCGCCTGCTGCAAGGCCTGGGCGAGAACCGCCAACGTTTCGCCATCACCGCACTGCGCCCGCCGACCTATGAGCGGCTCCAGCAGGTCCTGACCGACGCCAAGGAGGCCGGCCGGCCCTTCCACTGCGTCCACTTCGACGGCCACGGGATCTATGCCGATCAGGAGGCCCTGATCGACCTCGGCCTGGCCGACCTCTCAGCCCTCACGCTCGGCGCCAACGGCACCGGCAAGCACGGCTATCTGTTGTTCGAGCACCCGACGGCGAAGCGTAAGATGCGCCCGGTTCCCGGCGCCGCACTCGGCCAACTACTGCACGACACCGGCGTCCCGGTCCTGGTCCTCAACGCCTGCCAGTCCGCCAAGCATGAGGCCACCGCAAGCCCCGCCGACGCGGACACCGTCCACGAGGAGGTCCGCGCCATCGGCTCCCTCGCCCAGGCCGTGGTCGACCAGGGCATCCCCGCCGTGCTCGGCATGCGCTACAGCGTCTTCGTCGTCACCGCCGCCCAATACGTCGGCGAACTCTATGCCGCCCTCGCCAAGGGCCGCGGCTTCGGCCAGGCCGCGAGCGAGGCGCGCAAGCACCTGCACCGCAACCCGAGCGCTGGGTCGGGCTGCAACCGCGCCCCTTGCAGGACTGGTTCGTCCCGGTGATCTACGAGGCCCTGGCCCGCCCGCTGCTCCCGGCCGGCCAGCCGCCGGCCCTCGGCGAGCGCCCGGAGCTCGACCCGGTCCAGCGCAACCCCGACCTGCTGCGCTATGTGCCGGACCAGGGCTTCATCGGCCGCGACGAGACCCTGCTGCTGCTCGACCGCGCCTTCGACTCGGCCAAGGTCGTCCTGCTGCACGCCTACGCCGGCCAGGGCAAGACCACCACCGCGGTCGAGTTCGCCCGCTGGTACGCCCAGACCGGCGGGCTGGGCGACGCACCCCTGGTCCTCCTGACCTCCTTTGAGACCCACACGGACCTGACCGACGCCCTCAACCAGCTCGGCCGCCACCTCGCCCCCCTGTTGCAGGCCAACGGCATCGAGTGGCACGCCCTCAACGACCCGGACCAGCGTCGCCGCCTCATGCTGCAAGTGCTCCAGCAGGTCCCGGTGCTCTGGATTTGGGACAACCTGGAACAGGTCGCCGGCTTCCCCGCCGGCAGCGAGTCCGCCTGGACCGCGGTCCAGCAGGCCGAGCTCGCCGCCTTCCTCAAACAGCTCGCCCTGGACCCGGCGACCCAGGCCCGGCTGCTCCTGACCTCCCGCCGCGACGAGCAGGGCTGGCTCGGCGGCATCCCGCGGCGCATCCCCATGCCGCGCATGACCCGCCCGGACGTCGCCACGCTCGCCCTGACCCTGGGCCAGGAGCGCGGCCTAAACCGCGCGGAACTCGCCGACTGGCAGCCGCTCCTGGACTACTGCGCCGGCAACCCGCTGACCCTGCGTGTCCTCATCGGCCAGGCGATCCGCCAGGGGTTGCGCGGCCGGGGGCCCATCGCCCAGTTCGTCCAGGCCATCCGCGACGGCGAGCAGCGAATCCAGGACGCCGATGCCGCCCAGGGCCGCGACCGCTCGCTGGGCGCCTCGCTGGACTATGGCTTTCGGCATGCCTTCACCGCGGACGAACTCCCGGTCATCGCGCTGCTGCACCTGTTTCAGGGGGTGGTGGATGTCAATGTGCTGGCCTGGATGGGTGAAGGCGAACATGCCCTGCCGGAACTGCAAGGCCAGGACCGGGACCGGCTCACCGGCCTGCTGCAACGCGCCGCGGAGACCGGCCTGCTGACCCCGCTGGGCGGCACCTGGTACGGCATCCACCCGGCACTGCCCTGGTTCCTGCGGCAGGTCTTTGGGCGGCACTATGACGGCGAGGGCGGGCGCTCCGGCGCCGAAGCCGCCCAGCACGCCTGGGTCGAGGCGGTTGGGAACTTGGGCAATCACTACTGGTGGCAGTTCAACGGCGGTAACCGGGGGGTGATAGAGCCCCTGGCACTAGAAGAGTCCAATCTGCTGCACGTCCGCCGGCTGGCCAGGCAACTGGGCTGGTGGTGGCCGGTCATCACCGCAATGCAGGGGTTGCAGGTTGTCTATCAATACCAGGGACGCGGGGCCGAGTGGGCCAAGTTGGTCGGGGAATGCGTGCCGGACTATTGCACGGTGGACGATGGACCAATCCCTGGTATGGAGGACCACTACAGCACGGTGATGCACTATCGCGTCCGTCTGGCGCAAGATCAGGACCACGACCTCGCCCGTGCCGCAGTCTTGCAGGACAAAGTAGTCGCCTGGGTCCGGCGGCAGGCAGCCCTGGCGCTTGGGCTGCCAGAGGGGGCGCCGCTGGATGCCCATCAGCACAATTGCATCCGTAACTTGGCGGTGTCGTTGGAGGCAATCGGCCATATCCTCCGCGAGCAGGGCAGCACCAACTGCGTGGCCGCGTATCAGGAGACTATTCGGCACTGTCAACGTACTGGGGACACCGCCGAGGAGGCCGTCGCACACTACAATCTAGGCCACGCCTACCTGACGATCCCCGCCATTGGCGACCTGGACGCCGCCGAGTGCGCCTATCGGCGCAGCCTGGACCTGCTCCCGAACGATACTTTAGAACGGTCCAAATGCATCAAACAGATCGCCGTTGTTTATTACGAGCGGTTGAGGGAGGCGATTCGATAAGGACGAGCCAGTGGCAGTGTGGCTCCGCCACGCCCAGGCGGCGGAGGCGCAGTATCGGCAGGCGTTGGACCTCTGCCCGGCCGGCGCCATCGCTGATCTTGGGCCGATGCACCAAGCGTTGGGTGCCCTTTATGGTGTAATGGGCCAGACCGAGTCCGCCTGCGAGCACTACGAGCAAGCCGTGCATCTGTTCGAGCAGATCAGCGACCACCACGGCGCCGGTACGACGCGCTTCAACGTGGCCCTCCTGTATCTCAACGCCGCCGAACGCGAACCAGCCCAGCCCCGCCGCCGCGACCTGCTGCACCGCGCCCAGGCCTACGCCCAGGCCGCCCTGCGCGACTTCCGCCACTACCAGGGCCGCGCCGCCGCCGACGAGGCCCGGGCGCAGCAACTCATCGCCGCCATCGCCCAGGCACTGGCCGCCCTGTAACCCCCGCGTCCCCGCGCGCAGTCCCCTCGTCCCCACGCGCCGCGCTCAACCTTATACATAAGTGGTTCTGATCCAAGCACGAACTCCTCGCGGCGCCTAAGATGGCAGGATCACCAACCCACCGGAGGGGAGCATGAACAACTGGGCACGCGAAGAAGTGGCGACGGCAGACCTGGGCGATC
>CAILVI010000340.1 GCA_903837595.1 uncultured Thiodictyon sp.
AAGCCCCGGCGGATCGCGCAGGAGGAGGTTCGCAAGAACGGCCACCCCAAGAAACAGCGCTGAATACGCCGCTTTCTGGCAAAAAATCGCAACGGTAACCGACTGATTGAGAAAGGAGCGCGGCTTAACTTAGCGCCATTCGTGCCTGGGGGGCGCTCCCAGGACCCGAGAGCGCCCCCAATCCCCCGAGCAGCCTCTCCCTTCCCTGCACACGAACCAACCAGGAATTCCCCGCTATGTCCGTTCTGCTGGTCTGTAACGATCCGACCAACGACCTGGGCATCGGCCTGGTCGACGCGGCGCTGCGGCGTCGCGGTATCACGCTTGCCATGCTGCGCGCCGACCGCTTTCCGGTCGAGCAGCGCCTCGCCGTGCGGCTCGACGAACACGGCTACCATGCCACCGCGCCGTCGCTCGATGGTGTGCAAAGCATTTGGCTGCGTCATGCCGACCCCGGCGACGCCCTGCCCGAGCACCTGCGCGCCGACCTCGCGGAGGCCATCCGGCAACAGGCCGCGGCCACCCTGTCCACCTTCCTGGAGGCGTCGGGCCTGCCGGTGTTCGATTCCCCGGACGTGCTGGCCCGCACCCCCGAAAAACCGCGCCAACTGGCCATCGCCAGGGCGCTCGGGCTGCGCACGCCGCGCACCTTGATCACCAACGACTTCCAGTCCCTGCGCGACTTCGCGGCCGCCTGCCCGCACGGTGTCGTGTCCAAGATGGTGGAAAGCGTGCGCGTCGAGGCGATGGCGGACGGCGCCCAGATCGGCGGCTTCACCCGGGTGCTGACGCAAGAGGACCTCGCCGATGAGCAGTCCCTCGCCCTCTGCCCGATGGTCTTTCAGGAACGGTTGCCGAAGGTGCGCGATCTGCGCGTCACCGTGGTCGGCGAGCGCCTGTTTTGCGCGGCCGTCCGGGCCGGCGAGACGCTGGACTGGCGCAGCCGCCCCGAGCTCGTCGCCGGTTTCACGCCTGCCGAGTTGCCCCCGGAGGTGGCGCGGGCGGTGCTGGCTTACTGCGACCGCATCGGGTTGCAGTTCGCGGGCTTCGATTTTGTCGAGGACGCCCAGGGCGAACTGACCTTCATCGAAGCCAATACCCTGCCCTTCTTTCACTTCATCGAGCAGGGCGCGAAGCTGCCGATCAGCGAGGCCATCACGGACCTGCTCACGGGGGTTTGTGCCCCGCGATGCAGGGAGGGTTAGGCGCGGATCAAGGGGTCTGAAGATCTTTGGAACGATACGCCTACGCCTGTTGCAGATACGTACCCTGCTCCAGGAGCCGCCAGGGATCGACTGACAAGAACCTCGCCCTGTAGGCAACGAACGTCTTTTATATCAAAGCCATGGGTGCGTCAGTTGCCGTGTGTAGCGTGGGAAGAAGGACGGTGGTTGATGTTGGGAGACGGCACCTGAGCGGTTGATGGGGCTGCATGAGCCAGCGGGCGCCACGGTTGCTGACAGGTCTGGTGCAGCGGGACCGCGCTTCGGCTTGGGCTTCGTGGTGGCGGAGAGGTCGCCGAGCAGGCTCGAGGCAGCATGATTGTCTCATCGGGATTCCGCCGCGGCAACATCGCGTCATTCGGCGACTGATCAGTCCCGTGCGCTGCCGATGCCGAGGAAAAGGGGGGCGCGGACCGGATGCTCCGGCCCGCGCGATGGTGTCAAAACGCGTCTATCAGTCCTGCGGAGAATCCATACATCTCCCCGCGTACGGTCTCGAATTCTGCGGTGCGCTGCGCGAGGGGTTGGATCGACATGTCGCGGCCACCGGCGGCATCCCAGCGGATCATGGAGCGTTCGATAATCCGTCCGAATTCGCTGGGGACGATAATTTGCCCGCTCGCCTTTCTGAATCGAAGGGATTTGACAAATTCTGTCCCTTCCTGGGTTCCACGGACGTAACCGGATTCGTAACCGTCGGTTAGCAGGACCCGCAGCAATGTATTGGCATCAACTGGAAGTACGTGGCTGTTGGATGCTTTGAATAGTGAATCTTGCTTGAGGTTTCTCATAAGACAGGGTCTCTTTGAGGGAGAACAAGAACGAATCGAAGGCGCATCACATAGGCCAGTCTTACTCGACGTCAGGCAACGCGTGGGTGCTTCCTGTGGAGTGAGATGTTGAGGTTCACAGCAGCGATCCGCCGATCTGGTATCGTGCTGGGAAGGATGCGTACTCTTGCCGACCCAGGCCTAAAGCGGCAATGGAAAAGATCGCCATGCGCGACGATGCGAGCAAGCGGAGTACGGGGGAACCGGAACGGGAGGACTCCGGGTCTGTGTCGGGGCCTGGGAGTGGCGGTGGAGAAGTTGCTGCGCTGCGTGGAGCGGGAACTGCGCCAGTGATCGCGAATCACGAACGTGGGGGCGTTGTTGTCAGATTGCCACTGCGTCTCTTTTTGGGGACGCTTGCGCCGTGGTAGCTCGCCTGTCGGAGTCAGGTACGGGGCTCCGGGCAGAGCGCGCGTTGACGAAGTCTGCGAGCAGGTCGGAGGGGTGTCCGCCGCGCCTGGGGCAGCACTAAACCGCTGCGATGAATGTGGGTACGGTAGCTTAGATTCGGGAGAAAACTGTTCTGGACATGGGGTCAAATTTGCTTTTCGGGATCATGCAAGACATGGAAGAGCGAAGTCTATTTGTCCGAGGAATAACTATGCCTCAGCGTTTCTTGGCGGAGTTGGATCGGTGGTTCTCTAGTTTCATGGAAGTCCCGGCCGATCGCTCCGGGGGGCAAGATCGAGAAGTCAAAGCGATTTCTCGCCATAAAAAAAGCCACCAGAATCCATCGCAATTCCGGTCATCTTTAGTCCGGTCGAAGGGTTGCTGCTGCGCACCCTGTCGTAATGGCGTGAGCGGGATGTCAGTAATTCACGAACCACAAGTCCTCCGAGCACCAACAAGAAAACGAAGACAGCCAATCTGGCGTCGATCACGAGCAGTGCGATGAACGCGACAGGAGCGATGAGAATCAACCGAACCCGTCGCGGTATGGTACGGATGGCGCTGACGAAGCGGCGGATGAAATGGCGCATTTGGTGTTCTCTCGAGGTTTCTCAGATCTGAAGTTTCCGGGTTCTGAAAGCTGCCCAGGGCCAGGCACTTGGGGCCGGGAGTTTTCGCAGGGTTTGGCTGGATCTACGCAAACCCCTCGAAAATCCCCCCAGCGTAACCCCCCGCCCTTCTGGTACGCCCCCTGGAAAAGCCGGAAACTTCAGCTCAGATTTAGGAACGTGCATGGCTAGCGAGCGGCTAGTCGCACTCATGCATGTCCATTGACGCGCCGAAACGCTTCAACCGTCTTTGGCAAATAGTCCACCGTTTCCTGCTTCAGCGGCTTGCCTTGCCCGGCCAGATAATCCTCGATACGCTGCGTCCCCGCGTTGTAAGCCATGACGGCGTAGTTCCAGTTGCCAAATTTCTGGTAATCGCTGGCCAGCTTTTTTGCTGCCCCCACCGCGGCATCACGCGGGTCGAAAGGGTTAGAAACACCGAAGGTCTTCGCGGTGTCAGGCGTGATTTGGAACATGCCCTGTGCGCCCGCGCTGGACACAGCATTTGCCCGGAACTGGCTTTCGACCGAAGCGACGGCGGTCAACATTCCCGCTGGCAACGCGTGTTGCTGCTCGACCTCCCGAAAGAAATCCCGCAACCCGGCGGGTGCCTCCAACGGTCCAGGTTCGTCCTCAGCGCGGCCAGCTTGCGCGACGCCGCCAACCGGTCCCGGGATGTGTGCAGGGACCTGTCGGCCAAGAACGGTCGCCGGATCGACCGCACGGCCGTCCATGCGCGTCTCAAAATGGACATGCGGTCCGGTCGCGCGCCCGGTCGAACCGACGGCAGCGATTCTCTGCCCGGCAGCAACCGCTTGTCCAGGTGTGACGAACATTTCGCTGGTGTGGCCATACCGCGTCACCAGCCCTCCCGGGTGCGTCACTTCAACCAAATTACCATATCCTCCGCGCGATCCCGCGAACGTCACCACTCCATCGGCCACGGACACCAGTGGCGTGCCCACCGGTGCTGCGAGATCCTCGCCCGCGTGGAATGCGGCGTGGCCAGTGATCGGATGGACACGCATCCCGAAGCCAGAGGTCTCGGTGACGCCGCCAGCTCTGCCCATCGGTGATGACAACAGCGTCGTGGGGCTCCCTCCTACGGGCGGCTCAGTTTTTTTTTGAGCGGAACCGAGCGCCCCCTGTGTCTGTTCGTTGAAGGCCCCGATCAGGCGCAAATCGCTGTCGTCGCGGGAGGACGCCGAGCGCTCGATCAACTCAGCAACATGCCCCCCAAGTCCGGGCCCCGCCTCGTTGATGACCGCCTGCCGGGCCGTTTGTTGGGCAGCACTGGGAAGGTCAGCCAGCAGCGAGCCGGTCGCCTCCCGATAGAGTGCAGTCTGCGCCGGTGTCAACCCGTAATGAGACACCTGGTCCATGCGCGCGTTAACCATCGTCTCCCTCGCACCTGACCAACCAGGTTCGCTGCCAGCTGCCGCCCTGCCGGCGGCGATCGACCCCGAGAGTCCTTGACCGTCCGCCAACGACGTTCCAAATGCCTTCAGACCGGCCACCGACTCGCGCGCCAAGCCGCTCACGCCAGCGTCTGTCAGGGCCAACGTTTCTGCGACTTGAATGGCGAGTCCGCCGGCATGGTTCTGGGCAAGTTGCGCCGCCGGGCGAGGCAACATAGCGTGTTGCGCGATGGTGGCGCCGAGGTTAGCCCCTTTTTCGCCACGCAGGGCCGTCTGCCCGCTCGCCCTGAAGCCCGCCAATCCTTGCTGACCTTGGGCGACGAACTGATCGACGGCACCGAGGCCGCCGTTATGTTCAACGCCCGCGCGGTGCTCCGCGAGTTGGTCCTGAAGACCTGCCGCGTCCGGTCGGACGTCACGCAGTCCAGCCCCATCGACGGCCGCCCGCGCGCCTCCGAAGGTTGGTGCCGACCCCTCTAAATCGGCATGGCGGCCAGGATTGATCCCCTGTGGCGTTTGGACGTTGAAGGCCCCGCCCAGGATTTCCATGCCCGCCTCTTTGGCGGCGGTCCGTTCGTCGGCGCTCATGCGGTGGACGCGATCGCCATCGGTGTGCCCGAGTAGCAGGCCCATCCCCGCCATCCCGCGCGCCTGTTCCGGGTCGGCGGTGGCACCGCCGCGCAGCAGGCGCTGTTCTTCGCGTTGCTGATCCCCGCCCAAGCCAAAGCGATCGACTTGCCGTTGCATACGCTCCATGTACGCATGGTTTTGGGGTTCGGCCAGCGCCGCACCGGTGTGGACGCCGTTGAATGATCCGAGCGTGCCGAATCGTGCGGACATCGACTCGGCGCGATCAAGGCTGCGTGAGGCAGAGAGTACGTCGTCGGCGGAGCGGGTCAGACGGGTTGACTCATCAGTATTCAGGCCGGAAGTAAAGACATTCTTTGTGCCACTCTGAGAATCCAGCTTGAGTCCTTCTGAAAGGCGCGACTGAAACGACTGGTCAGACGTCGCTTTTGTTGAAATGTCAGCGGCCATTGTGTCAGCGAGATCATTCTTGACCCCGTATTGCGTCCTCAATTTCGTTTCGATGTCTGCTTTTGCAAGGTTCCCGCTGCCGGCCCCAATACCACTTGCAAGCACCGAGGCCATCTCACTCGAAGACACGCCGCTATCACTGTATTTGTTACTCAATCCTTCCGCAGTCTGCATGAGCGCCTGATCAGTCCGGCTCTTCGATCCTTCATAATTCCAATTAATTGCATGTGAGTCAAAGCTCTCACCGCTGCGTGAAGCGGTCGCACTGGCCGCACTCCCCAGGGCCTTGCCGAATCCCGCACTCGCCCGCTCGCTGGCCTGCTGACTAGACTTCAACTCGCGTTGCGTGTCCTGGCCAACATTCGCGGTCCAGGACACATTCTCCGCCCCCGGCGCCGCGGTGCCTCGCACGGAGCCATGATCCTGCAGCGCCTGCATCGACAGCGCCGCTCCCGGTGCCACCACATCCGGTGACACAACCTTCTCGTTGATGTGGTCGCCGCCCTGTAGCCGACCGGCAAGACTGGTCGCCGTGATCGCTGAACCGTAGAGCAACATCAGCGCGATCGCCGGCACGCTCGCGGCCAGCATGCCCCCGGTCCCGAGATAATCGATCATGAGGGCGTCGGCCTTGGCCATCGCGTAGAACGATGGAAAGACCAGATCCCCCAGCGCGGCATCCTGCAGCGCGGACATCTTGCCCTGGATGGTCATCATCAGGAACAGGTTGACGATCGCCAGCAGCGGCTGCCAGAGCTGGATCCAGAGCGCAAACAGCAGATAGCGCCCGACCAAGCCGAAGCCGAGCGGCCCGAGTCCGATGGCGAAGACCATCAGCGGGGAAACCGCGTACAGGACCGCCTCCAGGAAACTCAGCAGCGGTCGGACATTGCGCTTGAACATCTTCTCTTCGCCGGCCCATTGCGTGTTGCGCTGCTGGGCTGCTTGTTCGACCATGACCGCCTCGTTCCAGTGCTGGATCTCCCGCAACGCTTGGGCGCGGCCCTTCGCCAAGTACGGGGTCATGGCGGCCATGACCATGTAATTCTGGGCATCGGTCTGGTTGGCACCGATCGCCGTCAGCGCGCTGCTGACTTTCGCGTCCACCTCCGCGCTGCTGCGCAATGACAGCGTGGCGGCCAGGGACTTGCGCAGGGCCGGGGTAAACTGGGTGGCGATGTACGACTGGAGCTTCGGCCAGGCCTCGTTGCAGGGCAGCGTCTGCGGGGCGCCACCGAGCCACACCTGGGTGGTCGGCACGTTCATCGTGGTTTGTGGCCCCAAGGTCGCCCAACTGGGGTTACGCATCAGGTCGTCGAGGGAGCGTTGGTCGATATCGACCTCGTAGAGCACACACTCGGCCATGTAGTTGGTAAGGGTGCGATCCATGTTGGCGCCCGGCGTGGGGCTGTTGGCCGCGCCCAGGGCGTTGCGCGAGAGCGTCCCCTTGCGCACGGCGGCCATCGCTTCGAGGGCGCCGAGAAATCCTTGTTCAGTCATGGTCGGGGTGGAGAACGCCTGCTCGAACAAGCGCGTCGTCCCATAGCCGATGTGCGACATCGCCGAGCCGACGAACGCCGGGCCCAGCGGGACGTTGTCGACCACCCGCACCTGGCCGTTGTAGATGTCCTCAATCATGACCTTGGCCGTCGGGCCGAACATGGCCATGTAGATCACCCAGGCCACCAAGACATTCTGCAGCTGGGGCGGCTTGGCCTGGATGATGCCCTGGAACATGATCAGGATAATGCCAAACAGAAAGCCGATCCCGGCCAACTGCTTCATGTCCCCGGACCCCGACAACATCGCCACGGCGTTGAGGACGGCCGTGAGGAAGGCGGCATCGCCAATGGAGTAAATCGTGTACATCAGCCGATCCTCTGGGAAACGCGACACCGTGGCGGGCGGAGCATGAAAGCGGGGGTGCGCAAGCCCACTATTCGGCACTCGCGTCGGTCGTGTCTTTGCCTTTGATCGTGGCGACCAGGTGCTCGTAATGCGCCAACACGGTCTGCACGTTGCCGTAGCGTTGCGCCACCACCTCGTATTCACGGTGGATCTGCTCTTTCGCCGACTTGATCTGGGCCAGGGCTTCCTTGGCATAGGTATTGGCCTGCAGCACCATGGCGTTTTCCGCGGCACGGACCAGGTCGTCGATGATCACCTTGGCCATTTCTAGCGCGATGACTGGCGCGGCCTCGTCGGCGAAGTTGGCCGCGATGCCGGCGTTGTATCTGGACAGATTGTGCAGTTGGGCGGCGACGCCGTTGGGCGCGAATTGCATGAACGCCATTTCTGCCGCGGTCACCGGTCCGGTGCCGTAGCGAAATTTATCGATCAACCCGCCGTGGCCCCCGTTCTGCGGGTCCCCGACCAGGACCTTCTTCGTGTACTGAACCAGCCCAATCAGCGCCGTATCCGCGATCGGCGTCGGCGCCAGACACTGGTTTTCGCCCGGGGCGTCACACCGGTAGCGCAACACCACATGGTTGCTGTCCACGGCCCCGGTGCCGGTGGCATCATTGGAGCGGCTGCCCCATAGCAGATCGGCGACCTTCATCAGATTGCCTGGCAACGGCTTCGTCGGGTAGCTTTGGCCCTTGCCGTCCGGGGCCGGGGTCGGGGACCCCACGATCACGGAGCCGGTAATGCTCATAATCGCTTCCAGCAGGTCGTCGTCTCCCGACGCGAACCAGCCGGCCGCGCCGCGCCGTTTGAGTGCCTGCCAGACCAGATTGCCCTGCAGATCGGCCGCGCCGCGTTGCTCATCGGTCATGTGGGTCACGGTCATGCCCACCGAGTCGTTGCCGGTGGTGGTCGTGCGACTCTGGAAGGTGTCACTGACCCACCCTTGGGTATCGGCGAGCAAGGAGGTCTTGTCCTTGTGGGCGACATCGAAGGCATCGGCCACATCGTTGACGAAGCCCTTGGCCAGTTGGCAGGAGTTGACCATGCCGGAACTCAGCTCCTGGAGTTTGCGCTGGAGCGATTCCATCGTCTGCATACAGGAGGGACACATGGCCTCGAGCGCGACCTCGAACGCGTACCCCGGGGCATTCGCCGCGATGCTGCGCATCAACTGCTGGAACTGGGCCCCCGAGATAAAGCTGAAGCTGCCCGCGAACATGTCGATGCCCCCGCAACCGGCCGAGACCGAGGGCGGCACGATGCTCCACAGGGAGGCATTCATGACACGGTTACGCGCCACCACCGAGCCGCCATCGACCACCCCGCGGCGCTGTTCCAGGTGCGCAGTCGGACTGGTGTAGTTCAGCATGGAGTTGAACATCAACTCCGACTGCGTTTTCAGACCACTGGCGAGCGTGGCCGAGGCGATGCCGGTCAGGGCGACGAGCGCCCAGCAAGAACGCCCGAGATGACGCGTGGCGGCCATAGAAGTCCCCAAGAAAAAGATAAATGTGGTCGGTGGTCGAATCGCAGACGTGTCGCTAACGCCCACTGCGTGGCGCCAGTGCCCGCAACCGGGCGAGCAGGGCCGCCGGATCGTCTGGTAACGCGCCCTGTACCTGCTGTGGATCGAGCGCGGTTTGCTGCACGATGGCCGTGGTGCGGCTCGCTTCCTCTTCGCTGATCCACCCTTCTCGGACGGCGGCCACCACGATGCGCTCCTGCAGTTGAGCCAAGGCCAGCAGGCCCTGGGCCAGGGGGGCGAGGGCCGGGATCTCCGGTCGGGCGAGGAACGTGGCGGGGGTCGAGGTGACCCCCAGGGCTTGGCCCTGCCCGCGATCGATCTGGAAGTTCGGGAAGCGCCCGCTGGGCAGTGGGGCGCCGTCGAGCGAGATCGCCACGATCGCGAAGCCGTACTCTTTCTCCAAGAGTTGCAGCAGGGGTGCTTGCGCCTCGCAATAGGGGCAATCGGAGCGGAAGAAGAACCACAGGGATGCCATCCCTGCGACCTTTTTGAGCACCGCATCGCGGGCGAGGCCGCCCTGGCGATTGGCCAGGTTGGCGCCGAAGGTGGCGGTGGGCCGTTGCGTCACCTCATCGAGGTTCGGGTCGCCCTGGACCACGCGCTCGGACACCTTGGCGAATTGCGAGGACTTGTCCATGGCCACGCGCTGGAGATAGAAGTACAGCTGGACGTTCTGCGGGCTCGGGTTGTCGATCGCGGCGTCGCGATAGCGCCCGAGATTCTCGCGGAACCATTGCGCGGAGAGCGGCGCCGGTCCGGCCGGGGCCCGTACCTGAGGGGGCGTCGGCGCGGGGGGCGAGGGCGAGGGCGCGGGGGCGGTCTCGGCGGGCTCAACGGGCGGCGGTGGGGCAGGGGGTGGCGATTCATACCAGAACCATCCCTGACGTTTGCCGCCATAAAAGGGGTTCGGGGCCGTCTGCACCGTGGTGGCGGCCAGCAGGACACTGAGTCCCACGAGCCCACTCACGACGGCGCGGGGGCGCCGCCGTGAAAGCTCTTCCTGCGGAGCGCTTGGGGCGAGGGGATGGCTATTGGCGGTCATATAAAGAACAAAACGGGCACGTCTCACCAAAGACCGAATCGGTGACGACCAGATACGGTACGTGGCAGCTCGCGCAGTAGAGCAAGTTGGCGTCACCGGACTTGAAGTCAGCGGCGAGCGCCCAGGCTTGATTGATGTCGAGTACGGCGGCGCTCGACTGCGCAATCCCCAGATAGAGGTCGTAGGCGCGCACGAGCACCGCCCAATCGACGGCACGATAGGTCTCGCCCGCGCCCAACTGGGTATAGAAGGCGGCATACAGTGAGGCGTTGACCTGCTGCCCGCGACTGCGCATGACGTTGGCGAACGAGGTGGGGAGGGGACCGCCGCGCGGGGACTCGCCATGGACCGCGTGGTAGAGGCTGCGCAACGCGCGGCGCGGGAGGTTGGTCCCGGCGTGGATCAGCGCGATCTTGGCGCGATGCCGGACCATCGCAATGGCCAGGGTCATCGTGTGATACGCCTCCATGGTGCCCAGGTCACCCATCGCTGAGCGTGCTCAAGGCGGCGTGCATGGCGACGAGCGGCAGCGGGACCTGGCGGCTGGCGCAATGGCTGCGCGCGAGGGCACGCGCTGGCAAGCGCAGGGAGAAGAGGCAGATGCGCAGCGACGCGAGGCCCAGGACCTCCTCGATCGTCGCGCTCGCCAGCCAGTTGGCCAATTCGGACGTGACGCCGAAGACGGCGCAGGCAGAGAGCACGCTCTCCCGGGCGACCTCCCGGGCAGCGAGCAAATAGCTGGTGTTGAGGCGCTGGATGGTGTCGCCGTGGCGGTCGGCCGGGCACTCGGCCGCTGTCTGCTTCAGGTCCCGACCAGGCAGATCAATGGCGACGAGTTCAGTGCCGGGCGACCGGTGACTGCTTGGGGCACTTACTGGCTGATGCATCCGTAATACTCCCGTGCCGCCACGACCTGCGGCACATAGTGTTGCGTCTCCGGATAGGGCGGGATCTGGCGTCGATACTTCAGTACCGCGTCTTCTCCCGCGTTGTAGGCGGCGGCGACCAGCGTCGGACTACCGCCGAAACGTTCCGCAAGGTCGCGCAGGTAGCGCACCCCGCCGTCGATGTTCTGCTCCAGATCCCCGGCATCGACCCCATAGTGCTGTGCGGTCCGGGGCATCAATTGCATGACGCCCCGGGCCCCCCGGCGACTGGTGGCCGCTTGATTGAAGTGGCTCTCGGTCTGGGCGATGGCCAAGGCAAACGCCGGGTCGAGTCCGTGACGACGGGCCGCCGCCGTGATGAGCGGGCGTACCAGGACGTGTCGGTCGCGGCCGGCGCGGTTGGTCCCGGCCCGCATCCCCAGGGCGTGGGCGATGCGTAGCACGCGCTGACCGAAGGCGCGGGCCGCGGTGGGGTCGGCATGGGCGAAGTGACCCACCGCCAGTTCCAGGTCATTCGGGGTGGCGCGCAGGCTGTCGGCCAGGATGGCGGCGCCCAGGCGCAGGTTGGCGGCCGGGTCCAACAGCGCAGAGGGATCGCTCACGCGATGACGCCACCGGGTGAGCGAAATGGCCATCAGCCCGAGCTCCAGGCCCGCGCGTTGGTCTGGGCTCGCTTGCGCGAGGGCGCGCAGTGCCGCCGGGTGGTCTGGGTAGCGCTGCGCCTCGCCCTGGCGTGTCAGCGTCCACGGCCACGGCGTGACCGCGGTGTTCGCCTCCAGGGTGCCCGTGCGCGCCAGGGCTAACGCATAGAGCAGCACCGGATCAATGGCCTGGCTCTGCGCGGCGCGCGCCCATTCGGTTCCGGCCAGCTCGATGGGCGGGGCCGCGGCGCCGGCCGGTGCGGTCACCAGCGCCACCCACAACATCAGGGCACGCGCCAGACCGGTTGGCAGAGTATCACGAAAAAATGATATAAACATAGACCTTTCAGAAATAGCTGCCGTCGTGTCGAGGCGTGGTATCGGGACCTGATCCGCTTCCAACCCTACTCGCCCGAGCCGATCGCGCTCAGCAGCCGCAGCCGCTGTTCTTGCAGTCCGGCATCCAGCGGCAGCGCGGCGGCCTGCGCCGGCGCGTGGCTGGCGACCCCGCCGCGTAGCGCCATGAGTCCGATCAGGGCCAGGGTGCGCAGGCGCTCAGGGCGGGCGCGCGACGGGAGCGCCATCAGGTCGGCCAGGAGCTCCGGGTAGGCGTCCGGGACCTTGACCGAGAAGCGTCGTAACGCCTCGCCGTCCTCGCGTTTAGGCGACATGCCGGAAAAACCCCCGGACATTGGCCGCGACCGGGTGGTTGGAGACCACGACGGAAGCCCCTGGGAACAGGCTGCCGACCGCCCCGCCGTAGAGTTCCCCGCCACCACCGGCCAACACCACCAGGTCGATGTTGGTGTGCTCCCGCCGCAACGATTGCCGCAGCGTCTCCAGGGCCACGGTACTCACCTCCCGGGCGACGGATTCCAGCAGCGGTGGCAGCGCGACGGCATGACCGGCCTGCAGGAAGGTGGCCTTCCCGGCGCGGACCGCGGCCTCCAGTCCGAGCGGCACCGACTTGCCGCCGTGGTCGTCGGCGATCCGTTTCGCCGCCCGCTCCAGCAGCACCGACATCGCCTCCAGGCTGGTACCGGAGGCGGAGCGGCGCAGGTCGCCGGCAACCACCAGCGCCCAATCAAAGGAGTAGAACCCGGCATCCAGGACCAACACCGTTCCCGTCGCGATGCGGTCCAACAGCGCCGGGTCCGTCGCGGACCACACGAGATCCAGGTAAGCGCCCACCGGCTGCGCAAGGACCCGGACGTTGCGCACCGCCACCGGTCCCGCGCTGGTGTCGTGGGTCCCGACGAGCAGGGCGCGCAATGCCTCGCGGCGGCGGGGGTCCTGGGACTGGCTCACCGGGAGCCCGGTCACCACCGTATCAATGGTGGACTCCCCGGTCAGGACGAGTGCGGCCAGCACGAGCGCCAGGTAGGCGTCCGTCCCGGCATAGTCCTCGTGCAGGGAGCGCGCCCAGCCGGCTTCGAAGCGCCCCGGCTCGATCCCGGCGGCCCAGCGGCGGCCCCGGATCTCCACGATCACGGGTGCCGCCTCGGCCGCGCCCGGACCGCCGCCCCCGAGGCGCTCGCCCAACCGGTCCGCCGGTGCCGCCCCGGCCGGGCGCACGATCACGCGGGGCGTCGCACCGGCCTGGCCGACCGCGAGTTTCAGATTTGAGTAGCCGACGTCCAAAGCCATGACCAACATGAGGTACCCCGATAGCAAGCGTGAGCCCAATGGTCGACAGAAAGTCGACTCTCGGCACAGTGAGCACGTCAGCCGGGTGCTGACGCAGCGAATAGCGCCGAAAGGTCGACGCCAAGTCGACTCTGGGCCATTCATCGTGCCACCGATTGACCGGCAGGCGTGATAGCGCAAGGTGCCCTTTTGGAGGGGGGAATGCGGGAGGTGAACGCGCGTTGAACAAGCCCACCGCCTCAGCTAGACTCGTGTGACCTGGGGAAACGCCGAACCCAGCGCGCCGCATGGGGAAACAGCGTCATCATAGGATCAGAGTAAGCGTATGAAAGCATGATGGAAGCGTAATGAGAAAACGCGGCAGGCGGGGATCTATATGAGAAAACAAGGGCGTCCGAAATAGCGGTTATTGGCCAGCCATCAGCGCCTGTGAAAACACGGGATGCCGGCCCGCGCATGGGAAAACAAAGCGCCCCGCAAGCGGCGGTAAGCGTATGAGAAAGAGGTCAATAATGGACGTGAGAAAACACCGGCGGGAGGGTTCGGCATGGCATAACACAGTCGTCACAGGTCAGCTCATGAATGGCGCCGGTACTGACGTGATCGGTGGTCAAAGCACCTGGGATAACCGGCTCGGATGGCCAGTGCCTCAGGAAACAAGCCACCGGATGGCGGCTCATAACGGACAGATAACAATGCAAAATGCGGCTGTGGAAACACGCGTGGAAACGCATCGCCTGGGAAAACACCCCACCGGCCATCGCGCCACGCAGGGTGGCGGGCGCCGACCTGGGAAAACAGCGGGGGGTGTTTTCCAAAAGATAATATCGCGGAAACAACGGGGGGCGGCATGCGGGTGGTAAACGAGGTCAACCGGGACGTGGTGGCGTGGGATGCGTGCGGTGCCGAGTCACGACCGGGCGAGCAGGAGGGAGACGAACCCAGTATTGCGCCGGCCCTCGATGCCTGGGTACAGGGGGAACTCGACGGCCTGCGCCAGCAAGCGCAACAGGTGCAGTGGCGGTTCGACGCCGATCAGCAGGCGGCGGGTCAGCATCGCCCGCGCAGCGAGTGGGGCCGGATCGGGGTACGGATCAAGGAGCAGCACAGCAGCCGGGCGACCCCGGGCACCTTCACCATCGAGTGGTGTACATACCGCTATGTCAACAAGGCGCAGGGCAAAGCCTGTTTCACCGAGTACGTGAAGAAAGGGGATGGCGACCGTTACCCGCGTAGCGCCTTGGGAAAGGTCGCGCGGGACTGGCAGCGACCGATCATTGAGGCGGCGGAGGACGACTTCGCCGCGATCCGCCGGGCCGTCAGGGAGGTCTCGCAGGTGCGCACGCAACTGCGTGCGGCGGTGCGCACCGCCCGGGCGCTGCGCGAGCGGCTACACCTGCGTGCGCACGGGGCCTAAGCGATCACGCCGGCCGGCCGTCGGCACCTCCCGCAAACCCCCCTCGTAAGTGTCACCTTGGGCGCTCACGCCCCGGCCCCGCTGCCTGGCACCATGGGCGCCATGATCAAGTTCCTCCGTCGCTTCAAAACATCCACCGCAGCGCCCAGCCCGGCCGCGGCGTTGACCCCGGCGCCCGTCGTGGCGCGTCCCGAGATACCCCGTTATCCACCCTTCCGCCAAGGTCTGCCCTTGGTGGCCTCGGCGCAGGTGGCCGCGACCCAGGCAGAACTGATCCGCAAGCTGCGCTACGCCGTCGGCTGCACCCCGGAGCAGTATGAGGAATGGGTGTGCCCGGTGGTGGATCGCTACGTGGCCTACGTGCATCTGCTGCCGGCCTCCGCAGCGCACCATCACCGGGGGGCGGGCGGGTTGCTGCACCACGGACTCGAAGTCGGCTTCCTGGCTGGCCAGGCGAGCGCCGGGAAGGTGTTTGCCATGGACCGCGCGCCCCGCGAGCGCGTGATCCACGAACCGCTGTGGCGCCTCGCGGCGACCCTGGCGGGCCTCTGCCACGACATCGGCAAGCCGCTCAGCGACCTGTCGGTCACAGACCGCGACGGCACGGTCACCTGGTCGCCGATGCAGGAGACCATCCCCGGGTGGGCGGCGCGACACCAGGTCGACAGCTACTTTCTGCACTGGCGTGATCGCCAGCACAACCGGCACGCGTCGGCCGGCATGATGGTCCTGGAGCGTATCCTGGGGCCTGAGACCATTGAGCGGCTCTACGGGGCCGACCCGGCGATCATGAACGCGCTCGTCGACGCGGTGGCCGGCCAGCAGGAGCACGCCACCCTGACCGTGTTGGTGCGCAATGCCGACGCCGCGAGCGTGGCGCGCGACCTCAAGGACAACCGGATCGACCCCGAGGCCCATTCGCTGGGGGTCCCGATCGAGCGCTACCTGATCGATGCGATGGCCCGCCTGGTGCGCGATGGCACCTGGCGGATCAACACCCCCGGCGCGCGCCTCTGGATGCTGGCTGGGGGCCTGCATGTGGTGTGGCCCCAAGGCGGTGATGAGATCGTCGCCCTCCTGGCCGCCGATCGCGTCCCCGGCATCCCGCGGCACCCCGACACCCTGGCCGACATCCTGATTGAGCGCGGCACGGCCGTGCCGCCGGGGGAGGGGGATGGCGTGCGCCGCTACTGGCGCCTGGCCCCGGCCATTCTGGCGCAGGGTGGCAAGCCCATCACTCTCACCCTCTTGCGGCTGTCCTCGCCCGGATTGGTGCTGTCCGGGGCGGTGCCGGAGACGGTCGCGCTCTCCGGGGAGGCCGCGGTCCGCGCTGCCGTCCCGAGCGGCACCAACGCCCTGATTCAACCCGTCGCAGCGACGCCAGGGGGCTGGGAACCGGGGCAGATCGCCGAGTCGCCCGATGACGAGGACCCCGACGCGCCGGCGCAGGACAGTGCGTTCTGGGCGGCCAGTGAGGAGGCGCCGCCCGAACCGCTGGTCACGGTGCCCGGCGCGGCCAATGACCAGGCACCGGCATCCGATCCGCTCTTCGCCGTGGCCATACAGCAGGTGATCGCTGGTCGGCGCGCGTCCATCCTCGACCTGCAACAGCACCTCAAGATCGGTTACAACCGGGCCGCACGCCTGATCGAGGCGATGGAGCGCAGCGGCATCGTCGGGCCTGCGGACGCTCAAGGCCATCGTGACGTGTGTATCCTCCCGTCGGCGCCCCCTGCCGTTGCGTCTGGCCCGGTCGTTCGTGCCCGACCCGTCATCGCGTCGGCCGCACCGACCCCACCTGCGCGACGACCGCCGGCACCGCAGACGCCGTCCCCTGAGGCCGCCGCCCGGCAGGCCGCGCTGGCGTGGTTCCAGGCGTCGCCTCATGGTCCGGGTGGTCGGCTGCTACTCGCCGTGGCGGCGGCGATCGACTCCGGCGAGCGCGCCGCCGCCGACCTGCTCTACCTGTCAGGCGTCCAGGTCTGGGTGCGGGTGCCGCAGGGGCTTGACGGCTTTGGGGCGGCGGTCGAAGATCAGGTGACGGCCCTGTGGGATGGCGACCTGCTGACGGTCAATCCGATGCAGCCGTATGTGCGCGTGCAGGAGATCGAGGGCTTCCCTGGCTGCCGTGGCGTGAACCTGAAGGCAGAGGCGGGCAGCTACTTCCGCACCCTGCTCTCACCCGCGGTCGTGGCGAGTTCCGCCAGCCCAGGGACGGCCGCCCCGCAACCCGCCGCTGGCGTGGCCGCAGGGTCCCAACCCGAGTTGCGTCGCGCCGCGCGACCGGCGCCCCCGACAGACCGCCCGACGCCGACCGCGGCGCCTCCGGTCTCCAGCCCCGCAGCGACCCCGGCGCCGCCGGCCCCGCGTCTGCCTACGACCGCACCCGCTCACGCCTCGCGCCCCCTCCCGACCGAGACGGTCGTCGCCAGTCCGGAACCGACCGCGCTGACCAGCGCCAGCGCGGTGGCTGACGCATTGCTCGCCAGCGTGCGGGCTGAGCGAGCGCCGGAGGGCGGTGACCCGGGAGAGGAGGGGTTGCTGACGGCCGCCGACCTGACCCTGGCTGCCGCGACGGCCGGCATCAACCCGCAGACCCTACGTCGCGTGCTGATGCGCCGGCCGGGATGCCGGATGACGCCCGATGGCGGGGTGAACGTCGCATGACAATGGAGCCGCGCGTACGCATCCTGGCTGCTGTGCTCATGGCTGAGCGCGGGCTGCCGGTGTAGCCCAGGAGTGACCCGATGGCCGTCACCTACGCCAACCCCTGGCGCCCCAATTACGAAGCGCGCGCACTCGCCCTGTGGCTCACCGTCGCCGTGGTCGCCTGGTTCACCGCGGACCTGTGGGCACTGCATGGCGGGGCCTTCCGCTGGCTCGCCGGCATCGCGCTCGTGATTGCGCTGACCTGGGTGCCCGGTACCCTGCGCCTGGCGAGTCGCCAGGAGTTTCTGTGCGGGCACCCGCTGGGCTTCATCGCCCCGTCAGACTTCGCCGCGCGGATGCCGCAGTGGTCCGGCGATCTCTGGATGGGGTGGGGGTTCGACTGGACGGCCAAGCATACGCAATTGGCCCTGGACCTCATGCGTGAGGGACCGGAGCGGTTCGCGCCCCGCGATACGCAGCGGATGGGCGCCACCTGGATCCATGGCTTGGGTGGGCGGGATCAGGACCTGCGTGTCCCGTTGGAGCACATCGAAGGACACCTGCTGATCGTGGGTACCACGGGTGCCGGCAAGACGCGCGCCTTTGATCTTCTCGTCACCCAGGCCGTGTTGCGCGATGAGGCAGTCGTTATTATCGACCCCAAAGGCGACCAAGACCTGCGCCGGACCGCCGAGCGCGCCTGTGCCCTGGCCGGTAGACCCCAGCGCTTCGTCTATTTCCATCCGGCCTTTCCCGCCGAGTCCGTGCGCATCGATCCGCTGCACAGCTTCAGCCGGGCCACCGAACTGGCGAGCCGCGTGGCCGCCCTGATCCCGAGCGAGACCGGTAGCGATCCCTTTAAGTCGTTCGGGCAGATGGCGCTCTCCCACGTGGTCCAGGGCCTGCTCGCGGTCGATGAGCGACCGAGTCTGGTGACCCTGCGCCATTACCTCGAAGGTGGTGCGGGGGCGCTGGTCGAGCGCGTGCTGATGCGATATTTCGCCATGTATCGTCCGCAGTGGATGGAGGAGACCACGCTGCTGATGACCCGCGCCCGCGACGGTGCGGCCCGCGTCAAAGGCTTGCTGCGGTACTACCGTGAACGGGTGGCGCCTGAGAATCCATCGACCGTCATCGAGGGTCTGGCGGGGATGTACGAACACGAGGCCGTCCACTTCTCGAAGATGATTGCGAGTCTCATGCCGATCCTGAACATGCTGACCTCCGGGGACCTGGAGGGGCTGCTGTCCCCCGCCGCCGGGGCGCCCGGCGAGACGCGCCGACTCACGTCCATGAGCGAGGTGATCGAGGCGCGCGAAGTCCTCTACGTGGGGCTCGATTCACTCTCCGACACCATGGTCGGCAGCGCCATCGGGTCCATCCTGGTGGCCGATCTGACCGCTGTCGCCGGTGGACGCTACAACCACCAGGTGCGTCCGCGACCCGTGAATGTGTTCATTGACGAGGCCGCCGAAGTGGTCAACGACCCCTTCATCCAACTGCTGAACAAAGGCCGGGGCGCGGGCCTGCGCCTGGCCATCGCCACCCAGACCTTCGCCGACTTCGCCGCCCGCACCGGCAGTGCCGATAAAGCCCGGCAGGTCCTGGGCAACATCAACAATGTCGTGGCGCTGCGGGTGCTCGATGCGGAGACCCAGAAATATATCGCGGAGAGCCTGCCCATGGCCCGCGTGGTGAGCATCATGGCCGCCCACGGTAGTACCACCGATTCCACCAATCCGCTGCTCTACACCGGCAACACCGGCGAGCGGTTGATGGAGGAGGAGGTCGAACTGTTCCCCCCGGCGCTCTTGGGCCAACTGCCGAACTTCGAGTATGTCGCGCTGTGGTCGGGGGGACGGGTCTCGAAAGGACGGCTCCCGATTCTGGGTGCGCCGCGAGAAGCGGTCGGCACCATGGCGCAGGTGCCGGTGGTGGCGGAACTGCCGCCAACGCCGCAGGCCGAACCGATGGTCGCGGCGGCCCCCGAGTGAACGCCGCCAATGTGGGCAGACAACACCTCAATGCGGTCCTCACGCGCCGCGCCCAGCGCGATGACCTGATGCAGATCGAGATCGCGTGGCCGGAT
>CAILVI010000341.1 GCA_903837595.1 uncultured Thiodictyon sp.
CCGCGGCCTGGTGAAATACTTCAGTGGCCGCCAATTGCACCCGCCGCCGGGCTTACGGGCCCCGGCATTGCCGGTTCACCGTAATCCTCAAACGTCAGATACAAATCGCCTTGCCCGGCACCCTTCACGTGGCGTAACTGTTCAGCATACTTGAAAACAGCGCGTTAAGGCTGTAACTTCTCAGCATGCCTGAGTTGCTACCCACAACCGACTCTCCCGAGACGCCAGACGCCGAGTTGTCACGCCTGCGGGCGGAGAACGCGGCGCTGTGCGCGACCGTGGCGGAGCAGGCGGGGCGGATCGCGCAGATCCAGCAGCGGGTCGAAGAGTTGGAAGCGCGCTTGGCCAAGAACAGCCGCAATTCCAGCAAGCCGCCGTCGACCGACCCGCCGTTCAAGAAGCCACCGCCGCGCTCCCAGCGTCAGTCGAGTGGCCGCAAGCCGGGCGGACAGAAGGACCATCCGGGGGTCACCCGGGAGTTGGTCGACCACCCCGAACAGACCGTCGTGGTCCCGCTGACCGGAGCGTGTTCCTGCGGTCGTGATCTGGCCGGCCTGGACGTGGAAGCGCTGCCGGAGCGCCGCCAGGTCATCGATCTGGTGATCCGCCGTGAGGTCACCGAGTATCGGACGGTGGCGGGTGTCTGTGCCTGCGGCCAAGGCCATCGTAGCGCCTTCCCCGCGGGCGTGGCGGCGCCCGTGCAGTACGGCCCCGGGGTCTCGGCCTTCGCCGTGTATCTAACCCATTACCAGCTGCTGCCCTATCAACGCACCGCGCAGCTGCTCACGGCCTTGGCCGGGATTGCGCTCTCGCCCGGCACCCTGGTCGCCATGGGGCGGGAGGCCGCCGCGCGCCTGGCCGCGCCGGTGGCGCAGATCGGCCAGGCGCTGGTCGCCCAAGTGGTCGCGCATGCTGACGAAACCGGGATGCGCGTCGGCACGGCGTTGCAGTGGCTGCATGTGCTGTGCACCGCCACCCTCACGTTCTATGCCGTGCATGCCAAGCGCGGCCGTGAGGCGCTGCTCGCCATCGGCCTGCTCGCGAACTTCCGGGGCATCTTGGTGCATGACCACTGGGCCGCCTACCTGGGACTGGACTGCCTGCATGCCTTCTGCAATGCCCACCATCTGCGCGAGTTGATCGCGGTCACCGAAACCTACCCAGGCCTCGCCTGGCCGCAACGACTCATCGACCTGCTGCTTGAGGCCAATCAGGTGACCCAAGCCGCACGCGACGCCGGACTGCGCGCGCTCTCGCCCGCCACGATTGCTGAGCTCTTCCGCCGCTACGATGCGATTCTCGCCGAGGGTGCGCGCTACCACCCGCGCCGTCCGGGTCCCCCGGGCAGTCGCCGTCGGGTCAAACAAACCCCAGCCCACAACCTGGTCACCCGCCTCCAGGACCACCGCGACGAGGTCATGCGGTTTGTCACCGACCTGCGCGTCCCCTTCGACAATAACGTCGGCGAACGTGATATGCGCATGCCCAAGCTCAAGCAGAAGGTATCCGGCTGCTTCCGCTCTGAGGCGGGCGCGCACGCGTTCGCCACCGTCCGCTCCTACCTCTCCACCCTGCACAAGCAGTCCGCCGACGTCTATCAGGCCCTGGTGTTGACCTTCCAAGGTCAACCGCCGATGCCCCGGTTGGCGTAAGTCGGCCAGGGAGTAGCCAGCAGTTCTCATTTTGGCATTTACACGTTAAGGTGGTCGGCCCGTCGCAACCGGACCC
>CAILVI010000342.1 GCA_903837595.1 uncultured Thiodictyon sp.
CGAGACCACGGCAGCCTGCGAGGTTGCGTCGCGGCTGAAGCCGCTCCCACCGGGTCCCGGTCTGACTTTCACGCTCCACCTTCATGCGGAACCGCACCGGCGGTTCACCACACCCAGGACCCGCTATGCCTAAACAGAACCGCACCCATCCCCAGGCCACCGAACTCGTCGTCGCCTGTGAACGCCCCGCGGGTTGGGCCGAGCCGCTGCGTGTCCACTTCTGGGATCAGTCCCCGGGCGGTGCCGGCAGTGCCTGGCCGGGTGTGGCCATGACGCCTGATCCGCAGCGCCCGGGTTGGTGGCTGTACCGCTTCCCTGGTATCCGCTCCGTGCGGCTGCTGTTCACCGACGCCCAGGGCAACCAGACCCCCGACTTTACGCGTGAGCGCAGCGGTTGGTTGGATGCCGGCGGTCGCTGGCATGACCAGGTGCCGGCCGCCGGTGCGGCAGCCAGGCCCGCACCGCCACCGGTGCCGCGCCCGGCCGTCTCCGAGCGGCTGGCCCCGGTGCGCGAGCGGACCGACTTTCGCGAGGAGACCATCTATTTCCTCCTCACCACCCGCTTCTACGACGGCGACCCCGGCAACAGTTTCTTCTGCCGCGACCGCATCCGTTTCGACGCCAACGGCCAGGCCATCGATCCCCATTGGCGCGGCGACTTCAAGGGCCTGATCGAGCGCCTGGATTACATCCGGGACCTGGGGTTCACTGCCATCTGGATCACCCCCCCGGTCGAGAACCGCTCCGGGCTCGATTACCATGGCTATCACGCCTATGACTGGACGCGCATCGACCCGCGCCTGGAGTCGCCCGGGGCGACGTATCAGGACCTGATCGACGCCGCCCACGCCAAGGGCATCAAGATCATCCAGGACGTGGTGGTGAATCACTCCTGCCAATACGGCATCCGCGGTCAGGTCCACATCGACCACCTGCCGATCAAATACTATGTCCCCCAGGGTTCAGAGCAGGGTCGGGTGAATCACGGCCCCTACCAGGGTAACCTGGGCAACTATGCCTGCCCCAACCGGGACGACATCGACAACCCCCTGGCCCCGGACTGGTGGCGGGAGCGGCACGCCCGCGACCCTGAAGGGCTGGAGCCGCTGGTCGACCCCAAGACCGGCGAGACGGTACCGAAGCCCGGCTACAACCCGGGGCGCTTCTTCGGCGTCGATGCCAATCAGCTCGACCCCAACTGGTACCACCAGGAGGGCTTCATCTGCGGCGGCGACTGGGAGAGCGCCTGGCCCTTGCAGCACAAGCACCTGGCCGGTGACTGCATCGATCTGGCCACCGACCGGCAGAACGTCAAGGACTACCTGATCGGCGCCATCAACGGTTATCTCGACATGGGCGTCGACGCCCTGCGCATCGACACCGTCAAGCATGTGGAGCGCGACAACCTGCTGGAATACGTCAACGCCTGGAAAACCCACAAGCCGGGGCTCTTCGTCTTCGGCGAGAACCTGGTCAAGGGCTATGGCTGGGGGGACTTAGGCGGTGGCGACAATGGCCCGAGCCAGATCCGCCCCTGGTGGTACACGCGCCTGGGGCATGACCCGCGCGACCCCAACTCCGGCGGGGACTCCGGCTTCTCGGTGCTGGACTTCGGTCTCTTCTCCACCTTCCGCGACACGGTGAGCAAGGGGACCTATGGCGGTACCGCCCAGATCCTCGGTATGGACTGGATCTATGGGGACGCGACCCGCCTGGTGACCTTCCTGCAGAACCACGACGTGGGGCCGGACAACGACTTCAAATACCGCTTCAAGGGCGACCAATGGATGGCCGCCGCCGCCTACAACCTGATCTGGACCGCGCGCGGCATCCCGTGCCTGTATTACGGCGAGGAGATCGAGTTCATGAAGGGCGCCCCCCAGGATGTAGAGGGCGAGCGCGACACCTTGGACCAGACCGGGCGCGCCTATTTCGGCGATCACCTGACCGATGAGGCCATCGGTGCCACCCAGTCCCACCCGCTCTATCAGCACATCCGACGCCTGAACCAGATCCGCCGCGCCGTGCCCGCGCTGCAAAAGGCGCCGATGACCCGGGTGTCTGAGTGGGGGAGTGGGATGAGCTTTGTGCGCGACTTGTCCGAACAGGGTGACTATGCCGTCGTCGGGTTGGCCATCGGCTCAGACCAGCAGGTCACGGTCGACGGCGTGCCCGACGGCACCTACCGCGATGCCGTGACCGGCCGCGAGGTGCAGGTCGGCGGCGGGCATCTGAGCTTCAGCGTGCGCGCCAACTCCGCCGGTATCTATGTCCTGAACGGCCCCGGCAAGATCGGTGAGGACGGGGCCTACCTGCGCTGATCCCCTGGAGTCCAAGGCAGCCTTGGCCCGGCGCCGCCGGGGCTGAAGCCCTGGACTCCAGAGTGACCTGGCCGCGCGTCCGTCAGGGCCTGTTGGCCCACCACTCCCAGTCGTTTCCGGCCAGGTCCATGGTCCCCTGGTCGCACACCCCCGCCAGCTTGAGCCCGACCGCGGTCAGCCGCCCACGTTTGCTTTCGAGGCTGATCGCCCCCTGTGATGGCCCGATTCTAACCCGCGTTGCCCGCCAGCTGCCCTTCGATCAGTTCGATCAACCGCGCCAGCGCGCCGCGGTTGCGCTCCACGACCAGCCGCCCGCGCTCCCCGACACGGGTGCGCAGTGCGGCATTGGTCAGCCACTGCGTCATCAGGTCCGCGAGCGCAGCGGCGTTGTCCACCTGGACCGCCGCGCTCTCCGCCACCAGCAGTTCGGTGATCGCCGCAAAGTTGAACACATGGGGACCGATGGCCACCGGCACGCCCACCGCGGCCGCTTCCAGCGGGTTGTGGCCGCCGGTGCGCACCAGGCTGCCGCCGATGAAGGCGGCATCCGCTGCGGCCAGGAAGACCGGCAACTCACCCATGCTGTCGCCCAGGAAGACGCCGGTCTGCGGTGTGCAAGGCGCCCGGGTGCTGCGCCGCGCGAGTTGGAACCCCGCACGCGTGATCAGGCCGGCGACCCGGTCGAAACGCTCCGGGTGACGCGGCACCAACACCAGCAGGGCCGTGGGCACGCGGCTGCACAGGCGCCGGTGGGCGGTCAGCATGAGCTCGTCCTCGCCCTCGTGGGTGCTGGCCGCCACCCACACCGGCCGGTCGCCGCCCCAGGTCCGGCGCATGACCTCCGACTGGTCCTGGAGACTGGCCGGCAAGCGCAGGTCGAACTTGATGCTGCCGGTCACCCGCACGCGCTGGGGGTCCGCTCCCAGGTCTTCAAAGCGCCGGGCGTCGGCCTCGCCCTGGGCGGCGATCAGGTCGAAGCGCCGCAGCGTCGCGCGGGTCAGTCCTGCCAGGCGCGCATAGCCCTTGGCCGAGCGGGCCGAGAGCCGGGCGTTGGCCAGTACGACGCGAATGCCGCGTGCGGCACACTGCGCCAGGGTGTTGGGCCAGATCTCGGTCTCCATGACGATCAGCAGTCGCGGGCGCACCCGGTCCAGGAAGCGTCCGACCACCTCGGGCAGGTCATAGGGGGTATAGCGATGGGTCACTGAGTCGCCGAACAATTCCTGCACCCGCGCCGCGCCCGTGGGGGTCGTGGTGGTGACCAGGACCGCGAGCGGCGGGTCGCGGGTCAACAGGTGCTTGATCAGGGGTTGGGCGGCCTGGACCTCCCCGACCGAGACCGCATGGACCCAGACCTGCGCGGGCGCCGCTGGCGGCGTGTCCCGGACCAGGCGCTCGGCGATGCGTTGCCGATAGGCTGGCGCCTTGAGGCTGCGCCACAGCAGTCGCAGCAACATGATCGGCAGCAGCAGGCGCAGCAGTAGGGTGTAGATGGTCAGATTCATGGGGCCGATGACGGGTGGCGACTGGGGAAGGTGCCATCTTGCCGCAACGGCGGCGGCGGGTCACGGCAAACCGCCCGGTCGCGGCATCGGCGGTGCGCGCTGGCCGGCTTCTTACTCACGCGCCGCGTTGGAACGAGAAAGCGCCCCCGGGGCGGCCATAAGCCAGCAGCACCGGGGCGATCAAGACCCATCGTCGGGTCGTTGCCGGACCGCAAGCCAGTCCGGCCGGGTCAGTGACCGACCTTTGCCGGTGCCGTCTTAGAGGCGGCTCTTGGCATCCGCGGCGTAATCACCGAGGTCAGCCAGGACCTTGCCGGCGTTCTTCTGGATAGCTCCTTTTTCTTCTAGCTCCTTATTGCCGACGACATGGCCGGCGACTTCCTTGATCTTGCCTTTCACTTCCTCGACGCGACCGGTGACTTGTTCTTTGTTCATGGGAATCTCCGATTAGCGCATTGAGCCGTGACCACTGCGGTCATGACCCGGGCGTGGAATGAGTGTTTCCATCGCTGGAGCGGCGCTTTACACAGAAGAGCAAATATGCTCAGTGCGGTACCGCGCACCGACTCGAGCCAGGGACGATGGTGCGTCCGTTAGCGCCCGGAGCGCTGAGCAGGTGGGCCGCCATCCGGTGCGTCGGCGAGGTCACCATCCGGTCCACCCATCGGTCCGTCGCGCATGTGGTCGTGCCCAGGTTCGCAGTCCTGCTTGCCCGGGCGTTCGTCGCGCGGTCCCATGGACTCCAACTGCTGCCTTTGCGCCGGGGTCAGGACGGTAGCAATCCGGTCCTTGATCGCGGTGCGGTCCAGGCCCGGTTGGTCTCTCTGCTCTTCGAGGATGGCGCGTACCTTGGTGGTCTGCTCGTCGGTCAGGTTCAGACGTTTCGCCAGGCGGTCCACATGCTGCCCCATCCGCTTATTCATCTCCGCGTTCTGTTCTGCACGCTGGGAATCCGTGAGGACCCCGTCGATGCGCTTGCGGGCGTCTTGATGCAGGCGCTCGGCAGCGGCATGCTCTTCCTCAATGATGGTCTTCACCTGGGACTGCTGCTCCGGGGTCAGGTGGAGGCGCTCGGCAATTTGTGCGAGGTGCTTATCAGCGGACCAGGCATGATCGCCACGCGGCCCGCCCGGGCCGGCGAAGGCGGCCGTGGTGGCGATGCCGATGGCGATGGCAAGCAGGGTCTTGGGGGCGGTGAATGTCATTGGCTAACTCGCTCGAAATGAAGGAGTCAGCAGGGTAGGTCCGGCGACCCGCGAGGGTCTGTTCGCTGACCCACACAGGGCCGCGGGGCGCCGCGAAGGGGCTTGGGTAGCAGCCGGTGCGGGTGCAGCGCCGGCTGTTCAGCGTGTTGAGCGTACCCGCACCAGGATAAGCGGCATCAGGGCAAACAGCACGAGCATGGCCAGATAGACGCTGCCGGAGACGGGGTCGCGGCTCGCGATGTAGTCGGCGATTGATTGATGGGCAAGCACGACGGTGAGTGACCACTCGGCGGCGACGAGCAATGACAAGGCGATAGCACCCGCGGCCAGGCGCGCCCACAGGCCCGGTGGCAAGGCGAACCGCTTGACGATGAAGCGGGCGGCCAACACGATGACGACGAGCATCAGCGGCATTTCGGTCAGTTCGGCGATCCGTATACCAAGCCGCGGCACCAGGAATGGTACCCGTATTGCGCCCAGCACGAATCCGGCGCCGAAGACCAGGGCAAAGTATGTCAGACCGGCCTTGATGTTGCGCATAGTGGTTCCCAATCTTTTATTTTGACCGAAGGTCAAAATAAAAGATGCTGCTGGCGCAGCCGCAGCTGCATCCGCTTGGCCTGTTTGAATGCCTCTTTCAGCATCAGGCGGTGCAGTTCATTCAGGTCGTCCGGGTCGACGCGGTTGACGCCCTCGCGGTCCGTGGTCTGCAACTGTTGGCTGATGCGGAAGCGTTGGATGAGGTGAAAGGCCTCGATCTCGGCCGCGGTGTCGGCGCTCGGGCGCCCCTCGCAGGCGCCGGCGGCGCGCAGGCGCTCGGCGGTATTGGTGGCCCAGACGCCGTGTTTGAGCGCCCAGACGCGGGCGGGGTCCATGAAGAGGCGGGCGCCCTGGAGTTTGAGGTCGATGGTGTGGGGGAAGTCGCGGTTGCGGTCATAGGTGAATTGGCCGGCCCAGCCGATCGGCGGGGCGACGTTGACCGCCTGTTCCGCCAGGTTGTGCAGGAAGCGACCCGCGGCGATGGTCTCCGCCAGCAGCCAGGTGCGTAGGTGATCGGCGGGCTCGAAGCTGCCGTAGAGCGGGCGGAAGTCGAAGAAGATGGTGCCGTTGAGCAGGGCTTGGGGCTCGGGTTCGGCCAGCCAGTCGGCGAAGCGCCGCCGCCATTCATCCGCGCTCAGGCACCAGGCCGGGTTGCCGGCCATGATATTGCCGCGACAGCGTTCGAAGCCGCAATGGTCCAGGGCCTTATTCACCGCCTGGGCGAACGGCAGAAAAGCGGCGCGTAGCTCCTGCGTCGCGGCGGGCTCCGGCGGGACGAAGATGAGCCCGTTGTCCTGATCGGTGGTGAAGGTCTGCTCCAGCCGGCCCTCGGAGCCGAAGACCAGCCAGCACCAGGGGACGGCCGGTAGGTCGAACTCGTCCTCCATGATCTCGATCACGCGCATGGCGATGAGGTCGTTGAGCCCGGACATCCATTGGCACAGCGCCTCGACTCCCATGCCCGAGCGAAACAGGTCGGCCGCGCGCTTGCGCACCTGATCGGCTGCCAGCGTCATGGCGGGCAGGTCACGGGCGTTGCCGATGGACTCGATCAGTTCCTCGGCCCCGCCGGCGCGCAGCCCCAGCAGGTCGGCCTGCCCGACCAGCCCGAACAGCCGCCCGTCGGCTTCCACCAGCAGCAGGTGTTTGGCCCCCCGCTTGGTCATCAGGACCTTGGCCCGGTGGGCTGGGGAGTCCGCGGCGATGGTGAGCGGGGCGCCGATCATGTGGGCGGCCACCGGGTCATCGAGCCCAGCCCCTTCGAAGCTGATGACGTGCAGCATCTCGCGCAGGGTGACGAGCCCGAGCGGCAGGCCGCTGGCCTCGTCGGCCACCACCGCGGCGTCCTCCTGACGCTGGCTGATCTGGTAGAGGGTGTCACGCAACGTTGCCTCGGGAGGGACCACCGGGGGGCGGCGGCGCGCCAGCGAGCGCAGCAGTGCCTGATCGGCACCGCCGGTCTGCTCCAGGGCGGTGTCCAGATATGCGGTGTTGAGCCCGGGCATGGGTGAGAATTCGTCGGTATCGCTCATGACTCAGTTCCCGCCCGGCGCTGCCGCGGCATCGGTGTTCAACAATTCCAGTGCTTTGGCGATCAGCTGGTGGGTGGAGAAGGGCTTGGGCATGTAGGCATCGGCCCCGAGTGTCAGCCCTTTGGTCTGCTCGGCCTGCCGGCCCTTGGCGGTGAGCATCAGGATGCGGGTGCCGGCCAATTCGGGGTCTGAGCGCACCGCGTGCAGGACCGCGAAGCCGTCGAGTTTGGGCATCATGACGTCCAGTACCACCAGCGCCGGACGCTGGGCGCGGATGGCCGCCAGGCCCTCCTCCCCGTCGCGCGCCACGCTCACCGTGAAGCCCTCTCGCTTCAAGAGAAACTCCAGTGAGATGACGATATTGGGCTCGTCGTCGACGATCAGTACACGTTGGCTCATGGTGGACTCTCACCGGGTGCTGGGGCCGGATCAGTGCGATCCCGGTCCGGTTCTTCTGGGGGTTGCTGGCCTGTTTCGCAAGCGAGTGCGGGTAGTTCGAAGCACAAGGTCGCCCCCGTGGGTGCCCCGGCCTCGGCCCAGATCCGGCCGCCGAAATTCTCCACGATCTGGCGGCTGATGGGCAGCCCGAGCCCGGTGCCGATGGGTTTCTCCCCACCGCTGGCGGCCTGGCGAAACTTCTCGAAGACGAGGCTGAGATCGGCCGCCGGGATGCCGGGCCCATTGTCTGCGACGCACACCCGGGCACAGTCGCCATTGCGGGTGAGTCGCACTGCCACCCGCCCGCCCGTGGTCGGGACGAACTTGGCGGCGTTGGACAGCAGGTTCACGAGGACCTGGACCAGCCGGTCGCGGTCGGCCAGCACCTGGGGCGCTGGGCCTGGGTCTGATTCGACCGCCAGCTGCGCCCCGCGCCCCTCGATCAACTGACCGGTACTCGCCACCGCCTGCTCGATCACCTCCAGCAGGTCCACCGGCTCGATCAGCCAGTCGGCGTGGCCCGACTCGATCTTGGCCAGGTCCAGGACCTGATTGACCAGCCGCGAGAGTCGCTCGGTCTCGCTCACCAGGATGCCGAGGAAGCGTTTGCGCTCCCCTACCTCGATCTCCGGGTCGTCGAACAGGATCTCGGAGAAGGCGCGGATCGCCGCCAGCGGGGTGCGCAATTCGTGGGTCACGGAGGACATGAAGTCGTCCTTGAGTCGATCCAGTTCCTGGAGCCGCTCGTTGGCCGCGCGCAACTCCGCGCTGGCCGCCTCCAGCTCCCGGGATTTCTGTTCGAGTTCGTGGCTATAAGCACGGACCTGGGAGGCCTCGTCGAGGATATCCAGCACCTCGTCGATGCCCAGGGGTTCCTCCTCGGTCACCGTGGCGACCATGACCCGGGCGGAGGCCCCGCCGATGGCCCCGGACAACAGGGTCTCGGCGAAAGCGACGGTCTGGGCGTCCGCCGGCAGCGACTCCGGCGTCTCCAGACCACGCGTCAGCGCAAAGTTGGTGAAGGCCCGGCGCGTGCGCTCGGCCCCCAGGAAGCGCTCGGCCAGCGTGCGCAGCTCCGCGACCTCGACACTGCCGCGCCACAGCGGGAGCCCCATGCGTCGGCCGTGCTTCAAGGCATCCACATAGGCGCTGGCCTGGGTGGCCTCCACCGCGTTGGGGGCGCGCAGTGAGGAGACCGCGACGAAGGCGCCGATGTTGGCGCTCAGGCTCCAGAACAGGCAGTGGGTCACCTCGCTCCAGTGGCTGAGCCCGAACAGCGCCTGGGGCTTCAAGAAATCCAGGCCGAAGAGCCCGGACTCGATGAACATGGGCGGCAGCCAGCCGGAGCGGGCGAAGGAGGGTAGGAGCAGGGTATAGATCCACACCAGAAAGCCCGCCGTGAGCCCGGCCAGTGCGCCCTCCCGGGTGCCGCCGCGCCAGTAGAGTGCGGCGAACACCACCGGCGCGAACTGCGCCACCGCGGCGAAGCTGATGAGCCCGATGCCGACCAGGGCATAGGCCTCCCCCGCCAGCCGGTAATAGAGCCAGCCGAGGACCAGGATCAACACGATGGCGGCGCGGCGGATCATCAGCAGCAAGCGGCCAAGATCCATACTCGCGGGGCGGTGGTGCCAGCGCCGCAGCAGCACCGGCAGTACCAGGTCGTTGCTGACCATGGTGGAGAGTGCGATGACCTCCACGATCACCATCCCGGTGGCCGCGGAGAGCCCGCCGATGAAGACGGTGAGTGCCAGCACGGGATGGCCGAAGGCCATTGGCAGGCTGAGTACAAAGGTGTCTGGATCCACCTGGCCGTCCGGGAACATCAGGAGCCCCGCCACCGCGATCGGGATGACGAACAGGTTGATCAGCAGCAGATACAGCGGGAAGAGCCAGATCGCCCGGCGGATCTGGCGCTCGTCGCTGTTCTCCACCACCGCCACCTGGAACTGACGGGGCAGCAACATCACCGCCAGCGCGGCCAGCAGCGAGATCGCGAACCAGTCGGCGGGTGAGTGGATGCCCGGGTTCAGCAGGGCGGCGACATGGGGGTCGTCGACGACCTCGGGCAGGGCCGGGCCGCCGCTGGTCCCGAGCCCCAGCAGTCCCACGGTCGCCCACAGCCCCACCGCCAGGAAGGCGACCAGCTTGACGATCGACTCGAAGGCGATGGCGGCGACCATGCCCTCGTGGCGCTCGCTGGCGTCCAGGTGGCGGGTGCCGAAGAGGATGGTAAAGGCAGCGAGCAAAAGGGCTACGATGAAGCCGGTATCGGCCCAGAAGGCGAGGTTGCGGACCTGCGGCATCTGCACGTCGGGGTAGTGTGCCAGGATGGTATAGCTCCAGGCGATCGCCTTGAGCTGCAACGCGATATAGGGCACCACCCCGCACACCGCGATCACCGTTACCAGGCCGCCGAGCAATTGGCTCATGCCGTAACGCGAGGCGATGAAGTCCGCGATGGAGGTGATACGCTCGGTCTTGCTCACCCGCACCATCTTGACCAGCACCGAGCCCCACAGCAACGCGATGAGCGTCGGGCCGACGTAGATGGCGAGGAAGCTCAGGCCCGAGGCGGTCGCGCGTCCGACGCTGCCGTAGAAGGTCCAAGCGGTGCAGTAGACGGCGAGCGAGAGTGCGTAGACGGTGGGGTTGCCGATCACTGAGTGGCCGCGGTCTGCGCGTCGGTCCGCCCAGTAGGCGATTGCGAAGAGCCCGCCCAGATAGACGCAGGCGACGCCGATGATCAGCGGCCCGGTGATCACCGACGCGGGCGCGCCTGCGATCACGTTCAATCCCGGCCCCGGGAGGATGCCCAGGCGGCACCGGCGATCACCAGTGCCCAGACACCGAAGAGATAGAGATAGAGCGCGGGGATGCCGAGCAGGCTCGGCACCGACTCGAAGCGGCCCGGCAGCGGCGAAAAAAACGCGAATAGGGCGGCCAGGAACAGGACCAACAGGCGTTGTCGCAGGAGCGTGGCGCGGGGCATGGCACGGCCCGGGGTCAGGGGGTGATGGGCGTCAGTATAGAGCCTGTGCGGCTGCGTGGGGAATCATCCGCTGCGTGCCGGCGGGCAATGGTGTTTGGCCGTCCCCCCACCCCGCCCTCCCCCACAGAGGGAGGGAGATGTGGACCGCGCTGCCGGCGCGACTTTCACGGCAAGCGTCCCGGCCGGGTGCAGTGACTCGGCCGGGCGCGATCCAGCGGCTTACTGGCTAGCCGGGGGCTAGTCCTTCTGGTTGGTGTTCGTCTTGGTCACCAGGTAGGCCGGGCAGAAGCCGAAATAGGCGGTAGCGAGCAGCACGAGGGCGATCAGCGCGATGACCCAGTTGTGGAAGCCGCCGCGGTAGAAGCCGATGAGTAGCAGCACGGCAACGGCTAGGCGGATGATGCGGTCCTTCTTGCCGACGTTGCATTTTTCGGGCTGCTTGAACTCGGGTAGCTTGAATTTGAATGCCATGGTGATTTCTCCAGTTGAGGCGCGCGGCCAGGGGGGTCGGTGCCCCGCTGCCGGTCCGCGTTGGCGGGGTAGGCGGGGGCAGGGTGTGCAGCGATCGGATTGGTTGGGACCGAACCTTCAGCCCCCAGTCCTTGCGCTGCGCCGGCAGCGCGGCTGGGAAGCGTATGCATAGTAGGGGTGTATAACCCATGCCGTCAAAGGGCAAGCACCCCGGCAGTGCGGCAGTGCCTGCGTTCAGTGCATGCTGCAGCCGCCGCTCGGACAGCAATGACCGCTGGCACAGGGGGGCAGCGGTGTCGCACTGCTCCCCCGACTGGTGCTGGAAATCACGTTGCCCCCGGTGGCCAGGCGCTGGACCGGGGCGTCGGCCGGGGTATCCCCGGGCTGCACGCCGGCCCGTCGGCACAGATCCCCCCAGGTCTCGAGGTTTTCGCTCATGCGGTGGCTGACCTCCAGCACACGGCCGTTGGTGGCGCAGCGGTAGTCATAGGTCGGCATGGGATGCTCCTTAGGAATATTGAAAAGCGCTAATATGGGGTGATTATAGGCGCCTGAAGGGTCACTGGAAACCGGCCGACGGCGGCGCCCCGGCAGTCGCGCGTAGGGTCATGGCCCGTCGTTCCGGCCACCCCGGGGCCGGAGTCCAAGGCTTCAGCCTTGGATGGACAGGACCAAGGCTGAAGCGCTGAAGCCTTGGATTCCAGAAGACGGCCGCTGACCGCAACGATGATCAAGGCCCCAGCGGCGCTGCGGCCCCTGCTAGGCCGCCAACAGGTACGCACCATGGGCGCTGCGCTGCCAGACATAGTCGTAGACCAGCGCCGCAACCGCTTCCGTCTGGGTGTCCGTGAAGGTCGGCCGCGGGAGCGCGCGGTAGAGGTCATCCAGGATGAAGATCTTGACCTCGGCCTGGGTGGCGGTCTTTTGCGTCCAGTCCGCCATGGGGCGCAGCAGCGCTTGCAGGGACGCGAGCAGTGCCCGGCTTGCCTGCTTGATGCGGTCGCGATCCGCCCGGCTCAGATCATCCCGGAACAGCAGGTCGAAGAGCGCCAACTCGTCCTCGCTCAAGCCCTCCGCCGCCGCCCGGCGTGCTTCGGTGTCCAGGGTGGCCGCCAGTTCGACCAACTGGGCAAAGGCCGCCTCCACCGTCGTGCGATCCTTCTCCCGGTTGTAATCCGCGATGATCTCCTGATAGCGCTTGTAATAATCCATGCGGGTCGGGTTGCGGGCCAGCATCTGCGCGAGTTTCTGTTCCACCAGGTCGCGGATGTCCTGCACCGCGGCGCGCTTGCGGCGTACCTTCCTGGCGAACTCCGCGCGCAAACGCGTGAAGTCGATCCGGCTCAGATCGATCGTGATCCCGTCGTCCTGGTCCTTGACCTCGTCGGGGCCTGGAGCCGTCGCGCGGATCGCCTCATTGACGATGCGGTGCAGCGCCTTGAGCAGTTGCGTCACGTCGGCGGTGTCGCGGCGCTCCTGGAGCTTCCTGCAGATCGCCTCGAGGTTGTCATGGTGCTGCGCGTAGGCGAGGGCGCTCGGCTCCATCAGCAGGGCCTTGAAGCAGGTGAAGACCTGGCGGGCCATGACCTCGAAGCGGCGTCTGGCCTCGTCGGAGGTATAGATTGCGTCGACCGCATCGCGCAGCGCCTCGATCCGGGCGAAGCCGGTCGCACCAGCGAGGCATGCCGCGTCGAACCCCAGCCCCAGCAGGTGCTGCTCCGCTGCCTGGAGCGCCTGGAGCAGGGCGGCTACCAGGTCCTCGATCGGGGCGACCGTGTCGGCGACCGTTGCGCCGTCGGCATCCCCCAGGGCAAATTGGGCCAGGGCCTCACGCAGTCCCTTGAGCACCCCGTTGTAGTCGACGATGACCCCGCACTCCTTGCCCGGATAGATGCGGTTGGCCCGGGCGATTGCCTGCATCAGCGTGTGGGCGCGCATGGGTTTGTCGATATCGATTTGCCGGTCTGCCAGCGGGTGGAGGCGTGCGCCACGAAGTCATCCGCCAACTTGTCCAGCCGATCGTCGGCGGTGACGACCTCATAGTCCTTGCCCAGCAGCCGCTCCAGCAACCCCGCCTGATCGGGGTCCAGATCGGCCTGCTCGACGGCCGCCGCGATCCGGTCATTCAGGTCCAGCCGGGCGAGCCCGAGTTTTTCGCCGCGGCTCTCGTAGACCAGCCGCACGGTGGACTGATCCTCCACCGAACGCTGGAAGTCATAGCGTGACACATAGCCGCCGAAGATCCGGCGGGTCAGCTCATCGTGCTGGAAGAGCGGCGTGCCGGTGAAGCCGATGAAGGCGGCATTGGGCAGCGCCAGGCGCATGTTGCGCGCCAGGCGGCCGGCCTGGGTGCGGTGAGCCTCGTCAGAGAGCACGATGATATCGTCGCGCTCGCTATAGGGCTCGATGACCGGCTGATTGAACTTGTGGATCAGGCTGAAGATATAGCGGTGATTGCATTGCAGGAGCACCTTGAGCGCCTTGCCTGAGTCCGCACGCGGGGTCTTTTCATCCGTCAGGCCGCAGCCGATAAATGTCCGCCAGATCTGGCCGTCCAGGTCCTCACGGTCCGTCATAATCAGGAAGGTGAAATTACCCGCCAGCATCCTGCGCACCTTCTCCGCGAAGAAGGCCATAGAATAGGATTTGCCGCTCCCCTGGGTATGCCAGAAGACACCGAGCCGGCCCAGGTCCGGATGGGCGCGCCGCACCAGCGGCAACAGGTCTTCATCCGCCGTCTTGGTCGATCGGGTGAGCGCCGCGTAACTCGACGCTAAGGCGGTGCCCGGATCGGCCGGCCGGTCAGCCTTGCCCAGGAATTCGGGCAGCGGCGCCCGGTACTCGACCAGACGCGTGCCGCTGTGGAATTCCCGCTTCAATTGCTCCTGCCGTCGTACCGACTCCACCGCGTTATTGACCCCGAGCACCTGGTGATTGCGTGCCACGATCTTGCGTGTGCCGCCGGTGCGGCTGTCATCGAACAGGATAAAGTTCTCCACCAGATCGAGCAGTCGCTCCTTGGCCAACAGGCCGTCGAGCAGGCACTGAGCATCCAGCCGCGCCTGGTCTTTCTCCAGGTCGCGCTTCCATTCCACGAAGTGCTCCCAGCGGCTGGTGATGGAGCCATAGCGCGCCCGATCGCCGTTACTCACGATCAGCAAGGCATTATGGTGAAAGGCATGGGCGATGCTGTGCTCGTCCAGATAATCGGTCAGGTTGTGGTCGAACCCGGTGCGGATGTTCTTATAGACCGCCTTCAACTCGATGAAGACCAGGGGCAGACCGTTGACAAAGAGGATCAGGTCCGCGCGCCGATTGTAATGGGGCACCCGCACGCCTTGTAGCTTGAGTTCCCGCACCGCCAGGAAACGGTTGTTGGCGGTGTTGCGAAAGTCGATCACCCAGGCCCGCTCGCGCCTGAACTGCCCCGTCGCCTCGCGCCATTCCACCGGCACCCCATCGCGGATGAACGCATAATAGTCACGGTTGTGCTGTATGAGAGAACGAAAGGCGTCGATCCGCGTCAGCCGCTCCAGTGCCTGTTCCCGCGCGGACTCCGGCATCTCCGGGTTCAGCCGCCCCAGGGCCGAGCGCAGGTCGCGCAGCAGCACCGCCTCACGCTCCGATGCGCGGCCCAGGGTGCCGTGCGGACCGAAGGTCTCCGCATTGAAGGCATAGACCGACTCCCAGCCGAGCGCCTGCTCCAGGTGCTGCGCGAAGGTCTGCTGGACCAGGCGGTCTTCGCTGTTGATGTTGGTGATCATGCACACTGTCCCCAAAATCCAAGGGCCAAATTCATGCCTAGAATACCGCGAACTGCGTGTGCTAGTCACTGCAAGGGCATGCTAGCGCTGGTGCTGAGTGCCTGGGCTTCGGCATGCCCAGGATGCCAGATGATCCGCGGGCCGACGTTCCCGCACTCCGGCCGTAACCGGAGGTCGAGGCTTTAGCCGGTGGCGGCTCCCGACAGATCCAAAATAAATCAGTGGCGCCTGCGCGCCGGACCGGCTAAAGCCTCGACCTCCTGTAACAGAAGCTCCTCGGAGCTGCATTTTCTCCCTGCCCCCTCGTGGGGGAGGACCGGGGTGGGGGCGTCCGCCAGCGCCCTATCTCCGGCGGCCGTCGTTGCGACTCTGAGACAGGACGTCTTAGCTGCGCTGGTCGGCGGTTTCCACGCGAGATAGGCCGTCTTACCGTTGGTGATCGGCGTTGTATCTCGATAGGCCGCCTTATCGCTGAGATAGGCCGACCGAATTTCAGAGATAGGCCCACCTATTTCTGAGACAGGCCGGCGTCTCTCTGAGATAGGCTGACTGAGTTTCTGAGATAGGCCGCGTTATCGCTGAGATAGGCCGACCTACTTTCTGAGATAGGCTGGCTTATCTCTGAGATAGCTCGAGCTATTTCTGAAATAGGCTGACTTATTCCTGAGATAGGCGGACATATTTCTGAAATTCAGTCGGCCTATCTCTGAAATTTGGCCGTCCTATCTCTAAAATAGGCTGTCCTGTCTCCGGGAGTCGATGTTGTGTGTCTGGTCATGGATCATCCTATCTCCGGCAGTCGACGTTCTATGTCCGATCATGGATTGTCCTGTCTCCGGCAGCCGTCGCTGTGTCTCTGAGAGAGGCCGTCCTATCTCCGGCAGTCGAGGTTATATGTCCGATCATGGATTGCCCTATCTCCAGCAGCCGTCGCTATATCTCTGAGAGATAGGCTGTCCTGTCCCCAGCAGCCGTCGCGATATCGCTGAGATAGGCTGTCCTATCTTGGGCATCCAGCCACCGATGTCCGCGACGGATCGTCCCGCCATGGACATCAGTGGTTGAGTCCTTTGCATCGGACCTTAGTATCGCGACTGCCGCGCGTCCCTGCGCCGACCGGACCCTTCGCCGCTCACAATAGGCACGTCGGAAACCGCCACCGGCTAAAGCCTCGACCTCCAGTTGCAGACGGACCGGCTGGCCGGAACGATGATCAAGGCCCGGGTTTCAAACCCGCCCCGACGTGAGCGCGGGAGCAGTCGGATGGCCGTCTTCTCTGCGCTGGTCAAACCGCAAGCTCGCCGCTCATCAGGCGGGGGAGTAGGAGGTCGCGCGCGGTGCGGAGCTTTTGGTTCTGAAGCGCCAGGTTTTCCCGTTGTTGGAAAAGCTCCGCGGCGAAGTCCCCGAACTGGCGCATCAAGGCGTTGGTTGGGAGTGTGATCGCAAAGCGTGCAACCATTTCTTTCGTCAGGGCCTCGCGGGTTGATCCCTTCTGCGCGTAGCTCAACAGTTGGCGCTTTCGTTCATCACTGTTGATGGCCTTGTGGACAAAGAACGGATCGGCCTTGGCCGGATCAACGCGGATGATCATGACGTGCTGATTGACCCTGGCGGGCAGAAACCGCTCGGGCGCCATGCAGCAACGTGCCACCGAGGCCCCGGTGATATTCAGCAGGATGTCCCGCGATTCCACCGTTACCCCGGACAAGGCGTCGGCGTGGTCCTCGCCGACGAATGCAAGGCCGTTCTCCAGGAAGGCATCGTCATAGACGTTCATGCTGCGAATGAGCGGTACGCCTTCCGAGAGATAGATGGATTCCCCGCCGCGCGGGGTGAAGCCGCTGCCGAGCTTGGTCGTGACCCTTCCAAGTGGTTCTTCGCGCCAGCCCTCGGGCAGGTCGTCGATGATGGACGTATGTTCATAGCCGGGGAATCGCAGGCGGACGAACCACTCTTTGTAGAGTTGCCGCGCTGCGTCTTCCAGCAGCGCCATGCGGCGTCGGTTGTTTTCGATCAGGTAATCATATCCCGAAAGGATCTTAGCGATCTGCCGCTGATACTGAACGTCGGGGAGCCTTATCGCAAAGCTCTTCAATGTCCCAAGATTGATATGTGGTACACCAGAAGATGTTGCGTGATTGATGATCTTCTGGATCGTTTTAGGTTGGCGAAAGAAATAATAGACGAAACGGCTGTCCGCGATATTCGGCGCTACCGTCAGTTTCATCTGGCTCTGCGAAATGATGTAACGCTGGAACCTTGGCTCAGTCGGAATTAAGCCGACTTGGCCCAGTGTGCCACGTTGAGTAAAAACGAGGTCTCCTGGATAAGCTGTGTTCGAGTGAAGCTGCTCTGCCTTGCTTTCAGATACAAAAACAAAGTCATTATCATGAAATGCTGCTTCGGCTGCAAGATTGTTTCCGCGAATGACCGGAACACCTTCATCCACATAATCGCGTGACGTCAAGTTGGAGCCGAAGGGGCCGCCCACGAAGGCGTAAGGAGTTATGGCCTTTATCGCGTCAAGGGGTGTTGTGCGCCACTTCATATCCCTAGTCCTTCAAAGTTCTCCGCAATCCGCTCCGCCAACCCCGCCGCCTCCCGGTTGAGGTCGGCGATCTCGGTGTGGATGTCGCGCAGCGTCTGCTCGAAGTCGAAGTCGTCGTCGATCTCGGGCGGGGCGACGCCGACATAGCGGCCGGGGGTTAGGCTCCAGTCGGCGGCGGCGATCTCGGCGCGGTCGACGACACGGACCAGGCCGGGGACGGGCACGAGTTCGGCCCGCGGGAACCGGTCTTGGAGCCAGACCACCTGCCGGTGAAAGTAGAGTGCGCGGCGCAACTGCTCGACCGATGTCTTGCGTGCCTCTTCGAGCTGCTTCAACTCGCGATTGGCGGCGCGGCGGTCATAGGGGCCGCCATTGGTCACCGGGGCTTGCGTGTCGCGCCCTTTCAGGGCTTGATCGTCCTTTTCGGACGACCCAGGGCGTTGCCCTGGGCTGGTATGTCGCGCCCCTTCGGGGCTTGCCTGGGTATCCCGGGCTGCCGCCTCGGACGCGGCGGCCAACGCGGCACCCAGGTCCGCCCCCCGGGCGCTGAGCTTGTAGAGCAGGTCGACCTGTTTGATCAGCCCGCGGGTGGACTCGGCGATGGGCTCGAAGGCGTGCCGGGCGGCGTGTTGATGCTCCACCAGGCGCGTGAGTCCAGCGGAGCACTCGGGGTCGCTCGCTTCACTTACTCCGGGCACCGGCGGGGTGGTGTCGGTTGGCGCTGCCTGTGCTTGGTATGTGCTGAGGCTGGCGAGGAGTTTGGCCGCGTCGGCGGTGTAAAACCCCGTTGCCTCGGCCAACTCGGCTAGGGCCGCGGTGAGTGCCTGCCGCCGCTCGGGGTCCAGGCCGGCCTGCCCGGACGCCGCCCGGTCCAACTCCTGGAAGCGTCCGCTCAACTGTGTCAGCAGCGACTCGAAGGCGGCAAGTGCGGGTGGGATCAGCGTGCACTCGGCACCGATCCGCGTCAGGTAGTCACTGACCAGCCCCAGGAAGCGTTTGCGCTGCCCGCGGTAGAGCCAGACGATGGCCGCGAGGTTGTGCATCTGCTCCGGGGAGAAGTCATAAATCTTGCGCGTGACCTTGCGGTAGATGTTGCGGGCGTCGAGCATCAGCACCTGATCCCGGCGGGCGGCGGGCTTGCCGCGGTCCAGGAACCAGAGTTCGCAGGGGACGGTGCGGGTGTAGAAGAAGTTGGCGCGGATGGAGATCATGAGATCCAGGTCGCCCGTCTCGATCAGTTTGCGCCGGACCTCCTTTTCGCCATGCCCGGCGCTCGACGCCTGGGAGGACATGACGAATCCGGCGCGCCCCCGGACGTTGAGATAGCTCCAGAAATAGGAGATCCACAGGTAGTTGCCGTTGCCGACCTTCTTCTGTTTGTTCACACCCGGCAGACCGAAGGGCAGGCGGGGGTCGCCAGCGATGCGCTCGGCGTCGACCAGGTCGACGTTGAAGGGCGGATTGGCCATGACGAAATCGCACTGGCCGAAGACGGTGAATTCGTCCTGATAGTAGGTGATGGCCTCGGCAATCTGTCCCTCCAGCCCGTGGACCGCCAGGTTCATGGTGGCGAGGCGGATGGTGGTGGGATTTTTCTCCTGGCCGTAGAACAGTACCTTCTTGCGGGTGTCCCCGCCGGCATGCTCGATGAAGTGGCTCGACTGCACGAACATGCCGCCGGAGCCGCAGGCGGGGTCGAAAACGATGCCGTGATCCGGCTCGATGACGTTGACGATGGTCTGTACCAGGGCCGACGGGGTGAAGAACTCACCGTTGTCGTGGGCCTTCTGGACCGAGAATTTCGCGAGGAAATACTCGTAGATGCGCCCGAAGACATCGCCCGTGGCCGAGCGGATGCGGTCACTGTTGAAGACCCGCATCAGGTCTTCGAGCACCTTGGTCTCGAAGATGCCGTCGTCCTTGGGCAGCACACCCACGAGCGGCGCGAAGCTCGCCTCAATGGCGGTCATGGCGTTGTTCACCAGCCGGGGCAGCGCGGTGCCGCCCAAGGCCGCCTGCTGCATGATCCAATCAAAGCGCGCCGGCTCCGGGAGGTAGAGCGCGCGGCGGCGGATGTAGTCCTCCGGTAAAAGCTTGCGCTGGGGCATCTGGCCGCTCGCCTGGTCCGCGGCGATCTGCCGGGCGGCGGCGTCGAAGCGGTTGGCGGCGTGGCGCAGGAAGATCACCCCCAGCACCGGCATGAAATAGTCACTGGAGGTGAGCTTGCAGTTGGCCCGGAGGTTGTCCGCAGCCTCCCAGAGGTCCGCCTCGAGTTGCTCGATGTCCTTGAATGTGCCGCTCGTCATGCCGTGCTGCTGGTGTCGGTCATGGCCCTACAGCGCCGTCACGCCGAGCGGCGAGACGCCGAACAGCCAGGCATGGACCCAGAACAGGAACACCACATAGACCGCCAAGCCGCCGACGATGGCAATCAGGTCATTGAATTTTGAGGGCTGGGCGCCAGGAATTGGCGCTTCGGTCCGATACTTGAGCGAGACGCGGTCGGACACGGACCAGATGAAGAAGGACCAGAACAGGAGTACGTCCCCCAGGTTGCCGTTGGCCAGCAGGTGGGCCAGCGACCAGAAGGTGACGGCCAGCAGGGTCGGGTGGACGGCGGCGCTTTGGATGCGCCCGGGCAGATAGGTGGCGAACAGCAGCGGGAAGACGGGGAGCATGATCAGCAGGCTTAAGTGCCGCAGCCAGGTCGGCGGGACATAGAGCGGGACCGGCGCCTGCCGGGCGAGCGAATAACCGATGCAGATCATGGCCATGCCGATCAGGCTGACCACCGAGATGAAGCCCCGCCAGCGCTCCAGCCCGATGACGCTCACGAACTTTTCCCGCGTGCCGCGGGCGAGAAAGGGCATCGAGTGGGCGGTGATGAAGAGAAAGAGTCCAAGGAGCAGGATGGCCATCGGGTCGATTTCCAGTAGAGTGAAGGTCCGGGAAGGACGGGCGGGAATCCGCGGTTGGCGGTCCGCGCCCGGGCTTGGGACAATGCTACCGCAAGCGTCCCCGACTGTCCCCGGGCTCTTCCCCTCCGGGCTGGGGCGAATACTGGCCGCGCGCCCCATGCCGCGGCGCGCAACCTTCGGGCCAGGCCCGGGAGACCCCACGATGTGGCGCCGTATCCTCGCTATTCTCGTTGCCCGTAACCGCGAGTTCTACCGTGACCGCGCCGGTCTGGGGTGGAATATCCTCATGCCGATCCTGATCGTGCTGGGTTTCGCCTTCATCTTCAGCGGCGATCCCCCGGACCAGTTCAAGGTCGGGGTCCTCGCCGCGGACACCGCCGCGCCGCCGCCGAGCGCCTTTCTGGCCCTGAAGCATATCCAGTTTGTGCCGGTCACCGACCTGGCGGGGGCCGTCACCAAGGTCGATCGTCATCAACTCGACCTGTTGCTCGACCCGCGCTCCAGCCCACCCAGCTATTGGGTGAACCTGGAGTCTCCCAGCGGCTATCTGGCCGAGCGCCTGTTGCTGGGGGCGGGGGACGGCGCCGCGACCAACGCCGCGGCGCCGCAGCGCCATACGCTCACCGGCGCGGCCGTGAGCTACGCCGACTGGGTCCTGCCCGGCATACTGGCGATGAACGTGATGTTCTCCAGCCTGTGGGGGGTCGGCTATGTGATCGTGCGCTATCGCAAGAATGGGGTCTTGCGGCGGCTTAAGGCCACGCCCTTGAGTGCGTTTGAGTTCCTGACCGCCCAGGTGCTCTCGCGGCTGTTGGTGGTGATGGGTGCCAGCCTGGTGGTCTTCGTGGGTGCAGATCTCTTGCTGCACTTCACCATGCGCGGGTCCTATTTAGCCCTGGTCCTCGTGTATGCCACTGGCGCGCTGTGCCTCATCAGCCTGGGGCTCATCGTCGCCGCGCGGCTGCGTACCGAGGAGTTGGCCGACGGCATCCTGAACCTGCTCTCCTGGCCGATGCTCCTGTTCTCCGGGGTCTGGTTCTCGATGGAGGGCACCAGTGCCGCCGCGCGGGTGCTGTCGCAACTCTCACCCCTGACCCACCTGGTGGATGCCGCCCGCCGGATCATGATCGATGGGGCCGGGGTATTGGAGGTCCTGCCACAGGTGGTGTTGCTCGCGGCCCTGGCCGCGGTGTTTCTCAGCGTGGCGGCCTGGCTGTTCCGCTGGGAGTGAAGCCGGAGGTTGAACATGCCGTCAGCCGTTGGAAATCTGTTCGCCGACTTGCCGCGGCCCCAGACCGGTGAGGTCTTTGCGGACCTGTTGCGGCTCGACCTGCCGCCAGGGCCGGCGCGCGGCCAGGTGTGGATCGAGCACATCGTGAGCAGCGCGAGTCCGGAGCCGGTCCTCTATGACCAGCCGCAAGACGAGTGGGTGGTCCTGCTCCAGGGCCGGGCGCGGCTGTGGGTGGCGGGGGTGGAGCGGGTCTTGGGGTCCGGCGACTATCTGTTTATCCCCGCCCACACGCCGCACCGGGTGCTCGAAACCTCCGCCGATCCGCCGTGTGTCTGGCTGGCGGTGCATATCGAGCGGGGTGGGACCTCGTCCAGGGTCCTTGCCAATGGGTTGAAAGGCTCGCCAAGGCTGGCGTAACGGTGGTGCGGACAAGCCGGCGGCGGCCCGGCGCCGGGATGTTCTGAGCGGTTTCGTATGACTTATAAATATGGGACTTACAGATGAAGCGCTTCGAGCTATGATCGGGCCGAAACCTGTCTGAGTGATGCTCCATCGCGCTGCCGGGTAATGAGTGACGGTTTTCATTTTATCTATTGCTGGACCCGTCATGCCGCCCTCCAAGGACCCCACTGACCGCGCACTCGCTGATCCGCTGTCCGCGCCGCGTCGCGAGACGCCTGACGCCGCCGATGCGGCGCCCCTGACCCCCGACCTGGCGGACGTCATTGAGGTCGTGCGGACGCGGCCCGCGATCCTCGCTGCGCCGCATTTCCTGCGGTCGGTCATCGACGGGGTCGGCAACCCCATCATGGCCATCGACACCGATTACCGGCTCCTGCTGATGAATCAGGCCGCACAACGGGCCATTGGTGGTCTGCGCGAGGAACTCGGCGGCCTGACCTGCTACCGTGCCATCCATGGCCGCACTGCCCCTTGCGACAGCCCGGACCATCCCTGCCCGGTGCCGCAGGTCCTGGCCGGCGCGACGGCGGTCAAGGTGGTCCATTGCAACCTGTGGGCGGATGCAGCGGTCCATTGGATCGAGGTGATCGCCTCGCCGCTGCTCGGCCCCGCGGGTGAGGTACTGGGTGTGGTCAAGTCCTGGCACGACATCACCGATCATCGGGACCTGACCGCATGGCTCAAGGAGCGTGAACGGCAACTCGAACATCTGGTCCAACATGACCCGCTGACCGGGTTGCCCAATCGCCTGCTGTTCGCCGACCGCCTGCACCAGGCGATGCACCATGCCAATCGCGAGAGCCGCAAGGTCGCCGTGCTGTTTGTCGACCTGGATCGTTTCAAAGCGATCAATGACAGCCTGGGACACGCGGCCGGGGACCAGGTGCTCAAGCAAGCGGCGGGGCTTATGCGTGGTCTGGTGCGCGAGGGTGACACGGTCGCGCGTCTGGGCGGCGACGAGTTCATCGTGGTCCTGGAGGCCTTGGCCGACGGCAGCAGTGCCGGTCTGGTTGCTGACAAGCTGCTCGCGGCCTTCAGAGCGCCGTTCGTGGTCGAGGGGCGGGCGCTCAGGGTGACCACGAGCATCGGCATCAGCGTTTATCCCGACGACGGGGCCGACGTCGATGCCCTGGTGCGCAATGCCGACTCCGCCATGTATCGGGCCAAGGCCCAGGGCCGCGACACCTTTCGCTTCTACACGCAGGCGATGACGGCGCGCGCCATCGCGCTCGTCTCGCTGGAGACCGACCTGCAGCGGGCCCTCGCCGACGGGGAATTCGCCCTGCACTACCAACCCCAGATCGAGCTTGCAACCGGTCGCATCGCCGGCCTGGAGGCCCTGCTGCGCTGGCGCCACCCGGTGCGGGGGCTGATCGAACCCACCCAGTTCGTCCCCGTGGCGGAGTCGACCGGGCTCATCGTGCCGATCAGTGCCTGGGTGGTACGCACCGCCGCCACCCAGATGAAGGCGTGGCGGGATCAGGGGCTGCTCACCGATGCGGCGATCTGGATCAACCTGTCCAGCGGCGATATGCGCAACCCGAGCCTGGCGGAAAGCATCGCTGATATCGTTGGCGAGGCGGGTCTGGAGATCAACGCCCTGGCGGTTGAGATCGCCGGGACCTGGATCATGGCCAATGCGGAGTCGGCGCCCATGAACATCCTGCGTCTCCAGGCCCAAGGCATCGAAGTCGGTATCGATGATTTTGGCGCCGGTTATTCCTCCCTGGCGGTCGTCCAGCGCCTGTCGGTGCGCGAACTCAAGATCGACCGGTTGTGTGTCGCCGGGCTCCCGGATGATGCCGATGCCTGTAGCATGGCGCGGGCGGTCATCGCCCTGGGCGACGCCTTGGGGCTGCGCGTGGTCGCCGAGGGGGTCGAGACGCCGATCCAGGCGGACTTCCTCAAGGCCGAGGGGTGCCGAATCGCTCAGGGTTATCTGTTCAGCTGGCCGCTCGCGGCGGCGCAGTTCGAGGTCTACGCCCGGTCGGTGGCGGCTTGATGATGGGGCGGGGCAGGTGCGCCAGCGGGTGGGCGATAAACGAAAGAGGGCCAGGCATCTCGATCTATTGCCGCATCGCGGGAGCACACCAGAAGACATCGGCGGTGCCGCGATGAAGTTCGGCGTTACGGTCCTGCCAATCCGGCAGGGCGCGCTCCAGCGACCGCCAAAATTGCCGGTTATGGCTGGGCTCCACCAAGTGGCACAACTCATGGACCAGCACGTAGTCCACCAATCGGACCGGGAGTTGCAGGACCCGCCAGTTGATGTACAGCGCACCATCGCGCCCGCAGGACCCCCATCGGTAACCCAGGTCGCGCACCAGGACGCGCGTCGGGGCCGGGCCGGTGCGCGACCTTAGCAAATCGATACGTCGCGCCAGCCATTCTTTACCCGCGTCGATGTACCACTGCCGGAAGTGGGCATCGGCGGGCCGTGCATCACGCCGTAGCAGGAAGCGAGTCCCGTCGAAGTCGAGCGCCGCCGTCTGTTCATCCACCAGCACCAGGCGATAGCGGCGGCCGAGATAGCTGAAGGTCTCCCCGGTCACATACTCAGGGGCCAGCGCCTTGAGCGCGGATTCGTCCTTGAGTGCGAGCTTGCGGTGCACCCAGAGCAGCTTACTCCCGGCCCAGTCGGCCAGTTCGTCATCGCCGGTGGCAAAGGGCGCGTGGATGACCAATTCACCGGCCCGGTCCACGGTCAACCCCAGGGTCCGACGGCGGTCGCTGCGCCTTATCGTGAAGGCCAGTCCGTCCATCTCTAGGGTCTCAGTCATCATCGGGTCAGGTGCTCATGGTTTTCGCGGGCCAATGCCACCAGGCGTTGCGCCAGGTCCCGTTCCGTCTCAGGTTGGCAGATGCCCCGCTCGTCGAGGTCACGGACCAGGCGCCTGGTCAGCAACTCCCTGGCATTGGTCTTCTTCCAAAACCCCACGGTACTGATCTCCTGAGCGATGCGATCGACCATCTCCAGGGGTTGGTGAACCCGGTCATATGAAAACGCGCCGCGTGCTGCATGTGCGCCGCCTTGGCGCGGTTGTTGGTCTGGTTGGCAAGCACCTGCTCGAACTGCGCGTCGGTAATGGCCGTGGGCGGGATCTTCGGATCGACCCCACGGGCCGACACATGGCCGTCGATCAGGGTCTTGACCTTTTCCGCCACGCCCAACAGGTTCAGTGCCGGATCGCGGTACAGGTTCGCTGCCACCTTGTTGATGAAGCCCAGCAGCTTGGCGTCCCGAAACACATCCCCGGGGACTTCCGGCCGATGCTCCAGTATGTTCAGGGTCTCGTAGAACAGACGCAGCGCCGTGATGAATTCGGCCCGGACCTTGAGGTCGGCAAGCAACTCCACGCACTGGTCCACTTGGGTGAAGAGGTCGGTCACGCCCCGCGACGTGAAGACCGCCACGGCGCGTGCCCGTCGGTCCAGCAGCTTGGGCAGTTCGACACCGATATCGATGAGCGCCCCTGTGATATCCGCGCCGTCGTATTCTTTCAGCGCCTCGTCCAGGTGACGCGCCACGCCGATGTAATCGACCACAAAGCCGCAGTGCTTGCCCCCATAGGTCCGGTTGACTCGGGCAATCGCTTGCAGGAGGTCGTGCGAGACCATCTTGCGATCCAGGTACAGCATTTGCTCCACCGGGGCGTCGAAACCGGTCAGCAGCATGTTGTTTACGACCAGGATCGCCAGCGGATCGGTCTTGGCCGTCTGCTCCGGCGCCCAGCGGCGCTTGAAGCGTTCGATCAATGCCTTCTGTTTCTCCTTGTCCGACCAATTGCGCCAGGACTCCGGGTCGTTATGATTGGGCGAGACGACGGCCGCGACCTCCAGCGCCCGTAGCCTGGCCAGTTGGGGATAGAGCGCAAGCAGCGAACGGGTCA
>CAILVI010000343.1 GCA_903837595.1 uncultured Thiodictyon sp.
GACCACGCCCCCGAAGAAGTCCACCACCACGCCCCCCAGGGCCACCAGGAGCCCCACCCTGCCGCTCAGTGGTCCCCATCGCTCCACCCGCCCTGCGGCTCGACCGGCGCCTAAAGATCCGCAGGCCGATTAGGAGTCTGAGTCGCGCCAGCCTCTGGAGTTAGGATTAATGAGCAGTTTGGCGCCTTCACGCACCAGCCGCTGAACCATCGCCGGCGCGTTGTGCGTGCCGTGCTCCGGAACCAGAGTCAGCGCGATTTCTTCGGCGTTCTCGGCCACCCCCTGGCCGTCTTCCCAGCGCACGCGCAAGCCGGTGTCATGCGTCGCGATGCCTTCCTCATTGATTTGCCAGCGTTCCTGCCAGCGACGGTGCTTGAATATCATGTGCGTATCCTGAAATCATCTTGTCATTTGGGCGGCAACCCGTCGCGGCCGGGGGGCCTCTCCTACGACGCAGCCACGGCGATCAAGGTAGTGATTGTAGAAACAGCGCAACGTCGTCCATCTGCGCACGCGTCAGATGCGCGACGATCTGTTTCATCGCGACCCCCGCCTGGCCGCCGCGCTGATCACCCTGAAAAGCCAGCAACTGCGCGACGGTATAGCCACTGTGCTGTGCCGCCAGGCGCGGAAGAGGCCCGTTGCCGTGGGCCTCGGGGCCATGGCAGGTCTGACAGGCCACCAAGGCCAGGTTGGTGTTTCCAGTCTGGTAGATCGCCCGCCGCAGCCCGAGGAGTGGCGCATCCCCGGCATTGATCGGGTTCGGCGCCGGCAACTGCTTGCTATAGTAATCGGCCAGGCCCTTCATCTGGTCAGTCGTCAGCCCGCCGGCGACACGCCACATGCGTCTGGCGTCCAGGTTAGTCAGCCCACCGGCCATGCCCCACAAGCGCCCGGCGCTCAGTTCCGGGCCGGCGCGGCGCTGAAAGGCCGTCAATTGATTGAGCAGATAGTCCCGGGTTTGGCCGGCGAGCCGGGGAAATCGGGGTAAGGTGGTGTTGCCGTCGACGCCATGGCAACTCGCGCACACCTCCACGGCAAGCGTCGAGGGGCTCACGGTGGGGTCGCCAAGATAGCGCAGCCGATTGATGCCGGCACAACCGGAGGCAGTCACCGCCAGGATCAGCGCAAGTCCCACGCGCAGGGATTTCATCACTTCATGCCGCCTCAGTTACCGACTAGCCAGAGCGCCCGACTTCATTCGCAACGCCATGCGGCACATGCCCGGTCGCCACATGCAGCCTGGCCTGGTCGCAGTGGACCTCCTGGTCGTCGAAAAAGATATCGGCGTCGAAGGCTGCGAGGAAGTTGGCCTTGGAGAGCCCCCCCAAGAACAGGGCCTCGTCGATGCGGATGTCCCAGGCGCGCAATGTCCGCACCACACGCTCGTGGGAGGGGACGCCGCGGGCGGTCACCAGCGCGGTGCGCAGGGGCGAGGCGTCATCCGGGGGGAATAGCGCCTGGAGTTGTTGGATCGCCACCAGCAACCCCTTGAATGGACCGCCAGGGAGCGGTTCGTAAGCGGACGCGGACTCGCTGGCATTGAACACCGCCAGCCCCTCCTCCCGATAGAGTCGCTCGGCATCATCGGAGAACAGCACCGCGTCGCCGTCGAAGGCGATACGCACCTGGCCGTCGTCCGCGCCCCGGTTGGTGGAGGCCGCCGGCAACACGGTGGCCGCGGCGCACCCGGCCGATAGGGCGAGTCGCACGTCATTCGGATCGGTCGACAGGAACAGGTGCGCCCCGAAGGCCGCGACATAGCGATACGGGCTGGCGCCGCCGGTGAAGGCGGCGCGGGTGATGTCGAGCCCGTGCCGGTGGGCGGAGGTCAGGACCCGCAGCCCGGTATCGGAACTGTTGCGCGAGAGCAGGATCACCTCCACCCGGCCACGTTCGCCCAAGGTGGCGTTGAGATTCATGAGCTTGCGCACCAGCGGGAAGGCAACCCCGGGCTCTAGGGTGGCGCTCTCGTGGGCGACCTGATAGGCGCGGTAGGCGTGCACCCCCTCCGTCTCGAAGACCCGATGGGACTCGCTGAGATCGAACAGTGCGCGCGATGAAATGGCGACGATGAGACGCACCGGCTGGGGGTCAGCGGTTTTCATTGTGCTGCCGGGCGAGCCCACCGCCGCTACCAGGGCATGAACGAGTTCATGACCCGCATGGGTCGGCCGATGTTGCGATTCAGGGACGCCATATCATCGCGCATAACGGTGGTATTGAGCGTCATCTCCCGCATGGACCGGTCCATGTTGATCATACTGGTGAGCATCGGGTCCAGGGTCTTCACGTCCCGCGCCATGCCATCCACGCTCTTCGTCATACCATTGATATCGTCGCTGACTTTCGCCAAGTTGCCTGAAACCGACTGCATGTTACTGACCAGCAGTGTCATGTTGGTCTCCACGCTAACCGCCAGAGAATGGACGTCCTTGGTCAGGCTGTACACCAGATAAAAGCCATAGGTGGCCAGCAGTACAAAGGCGAACAGCAATGGATAGACGACCACTTCCATCCGCCTGGCGCTGGATTCGATGGCATGGGAGAGGCGATCGATGGCAATCAGATTGATCTGCGCATCGCTGACCGTGGTCGTACCGCCGAGCGGAAAGACGCCGCCACCATGTCCATTCCCGGGGTTCTCGTGGGCGATCGGCGCGCCAGTGGGGGTCTCATGAGCCGCCATGTGTAATCACCGCAAGGGGTAAGAATTGATCGAATTGACGGACTGAGCTTAACAGAAAAAAGCCCCCGAACAAGCCGTTTCGCCGACACGCGGGCCAACCTGAGTCCACTCCAGGTTCAACTCACCAGGTCGGCATAGAGCAGCGCCGCCAGGCCCAGGAACTCGCGGGCGGCCTTGCCCTTCGGCTCCAGTTCAAAGACCGCGAGCCCTTCGCTGAACGAGCGCCTGAACACGGTCCGCTGGGACAGGCGCGGTTTGATGAGACGGATGCCGGGGAGCGCCACCAGTGCCGCAGCGGCCTCGTCGGTCTCGCGCACCGCGTGATGGGTGTCGCCCCGATTGATAAAACCGAGCACCTCGGGCGGCGTATCCCGTGCCGCCGCGGCGACCAGATGGATGAAGCGCTGCGCCGACCAGATGTCCGCCTGGGACGGCTGCACCGGCACGACCACCCGATCGCACAGGACCAACGCTAGGCGCAGGCTGTCCATGTCCGCCGTGCCCGCGTCGATGACGACCTCGTCAATACCCTGAAAGTGCTCACGCGTGAGGACCGCTTTGTCGAGTGCGTGCAGTGGCGGGGCGAACCCCTCCTCCTGGCGTACCTCGATCACGTCAGTGAGGGTCGCCTGGGGATCGATATCCACCAACTGGCAGGAGACGTCAGTCAACGCCAACCAAACCCCAAGATTGAATGCGACCGTGCTCTTTCCCGAGCCACCTTTGAGACTGGCGACCAGCGTGATCATGCTCTACGTAAGACTCCGATTGGGTGTCCGCGACCGCCCGCTACCCAGCGGGTCCGCACCGTCAAGCCAGGCACCGCCCCGAAGAGCGGTGCACCCACGCTATCTGCCGCCCGATTGGGCCGGTGCAGCCGCCGGCGGTGCGGCCGGGGCTGGTGTACCCATCGGCGGCGCACCCGGGGGCGGTGCGGGCTGGGGCAGGGTCTTCTTCGTGTACCCGTCCGGCACTTTGAACAGGTCATCGGGCTGGGGGCCGACGTGGATATTCTTGAGCTCACTCACGGCCCCGCCGCGAAGCTCCTCTTTCACGGCCAGCTTCAGTTCCGGGTCATACCATTGCATGCTGCTCGTCGGCGGCTGATTGGGCACCCCGGTGGTCATCTCCCACTTTTCCGCCGTGCGGCCGTTGAGGGTCTCGGTGCCGAGCAGTTTGAGTTCCATCGTCTGACCGTTCGGCAAGACGTGTTTCAAGGGCAGGCCCCGCTGCTGGTCCAACCACTGGGTTGCGGTCAGGGTCTGACCCTTGTCGGTCATCGACATCTCCCACTTCACCGCCGGGCGTCCGTTCACGTCCTCGAGACCGATCCGACGGCAGGTGAACCCCTCCAAGCCCACGCATGGATCGGCTTCTGGCGAGGGCGTCGCCGGCGCGGGCGTCGCGCCCTTCGCAGGCGTGGAGCGCTCCAGATAGGTCTTGTCCGCCGGGAACAGCAACCACTCCATGCCGCGCTTCTGATCACTGATCCGCACCACCTCACGCCCCTGTTGTGACATCTCCATTCGGGTACGCCCGTCGCCCACAAACAGCTTACCCCCGACCACCTGACCATCCGGTGCACTGCGCGCCATGTCCGCCGCGAACTGGGCGCTGGCCCCCTCCGCCCGGACCGCCCCCGCTGCCGCCATCGCAACGGCCAGCAGTGCCGCCGAAACCACCCGTTTGTGTATGCTCATGATGCCGCTCCGCCTCCTTCAATTAATTGCTCGGTTAGAATTCGAAACACCTTTCCCCGCACCCGCGCGACCGGGCTCGCTCACCGTGACGGCCAGGGACCGCTGCGCTCATCCGGCCATCCCGGCCCCGCGGGCGGAGCGCGGCGTGGCCTTGGACCCGGGTCGGCACCCTGCCCCTGACGCTCCAGTTCCCGCTCCGTCAAGGGACGGAAGCGATATGAACCGGCATCCGGCCCACCGCCACCTGCGCCAACCACCCCCGGCGGATCGCCGCGAAAGCGATACCCGGGGGCTGGCCTCGCCGGCGGATCAGCGACGCCAGCCGGTCCCGCCGGGGTGCCCGCGGCAGCCCCCACCGGCAGGTCGGCGCCACCGGCATCCTCGCGGAAACGATAGGCCGGAGCATCCGGGGCCGGTCCTCGTGTTGGCTCCCCGGTCGCCGGCTCACCGGTGCGACGCCAGTCGCCGCTCCAGGCCGGCGCGCCCGCGGCGTCAGACCACGCACGGCCAGGCGCATCGCTCGCGCCAGTGGCATGGTCCGGCGAACCGGCGCGATCCACTGGCGCTGGGGCTGAGGTTGAGGCTGGAGCGCCCTGAATCCAATCGGGACCCGGGGCCTGCCGTTGGGCCGCGCCCTGGTTGTCACCGATCCCCCAGGGATTCGCCGCCGCCAGTCCCGACGCAAGCACTAAGCCTGGCGCCAGCCGCCGCAGAATCAGCCACCTGGTCATGACTTGTCCCCATCGGGCTCATCATCGCGCTTCAGCCGGATGCCTCGCCGTGGCGAGCGGGTCCCGACCTTCGAAGGTGTCGTCGCCGTCGCCGGCTTGGCCGCGGTCTTCTTGCCGCTGCCGGTCTTGGCCGCAGTGCCAGCTGGCTCAGCGGGAGTCAGCGCCGCCGCGCCCGGACCAATCTCAGTCGTGGTCTCCGGGGACCCCGCAGGCGCCCGCGCGTCTTGCGCAGCGGGGGTGTCCTCACTCGCCGCGGCAGCCGGTCGCATCACCAATGCCGAGCGCGGCTCAGGGGGAGTGACGACATCCACTGCCGCCACTGGACCCGCAGGAGGCGCCGACACCGAATCCACCGCGTCCCCTGCCCCGCCATCGGCCACTGGAGCCGCCGCGCAACCGGCACCCGCATCAGGTGCGGGCGCCGCCGGTGCCCTGTTCGTTGGCCTTCTCACGCGCGGCGGCGGCTTCGGCTTGAAGGCGTTCTGCGCCAGATCGATCAGCAGGATCAGGATGCCGCGCAGGCCGTAGAAGACCAGGGTCAGCACCCCCCAGACCTTCTGCAGTGCCGCGGACAGGGCCGAGGGCGGCGCCACCGCAGGTGCCGGCGTGGCTGGCGGCGCGCCCCCGGGGGCCGCCGTGCCGGACTTGGGCGACCGGGACCGCGGCGGTGACTTGGGCTTGAAGGCGTTCTTCGCGAGGTCGAAGAGCAGGATGAAGATGCCGCGGATCGCATAGAAGACCAGCGTCAGCACATCCCACAGCTTCGCCGGCGCGGCGGACCAACCACCACCCGCCCCGGTGCCACCCGGCACCGCCCCCCGCGGCACCACCTCGGACTGGCACGGCAGCCCGGAGGCCGGCAGATGCAGTGCCGTGGCGGCGGCGACCGCACACATTTCATTCGCGCGGGCCACGCAACCCAGTGGAATGACGATCAGGGTCAGGACCGTGGCGACGATGGTACCGGCCAGCAGCGAGATGGCCATGCCCTGGAAGATGGGGTCGGTGATGATTACGCTGGAGCCGGCGACCAGGGCCAGGGCGGTAATCAGGATGGGCCGCGTGCGGACCTTACAGGCACGAATCACCGCCTCGGCCACCGGCGTACCGCGGCGGATCTCGTGCAGCGAGAAGTCCACCAGCAGGATGGAGTTACGCACGATGATGCCGGCCAGCGCGATCCAGCCGATCATGGAGGTGGCCGTGAACGCCCCCCCGAGCCCCAGCTGGAACATGACGAAGTGGGCCGGGATGATCCCGAGCAGGGTCAGCGGGATCGGCGCCATGATCACCAGCGGGATGCGGAAGTGACCGAACTCCCACACCAGCAGGATATAGATCAGCACCAGGGCAACCATGAAGGCCCCCCCCATGTCACGGAAGGTCTCAAAGGTCACCGTCCATTCACCGCCCCACTCCACGGCGAGCCGGTCGGCTGCCGGCGGCGGCGTTAACCAATAGAAGGCGTCCCCAAGGCCCCCACCGGCGGCCGGCTTGGTGCCGTCCGGAGCGGTGTAGTCGGCCGCCGCCATCAGGTCCTGGACCTGGAACATCGCATAGGTCGGCGCCGCGAGGCGTCCGCCCACGTCGGCCACCACGAACTCCACCCCACGCAGGTCCTTGTTATAGATCATGTCCTCCTCTTGGGCGTAGCGGAACTCACCCAACTCACGCAGTGGGACGCTAAAACCCTGGCTGGACTGGATCGGCAGGTCGCCCAAGCGCTCGATCTGCGAGCGCTCCGCCAGCGGGACCTGCAGGACGATCGCGGTGGATTCGTGCCCGCTCTGCTGGCCGGCCGCCTGCTTGATGTCGCCGATGGGCGCACCGCCCAAGGCCATGGTGAGGTTGCGATTGATCGTGTCCACCGAGATCCCGCGGCGGACCGCCTTCTCGGTGTCAACGTCGAAGCGCCAATAGTCATAAGGCGCGCGCAGATAATTGTCGACGTCGCGGGCGCTCGCGGTCTTACGCAAATAGTCAGTGACATCGCGGGCAAACGCACGCCGCAACTCGGGAGTCGGGCCATAGATCTCGGCCACCACGGACTGCAACACCGGCGGGCCTGGGGGCATCTCCACCACGGCGAGCGTCGCCCCGGTGCCCTTCACCAGGCTGTCCAGTGCCTCGCGCGCCGCGACCGCAATCTCGTGGCTGGTGCGCGCGCGGACGTGCTTATCGGTGAGCTGGACCTGGATCTCCGCCTGCCAGGGCTGCGAGCGCAGGTAGTAGTGCCGCACCATCCCGTTGAAGTCGAAGGGCCGCGCGGTGCCGACATAGACCTGGAGGGCGGTTACCTCGGGCAGCGTGCGCAGGTTGGCCGCCAGGCGGTCGGCCAGGTTGGCCGTCACCGGCAGGGCCGTGCCCTCTGGCAGGTCGATGACAACCGAGAACTCGGGTTTGTTGTCGAGCGGCATCATCTTCACCGCGACCCACTTGAAATAGAAAAAAGAGCAGGTGAAGAGGAAGGCCCCCCATAACGCCAGCCGAAACAGCCGCCGCTTCCTGGGACTTAAGATCAGAGGCGTCAGTATGGCGCGGAAGACGCGCTCGGTCACTTCGGCATGGCGGTGCTCGCGGTGCTCTGCCGCCGCCAGGTAGGCGAGCGATGGACGCAGCCATTTGGAGATGGCCAGGTAGGGGGTGAAGACGAAGGCCGCGAACAGTGAGATAAACATGGCCACCGACCCCAGCTTGGGGATCGGGGCCATATAGGGGCCCATCATGCCGCTGACGAAGCCCATGGGCAGCAAGGCCGCGATCACCGTGAAGGTGGCCAGGATGGTGGGATTGCCCACCTCACGCACCGCGTCCACCGCGGTCGCGTCATCAGTGCGACCCTCCGCCAGCCAGCGTCGGTAGATATTCTCGATCACGACAATGGCATCATCCACCAGGATACCGATAGAGAAGATCAGCGCGAACAGGCTCACGCGGTCGATCGTCATGCCCCAGATCCAAGCGGCAAAGACGGTCATGAAGAGCACCACCGGGATCACCAGCATGACCACGATGGCGGGGCGCAGCGCCCGAAACGCCACCAGCACCAGCACGAACACGAAGAAGGTCGCCTTGATCAGCTTGCCGATCAGCTCACTCACCTTCTGGTCCGCCGTCTGTCCATAGTTGCGGGTGATACTGACCTCGACGTTGTTGGGGATGCGGTTGCCCTTCAACTCATCCACTCGGTCGATAATGGCGTTGGCCACGCTCACGCCATTGGTCAGTTCCTTCTTGGCCACCGCGATGGTCACCGCCGGGCGGCCATCCGGTGCGTCCTGTCGCTGCGCCGCCGGCCCGGTGTAATAGGCCACCAACTGGGTGGCGTCTTCCGGCCCCAGGGTCACCCGTGCCACATCACGGATGTAGACCGGCGCCTTATTGAAGGTACCGACCACCAGCCGATTGATGTCATCCACACCCTTCAGAAACGAGCCGGTGGTCAGGGTGAAGTGTGAGCCGCTGGACTCCAGCGCACCGGCCGAGGTCTCGGCATTGGCGGTCTTGAGCGTCTGTGCCACCTGGTCCAGACTAATCTGATACCCGGACAGTCGCGCCGGCAGGACATCTACCGTCACCTGCTCGCGCCGCCCGCCGATGATCATGCCGGGCCCCGTGTTCTTGACCTGCCCGATGGCCTGGAGCACGTCTTGGGCCAGCAGGCGCAACTGCCCGTCGTCCACGTCCGGGGTGCCGTCCCCGTCCAGGTCCTTGGACCACAGGGTCAGGGTCACGATGGGGACATCGTCGACGCCCTTGCTCTTGACCAGCGGCGGCAGGACCCCGGGGGGGATCTTGTCCATGTTGGAGGCCAGCTTGTCGTTCACCTTCACCAGCGACGGGCCCATCGGCTGGCCGACGTCGAACTCTACGGTGACGAAGCCCTGGCCGCGCTCCGAGGCGGAGTAGACGTGCTTGACCCCGGGGATCTCGCTCATGATCCGCTCCAGGGGCTGCATCGCCATATTGGCGACCTGCTGCGCCGAGGCCCCAGGGTACTGCACCATGATGTCGATCATGGGCACCGAGATCTGCGGGTCCTCCTGGCGCGGGGTCAGGATCAGCCCCAGCAGCCCCATGAGCAACATGGCCACATAGAACAGCGGCGAGAGCGGGGAGCGGATGAAAAACCGGGCGCTACGCCCGGCGATTCCCGGAGGGTCCTCGCTGACAGTCGACTCTGCGCGTTCGGGGTCAGCGGTCACTTCTTGGCTCATAATCCCGTCCATTTATTCTCAGGCAAAGCACATGCTGGATAGCAATGCTCCTAGCGATCCGCAGCCCCGCCCTTGGCCCAGCCCGCGGTCACGCGCGGACCCGGATTGACCAGCACCCGCTCACCCGCCGTGAGCCCGCTGAGCACGCTGACCAAACCGCCGCCGAGCCCCTCGCCGATGCGGATCAGCCGCAATTGCGGCTCGCCAGTCTCGCCCACCACATAGACACCGGGCAGACTGCCGTTGTAACGGATGGCGCTCAACGGGATCACCGGATTGTTGCGTAACGGACCGCCCGCGTCAGGGATCAGCACTTTGGCGTACATGCCCGGCTGGGACACCCCTTGGGGCAGGTCGAATTTGACCTTGACCGTGTGACGTTGACTGTCTGCCACGGGGAAGATCTGGGCCACCCGCACCGGCACCTGGCGGTGATCCAGATCCAGCTCCGCCTTGACCATCATGCCCTCACGCAACCCCGGGCGCAGCTGCGCCGGCACCTCCACCTCTACCTGGAGGTAGGCCACATCGGCGTAGTTAAGCAGTGGCTGACCCGGCTGGACCGTGTCCCCCACCTCAACGAACTTCTTGGCGATCACCCCGGCGAACGGGGCGATACTGCGGGCGTCGCGAATCTTCGTATCCAGTCCCTGGAGTTCAGCCTGGAGGCGCATGATCGCATTTTGGGCCTCCTGGACCTGGATGCCGGACGCAAAGAGATCCGCCCCGCGCTCGGCCCCGCGCTCCCGGTCGCCGACGACGTTCTCCAGGGGGCGGGTGAACATCTGGTCGAACAGATTCGGGACGCCCATGCCGCCCGGGGCGCCGCTTGAGCGCGGCGCGAAGATCTCACGGTTGTATTGCACCCCGGCGTTGCGCAACTGGGCGTCGGCGCTGGCCAATTGGGCGAGCATGGCGCGGCGTTTGGCAAACAACTCGGCGTCGTCGATCCCGACCAGGAGGTCAGACTCTTTGAAGGTGTCACCCTCGATCCCGGCCAGCCAAGCGACCCGGCCCGCTAACTGGGCGGCCAGCGTGACCTCTTTGTAGGGGATCACGGTCCCACCCAGGGACACGCTGGGCACCCCCTGGGCCTGCTGGACCACAACTGAGTCACCCAGGTCCCGTGGCCCCGGGGCAGCGGGACCGGCGGCCAGGACGCCCCCGGTGGCAAGGACAAGCAGGCAGGCACCGACAGCACGTCTCATTAAATATTTCCCATCGAATCGCACACTAAGCGATTGGTTTTTAAATCAAATCACCGGCCGACCGGGCAACTGCCGAAGAACCCGGTGTGCCCCGACTCGGCAGTATGACGCGCCCCCCGGGTCGATTCAAGCAACGCGAGGAGAACATAAAATAAAACAGTGGGGTAGCGAGGCTACCCCGGGCACTCCAAACGGACCGCCCCGCGGGCGGCAACGACTCAGGCACCCCGGGGAGACCTCGCCCGCCACTGCTAAGGTGATTTCCGGAAATTACCAGACCAGCGTATTCATCGGTAGGGTAGAGAAGCGTTGCGCATCCACCATCTACGTGACGGTCTTACTTGGACTCAGTCTGGGCCGGAACAGTGCGGGCTGGGGGAGCCATCGGAGCCGGGTATGCGGCATAGGGAGTACCGTAGGGAGCAGCACCATAGGGAGCCACACCATACGGGGCGTAGCCGCCGTAGTACGGGGGCCCGTAGCCATCGCCATAGCCATAACCGTTACCCCGTCCGTAACCGCGGCCACTGCCGCCGCCACTCATGTTCATGTTGAAGTTGCCGTTCCCGAACATGTCGCCCCAACCATCGCCCGAACCGTTGTCGCCCCAACCATTCCCGTAACCTGGACCACCACCCCAGGGGCCCACGCAGAGGCAGAGGCAGACACACCCAGCAGGGCGGCGACGGCGACAACAGTAGCAATCTTCTTCGTCTTTATCTCTAATTTCGATCATGTTTTTTGTGGCAAGCGGGGTGTGCAGCACCTCACCTGCCAATAGAATATTAGAGATTGCTAAAGTTATCAAGAACAAGATTTGAGCGACTGCTGCGGATGTACTGCCCGACGCTGGGTAGACCCTGGCCGCTGCGATCGACGGCGCCACCCACCGGTTCAGCTCACGCTTCGGCACCGACGTGGCGTCACGTGTCGGCTCGCCGACCAACTGCAAATTGGCCGAAGTCGAAATGACTACTTGGGGTTAACAAGCCCGAGCAGCCCGCCTTGTCAGGTGATGGACTAAACATGTAGCATCACCGGGTCAGGGCGTCTCAAAACAATTACGACTGGGAATGACCGCTGACATCAGCGCTATCGAGCTCCAACAGGTTACCGTGCGGCCGTCAGACCGGTCTGCGGAACCCAGGTCCCAAGCGGACGCACGATGCACAGTTCGGCGGTTACAGCAAGACACGCACTCATCGCACTCACCTGTGCGGTGTGGCTATTCGCTTTGTCTGCAACCGCCACCACTGCCGACAAGTCCGGCGTCCAACCGACCGTTCTTTCACTCCCCTCCGGTCCCGGCTCCATTGAGGGCCTGGGCGAGTCCTTCCAGCCCCAACTCAACAGCGGCACGGCCTCGTATGCGGTCCCCTTCGCCGTGCCCCCCGGTCGGGCCGGCTTCGCCCCCTCCATCGGCATCGCGTAAAACGGCGGCGACGGCAACGGCCCGGTGGGCCTGGGCTGGCGGCTGAACCTGCCGAGCATCCAGCGCCGGACCGACAAGGGCCTGCCCTACTACACGGACTACCCGAACCTGGATGGCGTGGACAACGACCAGGACGGCGAAATCGACGAGCCCGATGAGTGGGATACCTTCATCTACAGCAGCGGCGAGGACCTGATCCCGCTGGCCGACGGCACCTTCAGACCCAAGAACGAGTCCGACTTCAGCCGCTTTCAACGCGACGGCGCCGGCTGGCTGGCCACCCAGAGCGACGGCACCCGACTGCGCTTTGGCACCACACCTGAGGGTCGCATCCAAGACAGCACCGGCCGGATCTTCCGCTGGCTGCTGGAGTCCATGGAGGACACCAACGGCAACCGTATCGCCTTCACCCATGCCAAGCTGGACGACAGCAACCAGCGCTACTGCCGGCTGATCCAATACAACGGCGCCATGCAGGTCGAGCTGGTCTACGAGGCCCGTCCGGACCCCTTCGTCGACTACCGCCCCCGCTTCCCACTCAAGACCGCCTACCGCCCCCGCCTGGGAGGACGGCGGTTTGATCCGCCAGGCACTGTTCAATTTCCGGAACCGCGACACGCGGCTGGTGGACCAAAACAACGATAAGCGCATCGACGTGATGCGCACCGCGGCGTCCAGCGACGTCTATGTCTGGCTCAGCCGCCCCGGCACCGCGGGTCAGCCCAGCCGCCAGCCCAATCGATGGAGCAACGCATTCACCCCCGCCTTGCCCAACCCGAACCTGGGCCTCGACCGCCCCTACGTCCGCCTGGCGGACATGAACGGCGACCGCATCCAGGACCTGGTATGGGTCCAGAGCGATCAGTGCACCTGGTACCCCGGCAAGGGCTTCGGTGAGTTCGGCGCCCCCGTCCCCATGGCGAACCCGCCCTTCGGCGTACTGGACGAGACGCGCCTGCTGCTTGCAGACGTGAACGGTGATGGCCTGAGCGACGCCATCTATGTCAGCACCGGTACCTTCCGGGTCTGGATCAACCTAGGCTTGGATCCGGCCGACCCGACCCGCGCCCGCTTCGCCAACCCGGACCCGGTAACCGGCCAGTCGGTGGATGCGCTAACCGCATTCCATAGCTATCTCAAGAGCATTGCGCCCCATGTGAAGCCGACCTGGGGAACCAACAAAGAGGTGGTGCGACTGCAATTCAGCACGGTCAGGCCGAATCTCCAGGGGATCTTCTTCTCACCCGACCGCGGGAAGATCCGATAACCCACGCCCTGGCCTTCCGCTCCAAGGACGCCTTCGACGTGTCGATCAATGCGGTCATTGCCCGCGACCCGGAGGCCCCGGTGGAGTCTCTGCGCAAGAAGGAATTTCGAGAGTTCTCCCCCGCCGTGAGCAGTTGGACCCTGGAAGTCCCGACCATCCATAGCTCGAATCAGCCGATCCTGGACCTCAACAAGGTATCGGACATCGAGATCTGGTTCTACAACTACTACCTCGATCGGAACTGAGGAGCCAGCTATGAAGTCCCATGCAATCAATTGGACCACAGCGGCGCTGCTCCTGGTCTCCGCGTCATGCGCAACGGCCGTGCCGGTCCTCTCCGTCTCCGGACCTATCCACGTGCAAAAGGGCAGTTCGGCCACCCTGCAATTGCGGCTCTCCGGCGGTACCGAACCGTACGCCGGCTTCAACTCCCGGATTGCATTGCCCAAGGGTATAGGCGTGACAGGTGTGACCGCGGGTGCGTTGCTTCCGGCCGGTTTCACGACCGACTATTTGGTGACCGAAGACAGGGCCAATGTGTGGGTCGCAGTGATCGCTTACTCGGGCACGGCCAGCATCGCCGGTAGCGACGGCATTCTGCTCAACATCGGGTTGCAGGCGAATACTGCCGCGGCGGCGGGCACCTATAGCGTCGGCTTCGCTACATCGAACGCGATCCCGATTATCAACTCCATGCACGCGCTGGCTGACGCCCACGGCGCACGATCCGTTCCCCACACCGTGACAGGGACTCAGATTACCATTAGCTATCCGGGCTTGGACAGCGACGGCGATGGCGTACCGGATGGCGATGACGCCTTCCCGCTCGATCCGGCGGAGTGGCTGGATACGGACCATGACGGCATCGGCAACAACGCGGATGCGGACGACGACAATGACGGCATCCCTGACATCAGGGACAACTGCCCACTGAAGGCGAATCCCGATCAAGCCGACTCCGATCACAACGGCGTCGGAAATGTCTGCGAACCTGGTTACCTCTGCTGGGAATGCTTACCGAACAGGGGCGGCTAGCGGGCGATTCTGAAGCGGTAGTTCGAGGGTGCCTGGCGGCTGGTGGCGTTGAGGGTCCGGCCCGGCGGGCGGGTCGGCTTCATCCGGAACCGCGGTGGTGGGGGTCGCTGGGGGGGGCTGGTCGAACTGAAATCCAACCTTGGGACTTCGGGCGTAACGGAGCAGAAAATCTAAAGATAGACCATCCTGGAGCGGTTTGGGCTGGGGTAAACGAACGAGCCTCCTACTCAGGATATCTATTACTTCAGAGGCTTACGACACCACTAGCGGCTCGGCCAAGGCCCGAGCCGGACCTGCCGGGAGGCAGCAGACTACCGCGCCGCACTTGAATCGGTATACCATCCGCGGTCACTTTACCGCCGCCCCGGTGTATGCCTGCGGTCGCGGGGCACGCACCCGGCATCGGCTGCGGCGTCCCGACCCAGCCGGACCCGGGGTGGTCCCCGCCCACTCGCTTAGGAATCGCCACATGTCGACAGAAGAGGTCGTCTCCCAGCGTCTGAGAAACCTGGAACGCCATTTGGAACAGGAAAATCCGGTGCTGCTGAGTTCGATTCAGAGCTTCCGGGAGCTGGACCGGGTCGCCCACGCGATGGGGTTGATGCCCGCAAGCGAGTCCTATGCCACCCAGATCCCCTGGTGGCCCCTGATCGCGGTCCTGGGCACCTTCTCCTCCGGCAAGTCGACCTTTATCAACCACTTCCTCGGACAGAAGGTGCAGCGCACCGGCAACCAGGCGGTGGACGATCGCTTCACCGTGATCTGCTACAGCCGCGCCGCCACGCCCCATGCGCTGCCCGGCGTCGCACTGGACGCGGACCCGCGCTTCCCGCTGTACCGCATCTCCAACAGCATCAATGAGGTGGCCAGCGGCGAGGGCGCCCGGATCGACGCCTATCTGCAATTGCAGGGCTGCCCGAGCGAAGCCCTGCGCGGCAAGATCCTGATCGACTCCCCCGGCTTCGACGCCGACAAGCAGCGCACGGCCACCTTGCGGATCGTCGATCACATCATCGATCTGTCCGACCTGGTGCTGGTTTTCTTCGACGCCCGCCACCCGGAGCCGGGCGCCATGCGCGACACCCTGCACCACCTGGTCGGCAAGACGATGAACCGCGTCGACCCGGGCAAGTTTATGTTTATCCTCAACCAGATCGATATGACCGCGCGCGAGGACAATCCGGAGGATGTGGTGGCCGCCTGGCAACGCGCACTCAGTGACGAGGGGCTGACCGCCGGGCGTTTCTACACCATCTATAGTCCGGACGCGGCCAGCCCGATCGAGGACGAGGCCAAGCGGCGCCGTTATGAGGCCAAGCGTGACGCGGATCTGAAAGAGATCCACGGGCGCATGCACTCGGTGGAGGTGGAGCGCGCCTACCGGATCGTCGGCGCCCTGGACAAGACCGCTACCGCCATCAGCAAAGGCGCCGCGCGACTGCTGACCGAGGCCCTCGGGCGCTGGCGGCAACGGGTATGGGCCATGGATGCTGCCGCGTTTGCCCTAGCCGGGGCCATCTTTTTGCTGTGGGGAATCAACGCCGGACACTGGCAGGGTCTCACCTACGACCCGCCCTGGCTGGCGGCGTTCACCGGGTCCTCTTGGGCGCCCTTGGCCCTGACCGTCCTCCTCACACTGTTGGCCTTGGCCGTCCATTTCGGGATTCGGCACCTGGCGGCCAAGGGGCTGCTGGGCTGGGTGCGCGCGCGCGCCGCGGAGTCGAACGTGCCGGGAGACCTGGTCGGGGCCTTCCAGCGCAATACGCGCCCGGCGCGCACCATGCTGCTCACCACCCCGGCCGGCTGGGGCCATGATGCGCAGCGGCAGGTGGAGCTGGTATTGCAGAATTGCGACATCTACATCCAGACCCTCAACGACCGCTTCACCAACCCCTCGGGGGCTGAAAGCGCTGACCAACCCGAGGGCTGAGGAAATGCGCATCGGGGTCGACCTGGGTGGGACCAAGATCGAGGCCATTGCACTCGATCCCGCTGGCGCCACCCTGGCCCGGCGCCGCATCCCGGCCCCCCGGGATGACTATGGCGCCACCCTGGGGGCCATCACGGGCCTCATCGCTGCCATCGAGTCCGAGACCGGCCAGCGGGGGCATATCGGCATCGGCACCCCCGGGGCCATCTCACCCTTCAGCGGGCGACTGCGCAACGCCAACTCGATCTGGCTCAACGACCAGCCCTTGCAGCACGACCTGACGCAATTGCTGGGGCGGCCGGTGCGTCTCGCCAACGACGCCGACTGCTTTGCACTCTCCGAGGCAACGGACGGGGCCGGCCGCGGGGCGGGCAGCGTCTTCGGGGTCATCATCGGCACCGGCACCGGCACCGGTGGCGGGGTCGTGATCGGCGGACGGCTCCTCACCGGACCCAATGCCATCGCCGGCGAATGGGGTCACAACCCCCTACCCTGGCCCACGCCCGAGGAGTTGCCCGGACCACCCTGTTACTGCGGCAAACGCGGCTGCCTGGAGACCTACTTGAGTGGTCCCCGACTGGCGGCCGACCACCATCAACACACTGGCGCCGACCTCTCCCCGCTCGCCATTGCGGCGGCGGCCACCCGGGGCGACCCGGCGGCGCAAGCAACACTGAACCGCCATGCTGAGCGCCTCGCCCGCGGGCTGGCCAGCGTCATCAATGTTCTCGACCCGGAGGTGATCGTCTTGGGCGGCGGTCTATCCAACCTTCCCCACCTCTACCAGCAACTCCCCGGCCTGATTCGGCCCCACCTCTTCTGCGACGGCTTCGCCACCCGCATCCTGCCGCCGGTGCATGGGGACTCCAGCGGCGTGCGCGGCGCGGCCTGGCTATGGGGGGGCGAATCGCCATAACATCATGCCCACCCCGTTTGCCGATCTGCTGCTACAGATACTCCACAGCAATCCCTCACTGCCCGCCCCGGACCGGCTGGCGGCACTGGGCCCCAGCGACTGGACTACGCTGACCCGCCAAGCCATCCGCGACCGACTGGCATTCCAGCTCAGCGAATACCTCAAGACCAACCAAGGACTGCGCGCGCGGGTGCCCGCAGCGGACCTGCAGCGCCTGAATGACAGGGTTCGTTCGACCCTCCTGTACAACCTGCGAAGACAGATACAGCTGCGCACGATGTGCTTGGCTTGCGAGTCGGCCGGAATCCCGTTCCTACTGCTGAAGGGCCTCTGGCTGGTCGAAACGATCTACGGCGACCTTAAGGCCCGCGCCTCGGGCGACATCGACCTGCTGCTGCGCCCGCAGGACATGCCAAGATTCACTGCGCTCGCGCGAACCCAGGGCTTTAAGGTGCCGTCCGACTGCACCGATCTGCGCCAGATTGCCGCGATCAATAATGAATTCAAGCTCATTCACCCGGTGACCGGCGCCTTTTTCGACATCCACTGGTCCTTGACCCACCCCATTGATGAAGTGGCGATTGACGAGGACCGGTTCTGGCAGCGGTCGGAAAGCGCCACGCTCGCCGGCCAGCCCTGCCGCACTCCGTGCCTGGAGGATCACTTGCTATTGCTGTGCTTCCATGCCGCGATCCACCATCGCTTTCAGTACGTGGGGCCCCGCGCCATGCTGGATATCGCTCAAGTCATCACACGACTCCCGCGCCCCATCGACTGGGATGATTTCCTGGCACGGGCGCATGAGCTGGGCTGGAGCCGGGGTGTCTGGCTGATGTTGGAGCTGGTGCGGGAACATCTCGGAGTGCAACCGCCCGCCGCGGTGCTGGATGGACTGCGGCCCACGGGCGCGGATGACGCCGACATCCGCAAGGCCGCACTCGAGGCGATGTTCTTGCATCAGCAACCCAAGCAGATGCTGGGCAACACGGTGGAACACCTGGCGAACGAAAAAACGGCACGCGGGCGCGTGGTACTGCTGCTCAAGCGGCTATTCCCAGCACGCCGCTATATCGCCAACTATTTCACGGTCGCCATCGACCATCCCGGCATCCATTGGCTGTATGTGAAACGCTGGGGAATCATCATCACGCAAATGACACCCCGCGCGCTCCAACTCTGGACCAATGACCCACGGCGAACGGCCGAACTGAAGCGGTCCACCACCATCACCAAGTGGCTGCGTTCCGAAAAGGCATCGTAGCCGCACGCAGCGCGTGACTTGGTCCCCTGCACCGCGGAGCGGGTGTCACCTTGTGAGCATGAAAGAACGCGAATCACTGATCGCCGAAGTGGAATCCGAGGTGCGCCTGACGGCGTCTGCGCTCGGTTTCGACCGCCTCGACCCAGCTGTGCGCGCCGCCCTGCTGGCGGTCCCCCGTCACGCCTTTGTCCCACCCGGGCAGCGTGCCCTGGCATACGCCGATCATCCACTCCCCATCGGTCGCGGCCAGACCATCTCCCAACCCTACATCGTCGCCATCATGAGCCAATTGCTGCGAGTAGGCGCCGGGGAGCGGGTCCTGGAGCTGGGCACCGGCTGCGGCTACCAAGCCGCGGTGCTGGCCGCCATGGGGCTCGACGTCTACACGATAGAGATCGTCCAGGAATTGGCCGCGGGGGCACGCATGCGGCTCGCCGAGCTCGGTTACGACCGGGTCCAGGTGCAAACCGGGGATGGTTGGCACGGTTGGCCGCAGGCGGCCCCCTTCGACGCCATCATCGTCACCGCCGCCGCCCCACGCCAGCCCCAGCCCCTGCTGGAACAACTCAAGCCGGGCGGCCGGCTGGTGATCCCGCTCGGTGAGCCCGACAGCATCCAGCAACTCGCGGTCTATATGAAGGGTCCGTCCGGACAGCTCGCGGGCCAGAAGGTGCTGCCGGTACGCTTTGTCCCGGTGACTGGCACCTTGGGGGGCTAGAACTCACCCGCTGGCGAAGCGGCAGATCGCAACTGCCCCAGTGCGGCCTGGAGCCCGATAACCTCAAGCCCCGGCGCCAAGGTGTGCGACTCGGGAAAAGTGGAACGGCGGCTTGTCTGTCCTGACAACGTGTGTCATATTGACGCGAACGATGTTCAGGAGACCACCCCAATGTCCCGCGAAACCGAACCCCGTAGCGAACGCATCGATATTCGCACCACCCCGAGCGTGAAACGCACCTTGCAGGACGCGGCCAATACGTCAAGCAAGACGGTATCCGAATTCCTGCTGGACAGTGCATTGAATAAGGCCGCCGAAATCATGGCCGATCGGCGTCTATTCCAACTCGATGACGAGCAATGGGCTGCGTTCCTCGCAGCACTCGACGCGCCCCCGCAACCGATGCCCCGACTTCAGCGCCTGCTGACGGAGCCCAGTGCCCTGGAACAAGCCCTCAACCCATGACCGTCACGGGCATCGAGAAACTGCATTTTTCCCACAACACGGAAGGCTTTGATTGCGGAAAATCCGAACTCAACAACTTTCTGGGACGCTTCGCCCTGAGTAACCAACGCGCCCACCTGGCCCAGACCTATGTGCTGTGCCAAGGCGCGGACGTGGTCGCCTATTACAGTTTGGCCGTCGGGCAAGCCAACCATCAGGACGCGCCGAGCCGCGTCACGCAAGGACTGGGACGCTATCCGGTACCGCTCATGGTGCTGGCCCGCCTGGCCGTGACCAAAAACGAACAGGGGCGCGGATGGGGCTCCTCTCTGCTGAAAGACGCCCTGCGCCGCACCGCACAGGCCGCCGACATTGCCGGTATCCGAGCGCTGTTCGTTCATGCCAAGGACGAAGAGGCGCGAGCATTCTACGAACATTTCAACTTCCGCCCCAGTCCGACCGATCCCTATCATCTGTTCTTGCTGATGAAAGACCTCATGCGATCGACGGGGCCATAAATCTCACGCCGTGCCGCGCAACAGACGGAAAGCCGCAGTCGCCCGGTGACGGCAGGAGTCAGGCCATTTTCCAAGCGACCGGGCAACCTCTCAACGACCACGAGGAACGATTCGATGATGCAGAACTCTCGCAAACTGACAGGGGGCATCGTGCTGGCGGCGTCGCTGCTGATGCACGGTTTGCCGCTCACGGCCACTGCAGAACCCGCTCGTGCGGAGGTGGCAGCGGGCGACAGTGCCTCTGTACTCGAGCGTCTTTCTTCTTATAAGGAGCTGGCTCCAGCAGATCAGTCGGCCGCACTAACCTATTACCAGAGTCTATTGCAGGAAGCAGGCACGGACCAAGCCAAGATAAAAGGAGCAAAAATGACAATGTTTTCCTTCCTGCACGTAATGAGAGCCACTGGAGAAATAAACCCAGAAGAATACAGAGGCAACGGGAGAGCGGTCTATTTCTTAGATCAGGCGATTAAAGACGCAAGGAAACATTTCCCGGAAAAATATTCAGCAGAGTTAGAGCGATACCGAGCCTCTGCAACAAAAGCAGATGAAAGAGGAGACGCTGAAAACAGGCGACTTAAGAAAGAAATAGCAGAAAACAGAAAAGAAATAGCAGAAAACAGAAAAGAAATAGCAGAAA
>CAILVI010000344.1 GCA_903837595.1 uncultured Thiodictyon sp.
CGCTTTCCGCCGGACGCCCGCGCCCGCTATTTCATCCGCCGCGTCAAGGAGGAGATGGTCGACCTGGCCGGCCGGCCACTCTTTCCGGTGCGGGTCTGCGACACGGTCAGCTTCGAGCTGACCCAGGGCGAGGTCAGCGAACAGACGCTCTACGACCGCACCACCGCCTACATCCGTCATTACTACAACCTCGCCCGGCTGCTCAACCGCCAGGCGGGGTCTGACAATCATCGGCGCGAAAACTTACGGTAAGCCCCTTCCTGCGGTCGCAAGAACCTCGCGGCGACATGAGTTTCCGAGATTTTGAATTCTGAGACGGACTTTTGAGGCAGATTTAGCCGGTTTTCAGCGTCTTTTGCCCTACCGTCAGGTTGTCTCAGGAAACGTCCGTTTGATGAGACACCAGAAATCAGCTTGATAAATCTGTTGGTTACACCTTAAAGTAAGTTTTCGCGCCGATGATTGTCAGACCCCTCTTCACGGACGCCGCCGGCAGCGCCCCCTACCTTTTCCACGTCGCGCGGATGTCCGTCATCCGCGCGGCAGACCCCGACTCGCCCAGTCACCAGACCGAGGAGGTCATCGAACAACGGCTGGTTGGGCTCAAGCAGTATCAGGACCGATTGGAAGAGGCGCCGGTGGAACAACTGCTCCTGCTGCGGCCCGGCCGCGGGACCAGCCCGGGCAGTCTGGTCTTTCTCGCCCGGGCCGAGACCTGGCGGCTGGCGGTCCTGGACTATCTGATTCACATAACGCTCGGCGATCTGACTGAACGGCGCCGGCTCGCGGCCACTGAGACCCTGGCACAGACCAAGGAGTTGCTCGGCCTCGCCTATGACTATCAGGCCTGGGAGCTGACCACCGCGCGCAAGGAATACGCCAAACAGGCGCGCGCCGGTAACGTCAAGGCCCAGGCCGAAGTAGAGCGTATCCGCGCCCAACAGGCGGGTCTCGCACAGCGGCGCGCCCGGGCCATCGCCGACGCGAGTCGGGAACTGGACCTGATCGCGCCCGGCCGGGTGGAGATCATCGCGACCTGCCTGGTCCAGCCATCCCAAGACCCGGCCGACATCCAGGCCCTTGATCTCGAAGTGGAGCGTATCGCCGTGGACATCGCCATGGCCGCCGAGACCGCCCGCGGCGCCAGGGTGCGCGATGTCTCCACCCCCGAGCGGGCGCGCCTGGCGGGCCTCATGGACCACCCCGGCTTCGATCTGCTCTCCGAGCGCCCGGGGGAGGAGCGTGGGATCGAGGTCAAGGGCCGGGTCGGCACCGATGCGGTGGAGTTGACCGCCAACGAGTGGGCGCGTGCCTGTAACTTGCGCGGGCGCTATTGGCTGTATGCCGTCTTCGACTGCGGCACCGGCCGCCCGCGGCTCCTGCGCGTCCAGGACCCCTTCGGGCGGCTCGTCAGCCGCAACCAGGGCGGCGTGCTGATCAACTATGGCGACATTGTTCGGTGCGCGGCCAGCGACTGAGACGCGAAGGGGCTGGGGCGGGGTCGCGCGGTGGCCCGCGGGTCCCCGCGGCACGCCCCCACCCGGTTCGATGCCAAGAGTCCAGCGTTCGGGGGCCATGAACACCGCCCGCGTATTATGATTGGGGATGCCGGGGGGCTTCCCGGGTCGTCGCCGCCGCCAACCGGACGCCCGGGGAACCGTACCAAGGGCCAAGGACACTCTGCCGATGGCCTCAGGAAGGCCCCCAAAGGCTCCGGGAACGTTCCCGATCCCTTCGGGAATATTCCCACGCGACCCGAAAAATATTGCGAAAGATGCATCGAAACATCAACATATAGTGGGACATAAGGCCATATTTCGTTGCGACTGTTCTCGAAGACTTCGGGTATACTACCGAGCGGTTCGGGAATGTTCCCGAAGGGACCGGGAATTTTCCCTAATCCATCGGGAACGTTCCCTGATGACATGATGGAATGCCCACAGGATTGGGGGCGTTTTCCTGCTAACGCGGGAATGTTCCCCGATCGTATTGAGGCGTTCCCGGATGTCATGGGAACTTTCTTGGTACTCAAGGGAGTGACCGCGACCGCCCGACGGGCCACCGCCGAGACCTGACGGCCGGCCCGCCGCCGCCCGGCGCGCCCCAATCACCACCGCTTGCACCACAGCGACAGACGACTGGGAGGAAACCGACGATGCGCAAAGAGGATTTCATCCCGGCGACGGACCAGGACCTGCTGGCCTGGCTCGCTCAGGCCCTCGGCAAGCTCCGCGCCGATCTGGCTGGTTATGGGGTAACCGAGGAGGAACTCGCGGAACTGATCGATGCGGGCGATGATTTTCGTGGCGCGGTGACCGACGCCCTCGCTGCGGCCGCCGCGGCCAAGGCCGCCACGGCCTGTAAGAAACAGCGGCGGGAGCGGCTCGAGACGGTGCTGCGGAAAGTGAAGCGGCACATCAAGGGACATCGCGGCTATACCACCGCCATGGGCCTGGACCTGGGAATCGTGCCGCCCAAGCACCGCTTCGACCTCAACACGGCCAAGCCCGATCTCGCGGCCATCGATCAGACCGGGGGAGTCGTCAGGCTGACCTTCACCAAGTATAAGAGCGAAGGGATCAATATCTACTGTCAACGCGAAGGGGATAGCGGTTGGGTCCTGGTGGGCCGCGCCGCCCACTCCCCCTGGCTCGACACCCGCCCCCTGCTCCAGGCGGGCAAGGCCGAGCTGCGCCGCTACACCGCGGTGTATGTGCGCAAGGACCAGGAGGTCGGGCAGTTTAGCAATGAGGTCGCGGTGAGTTGTGCACCTTAGTTGCTAAAGGAACTTGATGATGGCGAAGAATCAGTATGAATGACAAGCGCCTCATTGAGGTCGCCTTCCCATTGCGCGAGACATCTATCGACGCGGTGCATGAGAAGAATGTCCGCCACGGGCACATCTCCACGCTGCATATCTGGCCGGCACGCCGGCCACTGGCCGCCTGCCGCGCGGCACTGATCGCCACTCTGCTGCCGGACCCCGGGGATAAGGCGGCGCGCGACGCCATCCTGAAGCGCTTGGGTGGAACGCTGCGCAAGATCAGCAAGCCCAAGAAGATGCCCAACGGTCAGGTCGAGGAGATCGAGGCCCTAGAGACGCAGGGCGGCATCCTGCATTGGGGCCGCGAGTCCGGACCGGACCTGGACTGGTTCCGCGCCGAGATCCGCAATGCCTATGGCGGGCGGGCGCCGCGGGTGCTGGACCCCTTCGCGGGCGGCGGGGCCATCCCGCTGGAGGCCATGCGCCTGGGGTGTGAGGTGACGGCCATGGACATCAACCCGGTCGCCTGGTTCATCCTCAAGTGTACTCTGGCTGGTCTGCCGCAAGCGCGCGCCCGGCATCAAGCCCGGCTGGGACAATCAGGTCTTGAAGGACATGGAGACCAGCATCCGGCTGCGCCTGCGCGAGTTCTGGGACGCGGGCATCCGCGGGCCGGACTTTGTGTGGGCGGCCACCGGGCCGGCACTGGAGTCCTACAGCCGCTTCCCGGCGGTGCGCAAGGCGGCCGAACAGAATGCCTTCATGGGGGTCAACGAGTTCCTGGCACACGTCCGACGCATGGTGGTCGACTTCGTGGTCGGGCGCGTCCTGACCCGGGGTGAGGACGCGGACCTGCTCGGCGACCACCCGCTGGACGATGTGACCACCTATTATCTGCTACACCGCGCGGACTTCGGGCTCAAGGAGGCCCCGGCCGGCCCCTGTATCCTCTATGCCATCTCCTGCGGACTCTCGGAGCGCGACCTGGCGGACCACGGCGGGCTGCTGATCAAGGGCAAGGGCGCCGCGCCCGATGAGGCCGATGAGTCGGGGGATGAAGGCGGCAGCGGCGGCAAGCTGAAGCTCAAGCCCTGGAAGGCGCGCACCCACCGCGGTCTGGCCGAGGAGCCCAGCCGCGGCCGGCCCATCCCACTGATCGACCATTGCCACCGGCTGATGCAACTGTGGGTGGCCGCCGACGTGGCCCAGGTGAACGCCCATCTGGACCGCCACGGACTGCGCCAGAGCCCACTCTTCGCCCAACTGATCCAGGCCCTGATCGAGCAGAGCCGCGCCGACGGCAGCACCGAGGAGCGCTCGCTCCTGGAGCGCCTGGCCAACCATTTGCGCCAACTGGGCAGTACCAGTCAGACTGCGCTGGCGCTGGGGGATTGATTTACCGCTCGCCATGTCGGTTCCCTGGCCGCACAGGGCATTCGCCCCGGTATTCCCGTAGGATGGGTAGAGCGCAGCGAAACCCATCGTTTGCCCGTTTATCATGCGCTGACTGCTGGGTTTCGCTGCGCTCTACCCAGCCTACGGATCGGGCGCGGGACCTGGAATTGGGAAATGGCATGCGCGAGCGGATGAATGAAAAGGGCATCAACGGAGCACAGCAGGAGACCCATGGCCAAGCAATCGACACAACCCTGGCATGCGGTATTGGAGCTACGCGCCGACATCAAGGGCGGTGACCTGTCACAGAAGCAATTCGCGGCGGACCTGCATGATGTGATGCTGGGGCGCAATCCGGGGGTCTATCACGACCCGGCGGAGTTCTTTGCCCTGACCTATCCGACGGTGCGGATGCGCGACCTGGTGCGCGATGTGACCCGGCGCCTGGCCGGTGTGTCCGAGCGGGCGGTCCGCCAGCTCTTTCAGACCTTCGGCGGGGGCAAGACGCATCTGCTCATCACCCTGGTCCATCTGGTCCAGGACCCCGCCAGCCTGCCGGACTGCCCGGCGGTGCAGCAGTTCCGCGCCCATTGCGGGCTGGACGATGGCCTGCCGCGGGCACGGGTGGCGGCGGTGGTCTTCGATCATCTGGACGCCGAGCAGGGCATGGAGGCCCGGGCGCCGGACGGGACCCTGCGGTGGCTCAAGATGCCCTGGAGCCTGTTGGCCTGGCAACTGGCCGGGCCAGCGGGCCTGGAGTTGTTGAAGTCCGGCGGGGACGAACGCCCGAGCCCGCCCGCCACTAATGTGCTGGAGGCCCTATTGGAACTGGGCCGCGCCGATACCGGGGCCGTGCTGATCCTGTTCGATGAGGTGCTGTGGTTCGTCCGCACCATGGTCGATCTGGACCCGGGCTGGGAGACCCGGATGGCGGACTTTTTTCACTCGCTGACCCAGGCGGTGGCCAAGGTGCCGCGCTGCTGCCTGGTCGCCTCGCTGCTGGCCTCGGACAACCGCAAGCTGGACGAATTGGGCCGGCAGCTCAGCAAGGGGCTCTATGACGAGTTCAAGCGCGTGGCGGACGAGGGCATCCAGCCGGTCGAGAGCCACGACGTGCCGGAGATCCTGCGCCGGCGGCTCTTCACCCTGGAAAGCTACCAGCGCACCGCCGCCTGGCCGACCCAGGTGATGGCGGCCCTGAACAGCCTCGCGACCCTGGACGAGCAGACCCACAAGGGCCGCTCCGCCGAGCAGCAGCGTTATCTGGCGGCGTACCCTTTCCACCCGGACCTGATCGATCTCATCTACCGCAAGTGGGCGGGGCTGGAGGGCTTTCAGCAGACCCGCGGGATCTTGAAGACCCTGGCCACGGCCTTGCACGATGCCGCGCCCTGGGACCGGCAACCGCTGGTGGGCGCCCAGGTCTTCCTGGCCGCCGGGGCCGGGCTGAGCAGTGCCGCCCGGGAGCTCGCGAACATCGCCCAGTTGGAGCAGTTCGATGGGCGCAAGCAGCATTGGCCAGCGATCCTGGAGGCGGAACTTGCACATGCCGTGAAGGCGCAGGAAGGTCTGCCCGGCGTCGGCGCGCGGGAGCTGGAACAGGCGGTGGTGGCCACTTTCCTGCATTCCCAACCTATCGGCCAGCACGCCCGGACCCGGGAGCTGAAGCTTCTGATGGGCCTGGGGAATCCTGACCCGATCAACCTGGATAAGGGCCTGCGCGCCTGGGCCGAGACCTCCTGGTATCTGGACGACGGTCTGACCGCGGACCGGGAGGGCGGGCTGCCCAAGACCTGGCGCCTGGGCTCCAGGCCCAATCTCAAGCAGATGCACCATGCCGCCCGCGCCGGGGTGGGCGATGGCCAGGTGGATGCGGTGCTGGAACAGGCGATTGCGGACGCCGGCAAGCTGACCGAGGGGACGGGGGCGACGAGCGACCGTCCGCGGGTGCGGGTGAATAGGCTCCCGGCGCGGCCCGCGGATATCGAGGACGACGACGCCTTCCATTATGCGGTGCTGGGGCCGGCGGCGGCCTCCGAGCCCGGCAAGCCGAGTGCGACGGCCCGGCGCTTTCTGGACGAGACCTCGGGGCCGGACAAGCCCAGGGCACGCAACCGCAACGCCGTCGTCTTGGCCGTGCCGTCACAGAACGGGCTGGATGCGGCGCGCGAGAAGGCGCGCGACCTGCTCGGTTGGGAGGAGGTGGCGCGGACACTCAAAGAGCGGGACGACATCGATACCGCCTCCACGGCGCGCCTGGCGACCAACCTCAAGTCGGCGCGGGCAGAACTCGCCTCCCATGTGGTGATGGCCTATTGCATCGCGGTGACGGTGGACGAGTCCAATAGGGTCGCCGCCTACCGGATCAGTGTCGACAATGAGCCGCTGTTTCCCCGTCTGCTGGCCGACCGGCGCCTGCGCATCGAGTCCACCGCGGTGAATGCGGAGGCCCTGCTGCCCGGCGGACCCTATGACCTCTGGGCCGCCGGGGACAGCGCACGCTATGTCAAGGATCTGGTCGGCGCCTTTGCGGCCACTGCCAGCCTACCGAAGATGCTGAACCGGGAGGCGATCCTGGAGACCCTGCTGCAGGGCTGCGCGGCCGGGGACTTCGTCCTGCGGGTGACCCGCGGCGACCGCTCGCAGCGGACCTTCTGGCGTAACCGCCCAGAGCCGAGCGCCATCGACGATCCGACCCTGGAGGTGGTGCTGCTGCCGGCTGCGGTCTTGACCGAGCTGGCCCCGGTGCTGCTGGTGCCCCGCACCCTGCCGGGTCTGTGGGAGGATGGGCAGCCCCTGACCTGGGACGCCTTGGCGGACTACTTCTCCGGCCGGCATCTGGTCAGCATCGACAAGGGCGCCTACCGCGAGGACGTGCTGATCCCGGCCACGGACGAGGCGGCGCTGAAGGCGGCAGTCACCGGGGCGATCAAGGCCGGCGGCGTGTGGCTGGTCAACGGCACGGTGAGCCTGTTGGCGGACGATGTCCCGGCGGGTTTCCTGAACAATCACGCGCAATTGCTACCGCCCCCCGCCCCGATCCCCGCAGCCGAGCTGCTGCCCGCGGCCCTCCTCGCCGCCTGGCACCAGGATGAGACAAGCGCGGATCATCTGCGCGGGGCCTTGTCCGCCGCCTTGGGGCGGCCCCTGCCCTGGTCGACGATCCGTCAGTCACTCGACCAGGCCTTCGGCTTGGGATTGCTGGAGCGCACCCTGAACTCGGCTCCCTGGCCCTGTGATCTGGGCGGCGCGCCGGGCGTAAGGCTGCGGGTCGCACAGCCACCCGTGACGCTCCCGCCGCCCCGACCGGGGATTGCAGATGCACACGGCCGGCGGCAGGCGGTCGCGGCCTTGGAAACCCATGAAGTCGAAAACCTGGCGGAGGAGATGGCCGAGTTGGTCGAGGCCGCCGTGGGTCACACCCTGCGCCTCTCCATGACGGTGGAGTTGAATCGGGAGGGCGGGGTGTCGGAAGAGGCCCTGGCCGGAGTCAACGCGGTGTTGGGAAAGGTCAAACCGGGTTGGGTGTTGCGATAGGCAGAGACGCACGGCCAGCGGGGGATTTCAAGTGGCGAGCTGCCAGAAACGGGATTGAATCGGATACGCGCCTGCTGACGGACCTTGCCGGTTGTGGCCGGAACGACGATCAAGGCCGCTCTGCCCTTCCCGGATTCACGCGGCCTTCAATACGAAGTCGACATGCACCTCGTCATAAGGAAACACGATCTTGCCGTCGCTGGTCTTTTCCAGGAGTCCGGCATTGACCAGCAGATGCACGTCGGCATGGACTGCCTTCACGTCCCGGGTCACCCGGCGCGCGATTTCGCGGATCGCGAGCGGTCCGGCGCCGGTCATCGCCTTGAGGACCTCCCAGCGCTTGAGCGTGAGGGTCTTCCACAGGTCTTCCAGCGTCAGAAATCCGATCTGCGCCCCTTGAGGCTTGCCAGTGTCCCAGGCGCGGAGAAACCGCTCCGAAACCGCTTCCGGCGTGGTCACACCGATGGTTACCGATCTCATCTCATGTCCTCCACAACGTGATATCGTGCCAGAAGTCGGCCAGCAACTGCCTGGGCGAGGTGAACACATAGGCCGTCTCGGTATCTCCCAGATGCTTGTGCTCCCCTTTGCCGGATTCGTTGTCGTACCGCAGCACACAGACACCTTCCACCACGAAAGCCAAGCGGTATTTGAAGGGGTGCGGACTACCAGGCACAGGCGTCGGAAGATGCCAAAGCCGAAGGGCCGCAAAGGCCCCTTCGCGCACATTGACACGCTCATCAAACAAGAGATCCGCCTTCATGTCGGACAAAATACCAACGCCCGAGGCTGTTGTAAATCGCTCCAACGCAGACGGGACCCGAGACCTTACCCAGAATCACCAAGTCCGGCACTGGGACTTGGCCGGATTTATGCTCAAGGCCAGAAGTCCTTAACTTAATGGCAGTGACGCTCCGCGTGGGAATGCCGCTCCGGCGGTGCGAATTCCCATGCGAAGCTGAAGCCTCGCGACTTACTCCACGGCTTGCGCGTCGGAGCCAGAAAGCGTGGGAGCCAGAGCATGAGCAGCCAAAAACTGGATTGAATCACCATGAATGAACACCCCATCGATCCAGTGATTCGCTCAGAGATCGAGCGACAACTCACCGCGATCGAGTCGGCGCACGCGGTGCGGGTCCTGTTTGCCTGTGAATCGGGCAGCCGGGGCTGGGGCTTCGCCTCGCCCGACAGCGACTATGACGTGCGCTTTCTTTATGTGCATCCGCTCGCCTGGTATCTGCGGGTGAACCCGCCGCGTGATGTGATCGAGCTGCCGATCTCCGGGGTGCTGGATATCAATGGTTGGGAGTTGCGTAAGGCATTGGGGCTGCTGAAGAAGGGCAACGCGACCCTGGTCGAATGGCTGGACTCTCCCGTGGTCTACCGGGCCGACCCGAAATTTCTCGATGCCATGCGCCTGGCCGCCCGCCTCACCCACCGACCCGAGCGGTCCTTTTATCATTATGTTCACATGGCGCGGGGGAATGACCACACCTATCTGCGCGGTGAGCAGGTGCGCCTGAAGAAATACCTGTATGTGCTGCGCCCGTTGCTGGCCGCACGGTGGATCGAGCAGGGCCGTGGGCTCGCTCCCATGCGGTTTCAGGACCTGGTCGACGCCTTGGTGACCGAGCCGGCCCTACGCGACGCCATCGCCGCGCTGCTGGCCAGAAAGCGCGCGGCATTGGAGTCCGAGTACAGCGCGCCGCTGCGGGTCATCGACGACTTCATTGCCGCCGAGCTTGCACACCTTGGTGACGCCGCCATCCCGGTACCGCGGGATATCGACTTCTCGGTCCTCGACCGGTTACTGCTTGATACTGTGACTCGATTGGACCGGGGAGACTGATGGATTTTCGAGCGTTTTTCGTGATTTCGTCACTGCGCTGGCTTGCGGCTTGCCCGGCGGGATGTTAATTTCCCATTGATGCACCCAGCCCCCCTGATCGCCCCCCCGACTCCCACATCGACGCCGTGTGAATCGACGCAGCGCGATCTGAGCATGCGCGTGAACACGCTCGGCCAGGACCTGCTGCGCCGCTATGGTCAGCGGGTCCACAAGCTCGCGATCAACGCCGGCTTCACCTGCCCGAATCGGGACGGCACCAAGGGCCGCGGCGGCTGCACCTTCTGCAACAACCAGTCGTTCAGCCCCAACGCGGAGGAGCCACCGAGCGTCACCGAGCAGATCGCCGCCGGGCGGGCGGTGCTGGCGCGGCGCACCGGGGCGCGCCGCTTCATGGCCTATTTCCAGGCGTACACCAATACCTACGACCGCATCGAGCGGCTGCGCACGCGCTACGACGAGGCCCTGGCCCTGCCCGACGTGGTCGGGCTGTCCATCGGCACCCGACCCGACTGTGTGCCCGAGGCGGTGCTGGACCTGCTGGCCGGGTACCGCGCCCAGGGCAAGGAGGTATGGCTGGAGTTGGGGCTGCAGTCGGCGCACGACGAAACGCTGGCGCGGGTCAATCGCGGTCACGGCTTCGCCGAGTTCCGCGCGGCCACCCGCGCGGCCCATCGCCGGGGGCTCAAGGTCTGCGCCCATCTGATCATCGGCCTGCCGGGCGAGGGTCGAGAGGCCGCACTGTGGAGCCTGGAGCAGGTACTTGACCTGGGCGTGGAGGGACTCAAACTTCACCCACTGCACGTGGTCCGACACACCCAACTGGCGCTGGAATGGCGACGCGGGGACTACCTGCCCCTACAACTGGATGAATATGCGAGCATCTGTGCCGACCTGATCGAGCAGACCCCGCCGTCAGTGGTCTTCCACCGCCTGACCGGGACTGCCTCCCGGTCGATCTTGCTGGCACCGGACTGGTGCGCTTGCAAATGGGCCGTCTTGAATCGAATCGAGGCGGAACTACACCGCCGCGATACCCGTCAGGGCGTGCGTTGGACGGGTGCGGACCTACCCGGACTCGCGCGCACCGCCTGACTGAAAAACCGGATCGATCGTCGTGGCCGACGCTCGCTCACACCCCTTAACGCAACCCCCTACCGGAGTCCGCCCATGGAACTCGTTTGCCCCGCCGGCAACCTGCCGTCCCTCAAGGCCGCCGTGGACAATGGCGCCGATGCCGTCTATCTCGGCTTTCGGGACGACACCAATGCCCGCCACTTCGCTGGCCTCAACTTCGGCGACAAACAGATCGAAGAGGGCCTGCGCTATGCCCGCGACCGCAAGGTCCGGGTCTTTGTCGCCGTGAACACCTTTGCCCAACCCAAGGGGTGGTCGCGCTGGAGCACCGCGGTAGATCGCGCGGCGGACCTGGGCGTGGACGCACTGATCCTGGCAGACATGGGGGTCCTGGACTACGCCGCCGAGCGTCACCCCGAACTCAAACTGCACCTCTCGGTCCAGGGCTCGGCCACCAATCCGGCGGCGATCCGCTTCATGAAGCGGCACTTCAATATCCGCCGGGTGGTGGTACCGCGCGTGCTCTCCATCGCCCAGGTCGCCCATGTGATCAAAGAGAGCGAGGTGCCGGTGGAGATCTTCGGCTTCGGCAGCCTGTGCGTCATGGTGGAGGGGCGCTGTCTGCTGTCATCCTATGCCACCGGCCAGTCACCCAACACCTACGGTGCCTGCTCGCCCGCGAGCCACGTGGAATGGCGCGACACCGCGGCCGGTCAGGAAACCCGCTTGGGCGGTGTACTGATCGAACGGCGCGGGCGCGACGAACCCGCCGGCTACCCGACCATCTGCAAGGGTCGCTACGAGGTCGGGGGCGACATCCGCTACGCCATCGAGCAACCCACCAGCCTCAACACGCTCGACCTGCTGCCCGAGATCCTGGCCGCCGGGGTCGCCGCCATCAAGCTCGAGGGACGCCAGCGCAGCACCCGCTATGTCTCGGAGGTCACCCGGGTCTGGCGCGAGGCCATCGACTCCTGCCAGCGCAACCCGGGCGCCTTCCGCCCCAAGGACGACTGGATGCAAACCCTGGCGCGGGTCTCCGAAGGGACCCAGACCACCATCGGCCCCTATGAGCGGACCTGGCACTAACTGAAAGGTCTTGTGACACCGCTGTGCGGTGTCACGCCTGTCACTTTGGCGCTCCGCGCCACGCGAGCCGGCGACCGGAACGGATGCCCCGGACCCACCAGCCATCACACCCATTCCAATTCGAGAGAACCCATGCCTTCGGACGTTTCACTAGCCACCGACCAGCGCCCCCGCCTGTCGCTGGGACCGATCCTCTATTACTGGCCGCGCCAGCAGGTCCTGGACTTCTATGCGGAGATCCTGGAGACCCCGGTGGACGTCGTCTATCTGGGTGAGACCATCTGCTCCAAACGCCGGCTGCTGCGCCCCGAGGACTGGTGGGACCTGGCCGAGCGGGTGACCGCCAGCGGCCGGGAAGCGGTGATCTCCACCCTGGCCCTGATCGAGTCCGAGGGTGAGTTGAAGGTCCTGGAGCGCCAGTGTGCCGACCAGCGTTTCCTCATCGAGGCCAATGACCTCGCCGCACTGGACTTCCTGGAGGGACGGCCCTTCGTCGTCGGCACCTCCATCAACCTCTACAACCAGCGGACCCTGAGCTTCCTGGCCGCCAGCGGTATGAAGCGCTGGGTGCTGCCGGTCGAACTGGGCCGGGAGACGGCGACCGACCTCATCCGCACCCGCCCCGCCGGGGTCGAGTGCGAGGTCTTCGCCTTCGGGCGCCTGCCACTCGCCTACTCCGCCCGCTGCTTCACCGCCTTCAACAATGGCCAGGGCAAGGATAACTGCGAATTGCGCTGCAGCGAGCACCCGGACGGGCTCATGATCAAAACCCAGGAGAATCAGCCCTTCCTGGCGCTCAACGGCATCCAGACCCAATCCGCCGCCACCCACAACCTGCTCCCGTTCCTGGGTGAGCTGGGCCGGCTGGGCGTCGATCTGGTCCGGGTGAGCCCCCAGTCCCAGCACACCGCCACCATCGTGCGGACCTTCGCCGCCAGTCTCAAGGGCGAACTGGCGACCGCCGAAGGTCAGGCCACCCTGCGCGGCCTGGTCCCGAACGGCTTGGTGGACGGCTATTGGAGCGGTGCGGCGGGGATGGTCGAGACCAACACGACGGCGCGGGTTTAGTGCCTCAGTAAGACCGTACGCGCGAACCGCGTTCCCCTCGACTGGAGTCCAAGGCTTCAGCCTTGGTCCCCCGCCAAGGCTGAAGCCTTTGACTCCAGGAGGTGGGGCGATCCGCACCCGATCCAGTGTCCACGGCGACGCGCCGGTTGCGCTAACATGCACCCGCCACGCCCTGACGCACCGGAGCACCCATGGAGTTTGCCGTTCGACGCAAGTATTACAACCGCTGCAAGTCCCTGGAGTCCCTGGCCCCCGAGGACGAACGCAATCTGGACATCGACGGGTTCGGCCCGCACCGGGTGCGCGGCACCAACTGGACGGACCGCCTGGGCAATGCCATCGAACTGTCCGATCAGCAAGGGTGAACTCACGATCCCGGGCGGACCCAAGCTCGTCGTCGAGATGCGCGCCCGACCGAGCCTGCGAGCCAAGGTCCGCTCGATCGTCGCGAGCAACCTGACCCGCTTCCTGCGCGAGGCCCATCAGGAACTCGAACTGCTTCAGGAACGCGCCCGGCAACGCGGTCACGCCGGCGGCCTGGTGGTGATCTTCGGCTCGCTCGAAAAGCTGCGCAGCACCAGCGAGACTTGGCAAGAGGTCCTCGGCAGCGCGGAACAGATCTTCAGCGGCGGTGCACCCTACCTGCACCTGCCGGTACACGTGCTCTATACCATCCCGACCGCACTCGTCAGTCGCCGCTTCAAGCGGGTCAGCGTCCTGCCGATGATCAAGCTCACCGACCGCGATGGCGCGCCCTTCGCCGCCGGCCTGGCGGCGGCGCGCGAACTGGTGCGACGGCGGGTGCCCGATGAGGTGCTGCAAGCCGTTTTCGGCCCGGACCCCTAGCCGCGCATCGGCGAACTGATCCGCTGGTCCGGCGGCTATCCGCGCGAGCTCGTGCGCCTGCTCCAGTCCGCCCTCGCGCACGAGGAACTGCCGCTCAGCGATTCTGATTTTTCGCGAATTGTCAACGAACTGAAAGACGCCTACCGCAAGGTGGTCCCGGCCGATACCTCTGACCGGCTGGCGCGGGTTGCCCTGGATCGGTATTACACGGTGCTCAACAGCGAGCACGGCCAGATCGCCGACCAGATGCTGCTGAACAACGCCGTGCTGCGTTACGTGAACGACAACGATTGGTTCGACCTGCACCCGGCGGTCGCCGAGATCCCCGGTGTCAAGGCCGCCCGCGCCGCCCTCGCCCAGGCCGCTGACGGCCGGACGGGTCAGGATGTCGGTTGAGAACGACGCCGCGCTGGCGCACCTGATCGGCGCGCTCGCCCTGGGCGACGGGTTCCAGTTTCATATTGTCGTCTGCCACTCGCCGCGGCAGGTCCGCCAACTGCTCGGCACCCTGGCCGTTGACGTGCCGGCGCGACGCGGCGGTACAGTGCGCAGTGAACACCTGATCCCCGCCGCGCAGGCCCTGCCGTCCGATCGGCCGCTCGACGGCGACGCCCTGAGCGTCCTGGTCAACGACCGTCTCAGCGGACTGGCCCCAACCAGCGCCGATGAGCGCGTCGTCTTTGCACTCGACGCCAGCTTCCCCGGCACGGCGGACCAGCCGGCCTGGCGGCAACTCTTCCGGCGCATGAACGAGCAACGCAACGCCCTCGCCCGCGGACTGGACGGGGTCCTGCTGTTGTGCCTGTCACCGCGGTTGGCGGCGGTCTTTGCCCAGGAAGCGCCCGACTTTTGGTCGGTCCGCGGGGTCTCGGTGACACTGGAACCTGAGCTCACGCACGCGCGTGACGGGGGGAGCCAAGGATTGGTTTTTGCGCAGGAACCCGGACGGGATGCCGCCGGTGCCGATGGCCAAGACCGCGATACACTGGAGGCCGAGGTCGCCGCGGCCCGCACACAGGCCGCAGACCGACCGGACGACCGCGGTACACAGCGTATTCTCTTCATCCTGCTCGTCCGCTTGGGCGACCAACTCATCAATCTCGCCCGTTCCCAGGAGGCAGTGGCGGCCTATCGCGAGGCGTCCGGCATCGCCG
>CAILVI010000345.1 GCA_903837595.1 uncultured Thiodictyon sp.
ATCCAGGGGGCGTCGATCGCTGGCGTGTTCTCAGCTCCGCCGAAGATTCGCGAAAAAAAACCAAGCAGCGAGGCGTTCCAGTTGAACCCATACCATGTAATTCCTGAAATGGCATCGATATAAGCGCGATGGGCATCAAGCCCGCATGCCGCGAGACTGAAAAGAAGACCGGCGGCAAAGACGCCAAGACTCCAAATGGCGAGTCGCCAGCGCTTGGCGGCCAAGAAGAATGGGATCAGCGCGAGCACGAATATCTTGAGCAGTAACGCCAGTCCAATGGCCAGTCCAGCCAGCCGGTACTTGTCCTCGCGTGCCGCCGCCCAGCCCATCGCCAGCAGCAGAAACAATACCAATGAGACTTGCCCCAGTCTGATCGTGCACCACGTCGGATAATAGCTGAGTAACAGAATGGCCAACCACAATGTGCCGGTTCCCCGTGGCAGTGTGACCTGCAGTTTGCTGGCGACCAGCCGAATTGCCACGAGTCCGCACAGCATAGAGAAGGCGCTCCAGCACATGAACGCCGCGGAAAAATCCAGGAACGTAAGCGGGACGAACAACGCCGTCACCACGGGGAGATTCAAGTTGGGATGCAAGAACTGTCCGTACAATTGTGTGTCTGGAGGTAGTGGACCGAGCGCGGTGATTGCTACTGGTGAATAAATGTCTTGGCCATCTCGAAAAAATTGAGCCGAGGCATAGAACTTTCCGAAGTCGGTCATGGCCGGATATTGCGCTACGGAACGCACCGATACGTAATAGCAAAAGGCTAAAGATACTAAGAGGAATAGCGACGTAAATTTTACGATCAGTCTATGCAGTAAAGCCATGGTTGAACCATTGAATGATCCCATCACCGGTGTGCCTCTGTCCGTCGCCGTCGCCAAGAGAACCAGGGCCATAGGAACAGCAGGAAGGCGCCGACCGTGATCAGTGTACCCATTGTTACGAGGTCCGCCGTGCGCTGAAGCCTGCTCTTGTTGAATGGGAATGGGGCATAGGAGACGAACGCCTCGGCCTTCTCTCGCTCTGCGACGCGGAAATGGTCGCCCGGTGCACATTTGTTTTCTTCGGGGAAAACGTAGCAGGCGGGATTCTTGATATTCAGGTAGCCTTCGCTCTCCGCCATGACATCCCCTACGACCAGCCGGCCGCGCGGGAATCTCTCCAGCCGATAGCCAAACGCCGGGCTGTAGCACTGCGCCTGCGAGATGCCCTCGACCACTAAGTCATTGCGTCGTGCCTTGGCCTCCGGCGCCCAAGGGTCTGGGTCGGTCATGACGCCAATGGCACGAATCCGTTGCTCTTTCACCGCGCCGGTTGCGAGGCGGCTGTATCCATCAAGCAGTGCGCCCGGGCGATAGGGCTGGTCGGCATAATACGCTTTGGAGTCTGCTAAGGTCAGTGCGATCAGCATCACGATGGAGCCGCCAACCAACCACGGTGCTTGTCTTGTTCGGGCACCTAACATGTGACTGGCAACGAGGGCCGTGGCGATGGGCAGGACCGGCAGATAAACGATGAGCCAACGCATGGGGAAAGCCGTCGCGCCGATCAGCGGCAGCCCTTTGTACCAGGCATTGAGTTCCGGGGTGTAAAGCTGCAATGCGAGTGGTATCAGTGAGATCGCGGCGATGGTCAGGGCGACGGCCTGCGTTTTGCTGATCCCCGTCCGATCGGATCGGCCGACGGCTGCTGTCGACTCATTCGGCCCTCGGTTGCGTGTCTGCGGTATATTAAGCACGCGGGCGGCAAGGATGATGAAGATCGGCGTCAGCGTGAAGCTATAGGCCCATTCGTGTGGCAGCACTGCCCATTGCGCATTGACCAGGTGCCCGGCCGTGACGGCATACGCCTTCTCGCTGGAACCGAACAAGGCAAGCACGCTGGTCTGAAACAGGACAAACGGGTCCGTGAATCCGGGTAGCAAATATTGCGTACGTTCAAACCGGCTGTAAAACGAGAGGCTGGCCACCAGTTTGCTTACCGAAAAAGCGAGAGTGACACCGAGCGCGACAAATATACGTCCCGGCAGGTCCCGCGGCCACGGCTGCCGCAGACGGTACACCAGTAGGATCAGAGCAATACTCAAGGTGGCAGGGACCATCAGCGTCGTCAGGCCCGATTGCAGCCAATAGGCGGCGATCCCGCCGGCGAGCAAGGAAAAAGCCAGTCTGTCCGTGATGGCCGCCGCGGGGCGAATGAGGAAATAGGCCAGCCAAGGGGCTAGCGCGAAGCCAAGATAGCCGTATTCCCCGATAATGGTGCGATAGGGGAAAAAGGTATTAAAGAAAAAGAGTGCGGAAGCGAAGATAGACCAACTCAGCGGGAGGCGAAAGCCTTGCCGGGCGAGTGCATAGATCCCAAAATAGCCCAGCGACGCAAACAGCAGTAGGGTCAGATAGGCGGCTGTCAGTGGATCCATCACAAAGGTCAGCCATTGTGGCACGGAGTAATAGCCAGACTGCGGATCCGCGAAAAACGGCACACCGCCGCAAAAGGATGGCGTAAACCAAGGAACCTCAAGCGGGCCGTTCTTTAGGAACCAGATAAAACCATCCACGTTGCCCGCCAAGGCGAGACCAAAGTCGTGTCCCAAGGTTCCGCGTTGCGTCGGAAAGAAGGCGCGATATGTGAGGTGATAAACGGCAAGGAGTGTACCCCAAGCGGCGAAGACATAGCAGCGATCAGTGAGGTTCAGAGTGATGTCCCGTATCCGCATCATGGGTGCCGTGGGTCAGGAATTATGCGGGAAGATACGGATAAGGCAGCCGCTAGTGCCGAAGCGGTGCCGATCAATGGTGTGGTGCGCATGTCGAACCGGCGCGGCGGCGCGCACTCCTGAGCAGATCAGTCAGGCAATAGGGCGCGAACAGCAGGCCGAGACCGAGGATCGGGCTGATCATCCACACCCAATACACATTGTCCACGCGTGCGAACATCGTGATCAATAGTGCGTATCCCGAAAGGGTGATGAAGGCGCGCAGTGTGACTGGCGCGTTCCATGCGGCCAGACCGAAAAAGCTGAAGGGCAGCAGCACGGCGACCACCAGCGTCGGTAGCGCCATCAGGATGGTCCCCAGGCAGCAGGAGGAGACAAACAATGCCCAGCCTGCTTGTCCATTCCATCCCTGCGATACGGGATCGTTGGGCTGTATTAGTGCGTGGACGGCCTGGGCATGGGCAAGAAAGGCAACCGCAAACAAACCGATGGCGATGCCCCATCCGAGTGTTTCCCGTCGCCGCCCGGCCAATGCCGCCAGTAGCCCCATGGCCAGCAGATAGGGCAGGGCCAGTTCACGGATGAGCACGGCCGCCAGTGCCGCAGCGATGCTCGGCCAGTAACGCTCCGGCTGGCGCAGGGCCAGGGATAGGGTGATGAATAGACCCGCCCATATTTCAGTTTGCCAGATCGCCGGCTCGACTAATGCCGGAAACACGCCAAAGATGATCAACAATATCCCGACAACCATCCGCAGGTTAGTCTGATCGATGATCGCCGTCAGCCGGATGGTCAAGGTGATGACGGTTGCCGCTGCCAGAAGCAGGATGAGAAGGCGCGCTACCAGCGGCGAGAGGTACGCGATCAGCCAGGTCAGTGTCGGCAGCCGAATCGTGAAGAAGGGGCGAACGGGATAGCCACTTGTGCGTTGGGTTGCAATGGCTACAACGTAATAGTTTCCCCCTGAGCGCACCTGTGTGACAAGACTCCGAAAAAGTGCGGTATCAGTCGATCTGGATGTTGCTTCCATACGGGTATGGTGCCCATCAATGATGCCTTGTGCGGCGGGAACGGTGCTGATGCTCGCTACCGTCAACAGTGCCAGCAGTGCCAGAATAGAGACGGCCATGGTACGCGGAAGGCCGGTACACCGGTTCTTTGGCCACGTTGTCGAAGAGTGGTGTTTATCACATCGAAAATGAATCATAAGTATTGTGCTAGACAGATCAGGTGTCGGCATTGAGCCGCTCGCTGTCAGTCTCTAATGATTGCTGGCATCTTCATCCGGAAGTTCTATGGTTGAATTATTGCTCGTAATAGGCGATCTGGGTGGCGAGTGACGCCACTGCCGTTACACAGCAAGCGCGTATCATAGTCCAGTGGCCGTGGTGCTGTCAGCGGGTTTCGGCGGCGAGCGCTAGGCATTTTTGGGCTTAGGTAAGCCGCGGCTAAGGCGCAAGTGTCAGCGCTCTGACGAAGGGGCGTGGGGTGCCCGGCCGACAGAAGGCCGGAGTTCCTGGAGGGTCGCTGCCTTAGCCACTACAGCCCCTGGGCGAGCCGGGGCCAGAGATATAGGGTCTCAGTTATTGTAATGGGCGCCTGGCATGAACCACTGCAATGTCGTCCGCGAAGACACGGTGCCATTCCGGCAGCTCATCGAGAAAGCTTGCCAGCAGGCTACCCGTGGGCAGCAATGTCCACGTGATCTGTGCTTTGTCGAGCCCACTGGCGAATTGCTGCTTGCTGACCGAATCATGGATGGAGAGGTAAGTCGTGATGGTCGCATTCCCGCCAACGACACGTCCATCGACAAATGCTGGAATGCCGCGATAAATAAGATATCCGCCAAAGCTGTAATCGTTGAAAATAATGCCGCGGGTGAGTCCCGATGCCTTGGCTTGATCCAACGCTGCCGAAGGCGTGTTCTTGAGGTCTGGCGTCCGTTCGTGGATCAGCGGGCTTAGTAATCCCATCAAGAAAACCAGGCACAAGCTGGTGGCCGTAGCTCGCGCGGAGGCTGGGTTTGCCACGATTTGCAAGAGTCTGTGAGGCGACTTGATGCCCGTGCTGGCTTCTGTGGCACGCGCTCGGTAGCATTCGCCGACAGCGGTGGCAATCAGCAGCGGTGTAAGCAGCCCGAAAATTGATATGTAGCGAGAATGACTAAGCGCCATGTGCAACACGCCAAGTAGAAGAACAAGTCGCATGATCGGCAATCTCAGATAGCCAAGACACGACAGGGCGAGTAGCGCGGAGATCCACGTTTCGAGAGGGTTCAGGGAGGTGAAATCTGCGGATTGCCACTCCGTAATTCGCTGTAGTTGATTTATTTCTATGATCTCAAAGATGAGCCCCAGTCCATGCCAACTGTGCGGAGAGCACATCGCAGCCAGTGTCGCTAGCATGGCAAACCGGATCCATATGATGGTAAGTTTTTTCTGCTGTGTAACTGGAGCGGCAACGATGGTTCCAATGGCCAAGGGTATGGTTATCACCAAGCCGAGAATGAAGCTCCCGTGCAGGTTGGTCCAGAGCACCATGATGCCAAGGAGCCACCACGGCGGTGGCGTATTTTGCTCAGTGGCCTGCACCAGCCTACTCACCCAAATCACTAATAGCGGCCAGGCAAGTATATGGGGTCGCGCAAGGAGGTGATTTGTGAGAGTAGCGTAGGTCAGGATCAGGAAGACAAAGGCGTAGAGCGCTGGCATCCGATCGAAGAGGAAGCGCGCCACAAGGGCAATCGTAACTGCGCCGCAGGCGATCGAGAGAAAGACTAGTCCATTCCAGCCAGTTGCACGCTGGACGACGGCGAAAATCACATCGGAGAGCCACTCTGAAGCAAGCCAAGGCGGGCCAGGCATGGTATGCGAAAACGGGTCGAAAGTCGGTATAGCAGCATGTGAAAGGATCCAGTCTCCGGTCGCGATGTGCCAGTAGGTATCTGGATCAAGCAAAAAGGGAGATACTGGCTGTATGATCCAGGCCAGCGAAATAAATACTCCAATTAGCAGGGGCCAAGACAGACCCAGTCTAGCGATGTGTTTCGTAACATTGAGCATTCGCACCTCAAGTAACTGAAGAGACCAAAGCGGATGTGTCCGGAATCCGGAGACTAGCCGGGGCCGAGCGCTTGGGGTCTCGGATTCTCCTTGGTTTGCGGAGGACTTGGCAAACCCTGCGAAAGCCGTTCCAGTCGCACCGGCGCACCGGAGGTCCGTCTGGTGATGGCGGAAACGTCTGCAAAAGGATAATGATGGGGGTGCCGCGGCGGCGTTCCTTGTTTAGAAAACCTCGTCAATGATGGTTGGGGGCATACCGTCGGTGATGTCCCGGTCCGCGGACCAGAATACCGGGTTCGGGCCGGCGAGAAAATCCTGATCGGCCTCCCGCACCCATTCGGCGATGGCGTCGGCGTCGGCGGGGCCCGCTGGGGTGCCGTCGGTGCCGTGGACCAGCACCCGTACCATGCCAGACGGAACCGGTAGCTGGGCCTCGGGTTTGCCCTTGAGCGCCTCGCCCATGAATCCCGTCCACAGTCGTGCGGCCGACTCGCCCCCAGTCTCGCCCCGTCCCAGGGGCGCCGCGTCGTCGAAACCCATCCAGGCGATGGTTACCAGATCCTTCTGATAACCGCAGAACCAGGCATCACGTACGGCGTTGGTCGTGCCGGTCTTGCCGGCCAAGTCCGAACGATGCAGTTCCAGGACGCGGCGGCCGGTGCCGCGAGTGACCACGTCTTGTAGCAGGGAGTGCATCTGGTAGGCCAGTGAGGGTTCCAGGACGCGGTCGGCCAGGGTTGCCTCGGGAGTGGGGAGTCGGTCCGGGGTGGCCGCGTCTGAGTTCCGGAACCAGCAGTCGGTGCAGGCGCGGGGTGGATCGGTCTGGAACACGGTCTTGCCCTCGCGATCCTCGATGCGAGCGATCAGGTGAGGCTCCACCCGGAAACCGCCATTGGCGAAAACAGCATAGGCCCCGGCCAACTGGGGTAGGGTGACCAGGCCGACCCCCAGGGTGAGGGTCAGGTTGCGGGGCAGCCGCTCCAGCTCGAAGCCGAAGCGGGCGGCAAAGGCCCGGGCCTCGTCGACGCCCACCCGTTGCAGGAGGTCGATTGCGGCCAGGTTGCGCGACTGGGTCAGTGCCAGGCGCAGGCGCATCGGACCCAAGGCCCGATGATCGAAGTTGTCCGGGGTCCAGGTCTCGTCCTCTGTGCCCGCTAACGCCAGCGGGGCGTCGAGGATCAGGCTGGCCGGGGTCCAGCCGCGCGCCAGGGCCGCGGCATAGACGAAGGGTTTGAACGCAGAGCCGCTCTGGCGGTGCGCGTCGGCCGCGCGGTTGAACTGGTCCGCCCCGAACCGATAGCCGCCGACGAGGGCGCGGATGGCTCCGTCCCGGGGGGCCAGGGCGAGCAGGGCGGCGGTTACCCTGGGCCGCTGGGCCAGCTCCCAATGCCCTCGCGGGTCCTGCCGCAGGCGAATCATGTCTCCCGCGTGTAGTACGGCGTCCACGCGGCGGGGGGCGGGGCCCTGCTGGTCGACGGTGCGCAAGGGGCGTGCCCACTGCACCTGTGCCAACTCAAGGGTCACTCGTTCGCCGTGGCCGAGATAGACCTCGGCGTGCCGCGCATCGGCGCTGCGCACCCAGCCGACCCGCAGCCCCGGCAGGTCGTCCGTTCGGGCCAAGAGTGCGTCGAGCGTGGCCAGGTCGGCGCCCTCGTCCGGGTTGGCGCCCGGGCCGGCGTTTACCGCCGGGCGCGCCTCGGCTCCGCGGTAGCCGTGACGCCGGTCATATGCCTGGATGGCCTCCCGGACTGCCTCCTGGGCGGCGCGTTGCAGTCGGGCGTCGATGGTGGTGGTCACCCGATAGCCCCGCCGATAGGCATCCTCGCCAAAGCGTTCGAACAGCGTACGGCGGGCCATCTCGGCGGCATAGCCGGCGTCCAGCTCCGGCGGGCGCTGGTGCAGGCGTGCTTGGTCCGGTTCAGCCAGGGCAGTCCGGTAGGTGGTTTGATCGATGAATCCCAGCGCCGCCATGCGCCCCAGGATGTGGTCCCGGCGGGCCAGTGCGTGGTCCGGATGGGTCACCGGGTTGTCGGTGGACGGGGCCTTGGGGATGGCGGCCAGCATCGCCGACTCTGCGAGCGTCAGGGCCGTGAGCGGCTTGTCGTAGTAAAGGGCGGCGGCGGCGCCGACACCGTAGGCCCGGTGACCGAAAAAGACCCGGTTGAGATAGAGTGTCAGGATTTCCTGCTTGGTCAAGGTGCGCTCCAGGTGCAGGGCCAGGAGCAGTTCCGCCAACTTGCGCTCGAAGGTCTTCTCGGGGGTGAGCGAGAGGTTGCGGGCCAGTTGCATGGTGATAGTGCTGCCCCCCTGCGCTGCTACCCCGGTCGTCAAATAGTGCCAGGCGGCGCGGGCGAGCCCGCGCGGGTCGATGCCGTAGTGCGCATAAAAACGGTTGTCTTCGGCCGCCAGGAAGGCCTGGATGAGGGGCGCCGGGATCGCCCCCAATGGCACTGGTAGGCGGCGTTCGGCACCGAACTCCCCGATCAGTAGGCCGTCGGCCGAAAATATCCGCAGGGGTTGTGCCAACGACGACTCCCGCGGTGCCTCGGTGCGGGCGAGGTGCTCGAGGCTGGCCTTGATGACGACTGCGGCGGCCAGAAGTCCGGCGCCCGCCAGGCTTAACAAGAGGCCCAGCAGGCTCACCAGCACGCGGCGTAGAGGGTTCACCACGGCACGCGCGGGGCGCTTCAGCCTGGCTCGTCCATGGCGACAAGGCGGCGCTGCGACGTCGTGTGCGGATTCGCTTGCTGCCCATCGCCCCCGCCGAGCGCGGGTCTGGCGACCGCGCGCGGGCGCGCGTCGACCGTGCCCAGCCCCTCTTCGGAGACCCCCAAGGCCCGGGCGACGCGCCTGACATAGTTCTGGGTTTCCACGTAGGGCGGTATCCCTCCGTAATTCTGTACGGCCTTCTCACCCGCGTTATAGCCCGCTAGGGCGAGGCTTAAATCTCCGTCAAAGTGGTCGAGCAGCCAGCGCAAATAGGCCATGCCGCCGCGCAGGTTCTGATGGGCGTCCCAGGGGTCGGTCACGCCGAAGCGACTGGCGGTCGCCGGGATGAGTTGCATCAGGCCCTGGGCTCGCTTGGGCGACTGCGCGGTGGGGATGAAATTGGACTCCACCTCAACGACGGCGAGCACCAACTCCGGGTTGAGCCCGAACTCGGGGGCCAGCGCGCGGACCAGTCGTTCGATCTGCGCCCGCGTCGGGCTCTTGGTCGCCATCGCCATGGCGGGCAACGGGTTCGCAGCCGCCTCTGGCGCGGGCGACTGCGACGGCGCTACGTCCCGCGACGGGCGGGGTAGGGTCCGTGCCACCATCTGGCCGCTCAGCACACACGGCGGTTCTGCCGGCAGCACGGCCGTGGTCAGATCCCACAGGGCCAGGCGCGCCTTGGCCGCGTGGTACCTGGAGCGGGCGGCCCGCAACAGCCAGGCCGCGGCCAGCACCTCGTCGCGTTTGCCCGCCAGGGTGCGGGCATAGATATCGCCCAGCCGGTACTGGGCCTCTGGGCTTCCGTAGCGTGCCGCCTGGCAAAACAGTTGGATAGCCCGGTCGATGCTTTGGGGTGCCTGGACCCCGTAGAAATAGCGCTTGCCGCCGTCCAGCAGCGCGGCGGGGTCTGCCGACTGCTGCAACTCATCCAACGAGGCGGCAGTCGCCCCTCCGGCTGCGACCAGCATCAGGAGCGCCAGCAGAGTCGGCCAGGCCTGCCGTGGCGCGGCGGGTGGGTCGCTCATCACTGACTAACGCGTCCAGTGGTCGCTTGGGTTAGCCAAACACCGCGTCGAGGCGCGCGGCCCCCGGGGCGTGCTCGGGCCGGGTGACGGTCATCATGGTGCTGGCCTCGGTTGGTTAGTCGCGCCGCGATGCTCGGCCCGCGGCACCCTTGGGTGCGCCTTGCCAATCCTACGCTGGGGCGGTGGTGTGTAGGGCTCTTGCGACAGCCCAAATTTGTGAGCGACTACTCTTGCCTCTTGGTGCGGCGGCGTCGATGATACAGCCTCTGCGGGGGCCTGCAAGCCGGTGCCCGATCGGCCCTTTGTGCACCGGCATGGTGCCTGTTGTGATCCGGAAAATGTGATGCAGATCGCATTAATTCCTTCTTGACTGGGTTAGGCGGGTACGTTAAACTTCCTTTACAGTTAGGCGCTAGATTGTGGGCGTATACCGCCCGGCGGTGGAGGCTGAGGGTGAGCCAAGGCTGTGCTGTGCTGTGTGCGACTCAACCGGTGGGCGTGTCCCCCTGACGGATTGCACCGGCGTCTAGGCACATTTTCCGAGACTTGAACAACAAGGTGGATATCATGAAACTCATGGGTGTGTTGAAGAATTTCTGGTGCGACGAGGACGGCGGCGAGTCGGCTGAGTGGCCGTTGATTCTGGCCTTGGTCGCGGTTGCGGCGATTGCCGCATACTCGTTACTGGGTACTAATGTCAAGACCGCCGTGAATAAGATCGCCGCTAGCCTGACTTAAGGCGGACGCATCCCCCGAGAAACCGTCGGTCACGGCGGCAAGTTTGGTGGACGGATAGCTTGAGTGTTGGGGGCGCGTCGGTTGGCATCTAAGAAAAGACTGCGGCCCGAGTCAGTCCGGTCGTCCTGATCCCGAGCCTCAAGCCGGGGCAGGGCGTATCGGGTTTTTTCTATGCCCCGAGGTGCAGCAAGGCGGCTAGATGAAGGTCCGTCAAGCCAGTCCCGTCAGCGGGTGGCTATCAGGAGCGAATGTTTGTTAGCCCCCTTGCCCCCTTGATGACTAGCCCGCAACCGCTGATGGTGCTGGTTCCGCTCTTGGTGTTGGTCTGGGCGGCGGCCTGGGTGGATTTTCACACCTTCAAGGTTCCGAATGCGCTGTCAGTCTCTGGGGCTCTCCTTGGCTTGCTGGTGCAGGCTATCAGTGCCGGGATCGATGGTCTTGGGGCGGGTTTGGCTGGGCTCGGCTTGGCGATGGTCCTGTTTTTTCCGCTCTATCTGATCGGACGTACCGGGGCGGGAGACGTCAAGTTGATTGGCGCCCTAGGTACCTTTTTGGGTCCGGAGCGGCTGTTTTACGCGTTGTTGCCGATCATCGTCGCCGCGGGTGCTGTGGCGGTCATCTATGCCGTGATGGCGTGGCGGACTCGCGGGGCGACCGGACCCTGGCAGCGCTATGGCCGGATAATCCGGTTTCTGTGGGTCACCGGGCGTTTCCAGTATCTTCCCCCTACCTCCGACGAGGCGCTGGCAGCGCGCCTGCCGTTGGCCGTGCCGATCGCACTCGGCAGCACCGCTGCGGTACTGTGGCCATTCTCAATCCCATAAAATTACCGGGTGTCGGTTCGCCCTAAGCTGGTCGACGGGTGAGCGGGAGTTGCTTAACTTACGAGGAGTTAAGCTGCTCGTGCCTAGGTAAGCCGATCACGAACAGCTTCGTATTGCGCTCATTTTGGGTGCCATGGGTCTGACGGCATGGCACTTCCGATCACAAACCGGTTCCGCTGCCTGAGAATAGATCGCTATACTGCCCGCCCCGACAGTTTTTGTTTTTCGCCCGCCCGAGCGGGCCTTGATCACGGTTTCGGCGACGGGCATCTGTTAGTTTGGCCATTAGGCAGACCGGGCGCCCTGGGTCACCCGAGCGGTCGCGATTGGCTTGAAGGCCAACCGGCGCAAGCCTCAACGGACGGATGGAACGATAATCAAGGCCCTGGGCGATCTCCGTTTACCGTTTTCATCGATACGGTCGCGAGCACAAGAGCCGCAGAATGAACCCGCGTACCCTGTTGATGCTGCTGATCTCGCTCGCGCTTGCCGGCGGGGCTGCCTACTCTGCCAACCGCTGGATGACGACCCGGATGGCGGCCAGTGCCGAGGCCGCCGGCGCTGAGCTCGTCGGGGTGGTCGCCGCGGCAGTCGATATCCCGTTCGGCACCAAGATCGATGCCGCCGCGGTCAAGATGGTACAACTGCCGCGCGCCGCGGTCCCGCCGACCGCGATCCGGGACCTGCAGACGGTCGTCGGCCGGGTCGCTGCGGTCGCGTTGGTCACGGGGGAGGTGATTCTCCAAGGGCGGGTGGTCGGTCTCGTGGGTGACAGTGCATTGGGTTCGGTGCTCCAAGAGGGCAAGCGTGCCTTCACGATACAGCCCAACAACCTGGTTGGTATCGCTGGCTTTGTGGTCCCCGGTAATCGGGTCGACCTGATGGGTAACCAGCGCCGGTCCGACGGCGGCGCCGAGTTCCGCACCTTCTTGCGGAATCTTAAGGTACTGCAGGTCGACCCGCCCCCGTCGCCGGACCAGAAGGGTACCGTCGTCGTGCGCTCTCTGACCCTTGAGGTGGGCCCGGCCGAGGCGGAGAAGATCGTGGCGGCGAGCCAAGCCGGCCCGGTGCAGGTGATGCTGCGTAACCCCTTGGAAGTGGATATCCCCGAGACTGCGCCCGAACCCCCGGCGGCGAAGATTGAGCCCCCGGTGGCGAAGGTTGAACCGCTGGCGCCGACGATTGGGCCTGCGGTGCCCGGACCCACGGCGGTTGCCACGACGCCATCGCAGACGTCCCCGGCGCAGATCCGCCGTGAGCCGGAACGGGTGTTGGTGATCCGCGGAACCAAATGGGAACGTCAGTACACGGGTGTCGACTTTGCGAAGTCGCTGGAGGAGGAGAAGCCGCCCCCAATGGCTGCCGCAGATGCGATCAATCGCGGCGCCGCCGAGCCAATGCCGGCCAAGGGGATGGTGGATTACGTCAATAATAAATACGGTAGCGGACCGGATTCTGGGCAGTGAGTGACCGATGTGCCACAATCATCCGCTTGAGATAATGGGGTACCGACGACCGAGCAGGCCCGGAAAATCGCGATGAAGCACGCCAACACGCCACCGCCAATCCGGGTTGAACCGACCGGCGCTCCGCCGGTGCGGTGGACTTGGGCGGTGTCGCTCGCCGCTGGATTCTGTCTGTTGCTGCTCCTCCAGGCCCTGCTGCCGGCGGCGGCGCAGGCGCGCCCCGCGGCTAGCGACGCCGCCGCCGCCCGCGAACAGGTGACGGTTGCACTGAGTCAGTCACGGGTCATCAAGCTGCGCTCGCGGGCGGCGCGGGTGTCGGTGGCCGATCCGGAGATCGCGGATATCCTGGTGCTCGACCCTGGCCAGATCTATGTCGTCGGCAAGAAACTCGGAACCACCAATCTGATCCTGTGGGATGCCAAAGATCGGATCAGCGGCAGCATCACACTGGAGGTAACCCCCGATCTTGAACAGCTGAAGGCCCGTCTCCACGATGTGCTTCCCCGCGAGCGGGTTGAGGTGCGCTCCGCCCAGGGCGCCATCGTGGTCAGCGGTGTGGTCTCCAGCCCGGAGAAGGCGGCGGCCGCCATCCAACTGGCTGAGAGCTTTGCCGGGACGGCTGGACTAAAGCCGCTCAATATGATGCAGGTCGGCGGTGCCCAGCAGGTGTTGCTGGAGGTCAAGATCGCGGAGATCTCGCGCACTCTGAGCAAGCGGCTCGATATGCATCTGAATGGTTTCTATAACGGCGGGCAGATCAAGATGGGGACCTTGGATGCGGGGGCCTACACGTTCCCGGCGACCACATTCCCTGCCACGACCGCGACCGTTACATCCGGAGCTGGTCTTAACGCCTCGACAACAAGTACCTTTGCCGGAACCGGCGGTGCTGGCACAGTCAGCACCACTAGTATTCCGTCAAATTACCAAACTAGCGCGATCACGAGCACCAACACCGGTTCCGCCACCCTCGACCCGCGGCTGGGTGTCGGTGTGCCCGGCTATGCGGCCCAGAGTGCGGTGACCCTATTGGGTAAAGGCATGTTCTCCCAATTTCTCGCCGGCAACTTCCTGTTGAACATGTATATCGATGCCGCCAAGGATAGTGGTTTAGCCAGGATACTCGCCGAGCCCAACCTGACGACGTTGAGCGGCCAGGAGGCCAAGTTCCTGGCGGGCGGCCAATATCCCTATACCGTCGCGCAGCCGACGCAGGGGGCGGTTTTGTACACGACCGAGTTTAAGGATTATGGGGTGGGCCTGCAGTTTGTCCCTGTCGTGCTCGATTCCGGGGTCATCAGCCTGAAGGTGAGCATCAGCGTCTCTCAACTGGACTTTTCTTATGCGACAGCCAACAATCCCAATCCGGGCCTGAAAACACGTAGCGCCAATGCCACGGTGGAGGTGAAGACCGGTCAGACCATCTCCATCGCGGGTTTGATCGACGAGAAAATGCGCGATAACGTGGATAAGTTCCCGGTGCTTGGGGAGATTCCTGTTCTCGGCATGTTATTCCGCAGTCAGTCATTCCAGAAGGACCAGACCGAGCTGGTGATCTTCGTCACCCCGCGGCTCGCCCGCTCATTCGACCAGAAGCAGGTCAAGCTGCCCACCGACAACTTTGTGGAACCCAATGACTTGGAGTTCTATCTGATGGGGCGCACGCAAGGCCGCACACCCCGCTCTGGCGCCGCTGCCCCCAACGAAGGCATCGGGCCGGACCGGTCCGGCAGCGAGGGTGCGTTCGGTCACGATCTTTAAGAAATTTTAACAGTCCTAACCGATTCGGTATAATCTGATGGCATATGCCCTACAATTCGTTCTTTGTGCCGTCGTGGTGCTCTTGGCGGGCTGCGCGGGCGACGAGGAACGCGCTGCCAACGCCACCTTTGGTGAGTCGGTGCGTCATACCATCGCCCTGCAGACCGCGAACCCCGGAACCGCCGGGACCGGGCTTGATGCGGTCAAGGCCGGGGCGGCGCTGGAGGCCTACCGGAAGGATGTCGGCAGCCGCAGCGCCGTCGGGCAGACACTCAGCGTCAAAGCACCGTGATTCTGCGCCCGGTAACCCCTGTAATGAACCCCCAGCGGCCCCGCCGTTCGGTCGCCGCCCCTAACCGGATCCCATGCGTCATCAGTTGAAAGTCCTGCTCGTCGGACGCCCCGGCCCCACCTTGTCCCAGCTCGAGGGGTTGCTTTCCTATCATCGCCAACTGCAGGTGACTGTGAGCCCGGTGGTCGACGGCGCTGCCCCGTCGCTGACGGACCTGAAGGATCCCTGCGACGTGATCCTGTTGCTGGTCGAGGAGGATTGGCAATCCCTGCTGGCCGCGTGTTTCAAACGCGACGCCCCGGCGAGTAAGCCGCTCCTGGTGGTGGGGCCGGCCGGGGATATGGCGCTGATGCGTACCACGATGCGGCTCGGGGGCCGGGACTATTTCTCGCTGCCGGTCGGTGCCGAGGACCTGGTCGCCGCACTCGATCGCCTGGCCAAGGAGGAGCATGAGCACCACGGCAACCTGTCGGCGCGTGTCACGACCTTCATGAACGCCAAAGGGGGCAGCGGCGCCAGTTTCTGTGCCGCCAACTATGCCCACATCCTGGCCAGTGCCCGCAGCCGCAGCACCGTGCTGTTGGACTTCGATCTACAGTTCGGTAACCTGCCAACCTACTTCAACCTGCAATCGCGCAACGGTCTGGTCCAGGCCCTGGACCAGGTGGACACACTCGACGCGGCGGCCCTGCCGGGCTACACCCAGGTGCACTCAAGCGGTTTGCACCTGCTGGCGTCGGCCACCGAGGACGTCGTGCTGCCCGAGGATATCAATGAGGGGCGGGTCGGCAAGCTGTTTGCGGTCCTGGACAAGACCTACCAGGAGTTGGTAATCGACCTGCCGCGCCACATCGATCGGGCCACCGTGGCGGTGCTCGATCGCTCCGATATGGTCATCCTGGTCGTCCAGCAGCTGGTGACCCATCTACAGGAGGTCAAACGCGTGGCGAGTCTGCTCGGCGGCCCCTTGGGGATTGCCGCCGACCGTTTGATCGTGCTCATCAACCGCTTCCATAAACAGGGCGAAGTGACCCTCGAAGACTTCGTCGGCGCCCTGCCGGGGCTGCGCATAGAAACGCTGCCGAACGACTATGCCAACGTCTCCAAGAGCGTCAATCTGGGCACTCCGCTGCTTGAGCTGGCGCCCCGTTCGCCGCTTTGCACCGCCCTGCAGGACCTGGTGGATTCGTTGATGACCGGGCAGCCGGTGCCCGATCGGCGCCCCCGCGACCCCTGGGCCTGGCTCTCGGGCGGCCGGCGCTGAGGTGTTAGGTGATTTCCGAAAAAACTGATACCCACTACCGTCGGATCGGATGTAGGTGCGACTTCAGTCGCACCTACACTTGGCGCTATGCTAATTGTTGGAATTCGCCTTAGATCATGGCTCTACCGACGAATCGAATCGGCAACCCCGCGGCCCGCCCGGGCAGCAGCCTAGACAGCCAACAGCTCAGCCGCATCCCGGTGCGGCGCCTGACCACGGATCTCTCCGCCAGCGAGCAGGAGGTCAAGCAGGCACTGCTGCAACGGGTCGTGAAGATGATGGACTTGTCGCTGCTGGCCAACATGGCGGACAAGGAGGCACGGGTCCAGATCCAGGAGGTGTGCGAGCGTCTGCTTGCCCAAGAGAACCTGCCGTTCAATGTCCCCACCCGGCTGCGTATCGTCAAGGAGATTGAAAACGAGATCGTGGGTTTGGGTCCATTGGAGGACCTGCTGGCGGACCCCTCGATCTCCGACATCCTGGTCAACGGCCCCGACCAGATCTATGTCGAGCGACGCGGCAAGCTGGTGCTCTCCGGTGTGCGCTTCGACAGTGAGCGCCACTTGATGACCATTATCGACCGGGTGGTCTCCCGCGTCGGGCGCCGCATCGACGAATCCTCGCCCATGGTGGATGCGCGTCTGGCCGACGGCTCGCGCGTCAACGCGATCATCCCGCCCCTGTCGCTCAACGGCCCGGTGATGTCCATCCGCCGCTTTCCGGCCGACCGGCTCACGACCGCGCGCCTGATCGAGCTTGGGGCCATGACGCCCGACATCGCGCGCGTGCTGCAACTGGTGGTGCGCGGACGGCGCAACATCCTGGTCAGCGGTGGCACGGGGACGGGCAAGACCACCCTGCTCAATGTGCTCTCGGGTTATATCCCGGCGGACGAGCGGGTCATTACGATCGAGGACTCGGCGGAGCTACAATTGCAGCAGCCCCATGTGGTTCGGCTCGAGACCCGACCGCCGAACATCGAAGGGCGCGGCGAGGTCACCCAGCGCGACCTGTTGCGCAACTGTCTGCGGATGCGGCCGGACCGGATCGTGGTGGGCGAGGTCCGCGGCGCTGAGGCCCTGGATATGCTGCAGGCCATGAACACCGGGCACGACGGCTCACTGACCACTATCCACGCCAACACCCCGCGTGACGGACTGACCCGCATCGAGAGCATGGTGGCCATGTCCGGCGTCCAGCTTCCCACCGTCTCGCTGCGCGCCCAGATCGCCTCCGCGCTGGACCTGGTTCTGCAGCTTGAGCGTCACGAGGACGGGCGCCGGCGGATCGTCAGCATCCAGGAGATCGACGGCATGGCGGATGACGAGATCGTCATGAGCGAGATTTTCGCTTTCGAGCGCGAGGGGCTCGATAGCGAAGGTCGGGTGCGCGGGCACTTCATGGCCACCGGTATCGTGCCCAAGTTCCACGCGCAGTTGCTTCAGCGCGGTCTGGAACTGGGGCTTGAAGTCTTTGACCCGGCGCACGGCGGTTAACGGCCATGGCGCCCGCACCATCCCGCAAGATGAAAGTGGCGGGCGCCTTGGCCGTTTCCCCACCCCGTCCTCCCCCAATAGGGGAGGGAGAAATGGACCGCGCTCCCAGCGCGACTTTTACGGTAATCACCATGTCCGACCAATTCGTCTTTACGGCGATGATCTTTATCATCGGATTCCTGCTGGCACTGGTCATCCTGCGCGTCCTGACGGACGATAGCATCGAGATTCAAAAGCAGTTGCGTGAGCGCATCCGCAGCCTGTCGGAGGGGCCCCACGGGGGGGGCG
>CAILVI010000346.1 GCA_903837595.1 uncultured Thiodictyon sp.
CGGCGAGCACGGGGTTGGCGTACTCGTGCGCGACCCCGAGCACCGTTACGCGGCCGTTGCGCAGGGCCTGGGACAGGGTGTCCGTGCGGACCTGGGCGCGGACGCGGATGGTGGTGAAGTCCCGGTCTTCGGGGTCGGCTGGTGCGCACTCCCCGCCGGAGGCGGGGAGTCGGTGACCCTGGTCTCGCGTGCGCGAAAGGCCGCCTGTATCAGTCTCGAACGCCATCAGGGCCAGGCCGAGGGCTACGTTTTCGCGCCGCCCGCCCGGGCAGACACCGCCGCAGCCGTGCCGACACCGGCGCCGACACCGGCGCCGGCGGCCATTGCGGTCGACCGGTTCCAGCTCCTCTTTCAACCCATGGTGCCGCTCGGCGGGGCGGCCAAGGAGCGTTACGAGGCGACCCCGCGCCTGACCGGTCAACAGGGCGAACGGCTCACCCCCCGCGTGTTCGCCCCGCTGGTCCGAGATGCGCAGCAGGCGATTCTGATCGATCGCTGGCTACTCACTGCCGGGCTCAACGCCCTGCGGGAGCGCCATGTTGCGGGGCGGCCGGTGAACCTGTTCCTGCATCAATCCATGGTCAGCGCAGCGGATAACACCTGGGTCCAGCGGGTGCGCGATGAAATCAGCGCCCGCGACCTGATCCAATGCCGCCCGACGATCCAATGGGAATTGGCCGACATGGAGCACCGCCTCGACTTGGCCGCACAGCGCGCCGGGCAACTGGCACACCTTCGTATCCGCCTGTGTCTCAACGGCTTCACGGATAGTGACCTTGGTCAACGGGTCCTGGAGCGATTGCCGGTCGCCTATGTGCGGCTGACCCGCGAACTGATCCGCAACCTGCCACCGCAGCAGCTCCAGGACCTGGTCCGCCGCGTGCATCAGCATCGGACACTGGTGATCGCCACCGGGGTCGAGGGCCCCGAGGCCATCACCCCCCTGTATTGCGCCGGGATCGACCTGGTCCAGGGCAGCTACGTCCAGCCGCCGGGCGATACCATGGACTTCGACTTCGCGCAGACAGGGGGGTAGCACGAGGGCCGGGGCCAGCGATTGAACGCCAATGAACGCCACTCAGCGCGCTGGATCGACCGCGCAACCCACGATCGGTTCCGCCCCCGCGGGACACCAGACCAATTCCACCAAAGCGTGGATCGGGTCCTCGGGGGGCTGCCGGCCGGCATAGCCCAGATCGATGGCGGCGGGACCGAGCAGCGCATAGCGACGCTCCACGATGGCGCGGTGCTGCGCCAAAAACAAGAGGATCCGCTACTCAGTATTCAGAGAAGACCAGCGACAAGACCGCGCGGGCGCGACTCATGCCGACATAGTGGTTCGGACCTGGGTTGGGATCAGTCAGTGGATCGGGCAGGTCAATCACGACCACCGCCTCATTTTCGAGCCCTTTGAAGTGGGCGATCTCGGCGAAGCTGATGGCGGACGGCGGGAAGCTGCGCATCGAATACTCGTCGAGCACCGCGATCCGTGACCTTGGCCCGGCCGGCAACAAGGCGGCTGCCGAATCGAGAAACGGCCGGGGCGACAAAATGCTGATGTCGCTCGGCGGCAAACCACCGTGATCGATGAGGCGCTCGATCTCCAGTTCGAGCGCCAATGCGGCCTGCTGTTGCGAGTGCGCCTGAACTTGCCGAATCTCGGGTCCATTGCCAGTCCCGCGCACCCCCATATCCGCACCCAGTGATGACTGGACCAGTTCCAGTATCTGTCGCGTGTTACGGCAATTGGTCTTCAACGGGACCGGAACCGCGCCATAGCTGGTAAGCAGGCCAAGGGCATCCGGGTCAGGCGAGCCGAAGTACCCGGCTTGATTGTTGATGTCGTGAAAGAAGCACCATTGCCCCCCCTCAAGGCCACCGCGGAGCACGCCGTCCAGCCGATCCAGGGTTGCCAGGTCCAGGAGGTCCTGACCCTCATCGACGATCAAGGCGTCGAAGCGGTCGATGGCCAACCGACGGGCGGCGACGGGTGCCGCATCCGCTACGCAGACCGCAACCCCGGGGATCGCAAAGCGCGTCGCCAGCCACTGCCACAGCCAAGGCGAGCGGCAAACAATCAAGACCTTGAGCCCCGTAGCGGCCCAGCGACGGGCAAGCTCCAGTGCCAAGAAGGTCTTGCCGGTACCCGCGCCCCCGGAACAAATGACCCGCAGATTGGCCTCGGCCACATCGACCATCCGCATCTGGTCCTGCGTCAATGCGACGGTCTGGCGTTGCGCCTCTTCCACCCGCACATGCAACGGAACGGCGACATCGAACTCCGGGCGCAGAAAGTGCTTGACCGCAGCGAGCGACTCGTCGTCCGGCTCCGGGCGCTGCCGCGAGTCCTTACGCCGCCAATACGCAAATTGCCGTGTCAGCCAGCGCTCCAGGTTGCGTGAGGTCCGCGCATCCGCCAGCATCTCGGGGTCCCACTCGGCCCCGGCCAACGCCCAGTCGCAATCCGGAAAGAGCACACCATGGCCAATGCTGAACCGGGACCAGACCGCTTCCGGAAGACCGGCCTTGAGTTTGTCCATGAGCCCATGCAGCGCCGTCTGCGCCTGCCGGAAAGGGCTTTCCTTCAGTGGGTGCATCAGCCCGACGCGGTCACAGGTCTGCCAGATGCCATCACGACAGGCGATACCCCCGCCCTTGACCTCCAACGCGAAGATCCCAGGCCGCCCGACGATCAGGAAGTCGATCTCGCCAAAGCGCTTGGCCGCATGATGGGTCAGATTGAGCGAGTGGAACGCCGTCAACCGCAGTTGGCTGTCATGGCCAAAAGCGGCCTTGAGCCGGTCGAACACCAGCAGTTCCGCCCGACTGTGGGTGTCGTGGGGTGTGGCGGGGATCATCTGCATCTAGGCTAGCCCCGGGGCGCGAGGCTGGCACGGACTTGGGCGGCGAGTTTGGCAGGGATCTGGGCCTCGGCCAGCTGCGCCAGGAAGGCCTCCCGGTCGATCTCGTTGATCACCTTGACGTCGCCATCCAGCAGCAGTTCGGCACCGCGTCCGTCCACCCTGAACTCATAGACCCCCTTGCCGAGGCGGATGCGCGTGCGCAGGACCTGGTCCCAACCCAGGGCGCGCGCCAGCGCAAGCGCGGCTGACGGTGGCGACTTGGTCCAGTCTGCCCCGTTCGCGCCGAACAGTTCGCGTAACGGCCGGATGCGCTCCGGCACCGGTCCCAGGTCAAGACCGGACTCGGCAATTCGCTGCGCCACGGCCGCCATGCGGTGGGCGACCGCCTCCCTCAGGCCGGGCTGACCCCGCACCTCCGGCGGCAGCCCCATCCACCCGGAACGGGCCCCAAACAGGGTCGCGGCGACCACGTAATCGAGTTCAGTCAGGAGCGGCTGGCGCAGGTCCAGCAAGTCCTGGCATTCCTGGCGCAGGAAGAACAGGAGCAAGCCACGCGAAAATGGCCGCGTGTGCCGGTTCAGCAATTCCGAAACAGTATCGCCGCCCAGCCCCAGGACGCCGCGCAAATCGCCCGCCAGACGCCCCAGGGCCGTCTGCAATTTGTCATCCGTCAGGCGTTGTCCCTGGGATGCCAGGTAATCCAAGACCGTCTGATGCAGATCCACCCGCATGGCGCCGGCGCCGGGATCGCCCTGAGACCTCCCCTTGGCATCGACCAGCGCCTGCAGTGCCTCCAAGAGCAACCGCCCCTGGAGGTCCTGACCCTCCGCCGGGCCGGCCAGGCAGGCCCAACGGCGCAGCGCCGTCAACAACGGGTCCCGCGCGACCGCGGGCGCGGCCGGCTCATCAAGTGGGTCGCACCCGGGGTCCGCCATAAAGCGGCCGGCCTCCCCCAGGGCGTCGCCGGTGTTGCCGAGTGCGAATAACAGACCCAGGGCGCCGCCGACCGCCGCCACCCCATGGGTCGGCCGGTCCCGGTCGGGTAGCAACTCACCCGCCGGTGGCAAGGCGCCCGCAGGCCGCGCCGCGAACAGCTTGGGGCTGACGCGGCGCTTGTAGGCCATGAGCGACACGTTGGCATAGTCTTCCGCCTGCGCCTCAATGGCCGTGCGCTCCTCCTTGGAGGCGAAGTGGATGCACTCAATCCAGGTCGCCGGCAGCGGGGCCGGCACGAACAGCATCGACTCCGCACCGGTGAGCCCTGCCGGAAACGCGACCGGCACGAGGTCGCCGCCTGGCATCAGGGCGTGGACCGGCCCCTGCAACCGGCTGAGGTCAAGCGCCGCCACGACCCGCCGGAGATGGTTTTCCTCACTAACTGCCAGGTCTAGCACCGCCGCGGGAATGCGCTCGGCAAATACTGGAATCCAGCCCGGATAGACCGATAGGACGTCCGCATAGTACTTCCCCCCGAAGCCCGCGGGCCCGGTCACCAGCCCGGCGGCGAGCATGAAGGTCAGATTGAGCTGGTTGCTGGGTAGATACCAGACCAGACGCGGCGCGGCGGCCTGCTCAAGCGCGGAGGGCGGCGCCTGCCGGGCGAAGAGATCGGCAATGGGCTCGTTCATAATCTGCCCCAGCGGCGCAGGATGTCCGGGTCTTGGGGCAGGATCGCCTCCATCGGACAGGACTGATTGGCCTGGCGCAGCAGAATCACCTGCTCGCGGGCGCGTGAGACCATGACATAGAAGCGGCGTCTCAGGTCATCCATCTGATGCTCTTTCTCCGGATTGCAGCGGTAACGGTGGATATCCGCGAGGATCACCCAATCGAACTCCAGGCCCTTGGTGGCTTTGTCATTGATGACGAAGATACCCCCCTGGCAGAAGCTCAGATCGCCCCGGTCCTCACCCGTGGCAAAGGTGACGATGCGCGGGGTCCCATGGTCCAGTGCCAGTGCGACCGACTGGCTGCGCAGCCGATCGAGCCACCGGTTGCGGGTCTCGTTGTCCGGGGTGATCACCCCCAAGAGCCGCGCCGGGTCCCCGTCGGCGGCCTTGAGGACGCGCCGGACAACCTCGTCAAAGTCGCACTCACACCCAGGACCATAGTCCATCAATTCCGGCGTCTTGGCGGAGGCCCGCTCGGGCGGCAGTTGGGTACACGGACTCGCCGGGTCGCCGACACAAAAGGACAGGGCCAGCCGGGCGATCGGGTAGGCATTGCGGTGGTTGTAACTCAAGGTGATACGCTCGCGCGGACCGATGTCCAGGGCGTCGGCGATCTGCCTGACCGTGCTGTGCTGGTCCGTGATCTGCTGGTTCTGGTCCGCCACGACGAAGACGTGCTCATAGCCCAGGTTCAATAAAGCCGCATAGAAGGTCGGCGGCATGTCCTGGCCCTCGTCGATGATCAGGAAGGGCGAGGCCGGCAACGGCAGATCCACCGCAGACCCGATGGCCTGACTGATCGCCTGCCAATCGAGGGCCCAAGCATCACCATTCCTAGTCGGACAGGGCTGCTGCAGTACCTTTTCAAAGGTCCGCTTGAACCAGGTAATCCAGGTCTGGGCATTCAGCGCCCCCCCCATCAGCTCGCGGCTGGTCGCGATGAGCAACTTGTTGTAGGCCAGAAAACAGTAGTCCTGAGGCCAGGTCGCGCGCGTGCCGCCGGCACGGTGGTGTTGACGCGCCCGCAGCAGGGCGATCACCGACTTGCCGGTGCCGGGGCCGCCGACGATGAGATGGCAGCCCTCCTTGGGCAGCAGCCGCACCCGTTCCTGATCCTTGCTGAGATCCTCGATATTGGGCAGGACAAAGCGGCGTGCAGCCATGGCGGGGGTCAGGTGCGGCCAGCCGCGAAGTGGAGCAGCGGGTGGATCTCGCCCTTGAGGTCCCCCCGCACGAAGGTCCGATCCAGCAGCACATTGCTAAATTGACAACTCGGCTCAGGCACCAGTGCGCAGGCATGGCAGGCTGCCAGGTTGAGCTGACTCGGCCCCTGGCCCTCATGCTCAGAGCACACCGGGTCCAGTGAGCACCAATGCGCATGGGCGAAGACACTGACGAGCAGCGGCAGAAAGCGCGCGGGCTCCGCCAGTTCGGCCAGCCCGCCCAAAGACCCGACGATATCCGGTACCGCCACATAGACCAGGATGCCGGCCATCGGCTCGGCCCCCTCCGCACAATAGATGCGCTCACGGATGGAGGCGGCCGGGTAGCCGGCCTGGGTCTCCAGTTGGCGGATCACCAGGTGCGCCAGGGTGTGCAGCAGGATAAAGCGCGGCGTGAGCGGCAGGATGGGGGCGTCGGGGAAGCGCATACCAGTGCGCTCGAAACGCCGACCCAAGGTCTCGGCGCGCGCCTTGAGCCCCGGCTGGCGCGACCAAGGCCGTAGCGCCGTTTCGGCAAGGGTGAAAAAGATCCCCTCGCCATAGAGTTCGATGGCGGGCAGCCAGTCCCCGCTGCCATCCAGGTCTGGGGGGATCACGCTGGTCCTGGGCTCCGGGGCAGTACCGCGCGGTCCCAGGGTCGGACGCAGCCCGTCGTCGCAGCCTTGATCGAGGCGGCTGAAGCCCTCGAAGATGCGGACCTCCCGCAGTCGGGTCACGGCGACCAGCCGCTCCACCGCGGCGAGCACGGCAGTGTCCCCGGGGGCTAAGGCCAGTGCGCGCCAGGCCCGGGTCTGATCGCGCGGCACAAAGTCTTCGCCATCGCTTAGGTCTGGAATCTCCTCCATCAGTGCCTTGTATTCCTTCGCCAGCAGTTCGCCGGGTGTCACGGTTTGACCGTAGAGCGGATAGCCCCGGTCGATCTCATCCGCGGCGTTCTTGAGTTCGTCTACCGGACAGCCGTACTGGGTGGCGAGTATCCGCAGCACGCCCTGGCGCGCTCTGCCGGACCTCTGATGCTTTAGCCGATCCTGATCCGCACGGTTAGAATAGAGCCGATCGAGCACACTGCCGCGCTGAACTCGGGACTCCGGGGGGATGACCAGGGCCGAGTGGGTTCGCGGGTAATAAAGACGGGGGTCACTCACCTCCACGATGCTGGCCTTTTGATCGGTCGTCGTCTGCGCCCTGACTGAGGCGTGCCCCCAGGGCTGGCGCGTGGGAGGATCGAGGCGCACCGGCACTTGCCGATCGAAGGCCGACTGCGCACCGCAACGATCACAGTGCAGTCGCCAGTTGAGCCCCGTCTCCCCATCGCGCCGCCAGCGCAGATAAGGCCGATCCGAATCCGCCCGGCAATCACGCTGACGCGCGGGATCATCGCGATGCGCCAGCAAATGCCAGGGTAGGTCGTCAAGGCCGCCCTGGGGATGGGCGAGCACCCAACCGACCTGCTGCAACCGCGGATGTCCATCGCATTGGCAGCAGGGTGGGCGCGTCGCCGCCATGCCGGGTCGATCGTCACCTTCCCGCCACGGTTGCCAATGCAAGAGGCCGCAGCCGGGGCAGTGCATCCAGCGCGGGAAGCGCATCGCCGGGATGCAGGTCCCATCGACGGCACCTTTGGGCAGTTCCCGCGCCAGCGGCGGCGCCCGCAGTTCGCGGTCGACCCCAAGCGTCGCGCGTAGCAGGTCCACATAGGGGATCAGGTCCCCCGCCGGCAGCTTATTGACCCGGTCGGTCCAGTGACGGATGTCCTTGACCACGAAAAGGTCGTGGTCCGCCCGCACAATAGCGCCGACCCCGCTGTATCCCAGCAGGTGCGACCAGCGTGTTGCAATCAGCCGATTCACAGGATCTTCACCAGCGCGGTATTCTCGACGTTGCGCATGCTGTTGACCGTGGCCCAGAGACCCGGGACCTTCGCCTCGTGACTATGGATCAAACGCTGATCACGGCGGTCGCCGTCGCCGCCATGATACACGAGATGCTCGCGACCGTCCTGGGCGCGCCGCGCGGCATCGGCCCACTGGGCCACCAGGGCATCAATGTGTTTCTCGGTGTCCGCGCCGCGGTCCTTGCCCGCCGCCCGCCGACAGCGCCGCTTGAGTTCCTCGACGAGGTGGCCGATGGCCGGGTCGGCCGGGTCGAAGCCCGCCGCCGACTTATTCGCCGCCAACCGCGCCTGCGTATGGCGCACGGCGATGATCAGCGCGGCATGCAGTGCGCGCAGCCGGGCTTGATAGGTATACGGGGTGACGCTGGTCGGCTCCACGTAGCGGTAAAAGGACTCGTGGTAGGCGCAGAAGGACTCGTAATGAGAGAGGCTACGGGCCTGATCGCGGTAGTAGTTGGCAATGACGATCCCGGGCACGCCGCCGCGCCCGACCCGGCTGCTCGCCTGAATATACTCCGCCGTGGTCAGTGGTTGGCCGTTGACCACCATCACCGCCAGCCGGGCGACATCGAGCCCCACCGAGACCATATTGGTGGCAAGCACCAGGTCCAGAGCCTCGGGGTGGGTGGACGGATGCCTCAGCCGGTCGAAGGTCCGGGCATTTTCGTCGGCGGACATGTGGCTGGTGATTTGGGTCAGCCGTTGCGCCAAGCGCGCCCGGCGCTGCCAGGGGTGAGCGGGTGGGTCCACCGGGTCGGCGCCATCGCCCCCCATCGCGCGCCGCTGCTCACTGACCTCGGCCTGATAGCGCGCCATGAAGGTCTTAATGTCCTCCAAGGCGTTACGGCTGATGCCGACCCCCTTGAGACTGCCGTGATAGACCAGCACCGTCCACCAGGCATCCAGCAGGGCAGCGGCATCGGCGCCCGCGTCGGCAAACAGCACCTCCGGCGCGACCAGCAAGGCACCGGCCAGCGGTGCCAGGCAATGGGCGCGATCCCGTGCCGGGGCCAGGTAGCCGATGTAGAGACGGCCAGGCTGTTCGCTCAAGGCGACGGTGCGGGCAAAGTAGGAATTCTCGCAGTCGAGCCCCGGCGGCGGGAACACGGCGGCGTCGCGACCATAGAGACACCTCACTTGCTCGCCCGCCATCCGGATCGTCGCGGTGGAGGCAATGTACTTTGGCTGCACCCCGCGCAGCGTCAGCACGGTTTCGATCCCGGCCTCATAGAGCCCGGCGACCGAGCCCAGGGCGCTCGCAATCAGGTGCAGTTCGTCCTGGATGATCAGTTCCGGCGGGCGATTACCGTCCCGCCCGAAGAAGGCGCCGGCCCGCTCTTCCCAGGCCAGGCGGGCGAACTTGTCGACCGTGGCCAGCAGCAGGGTCGGCGGGGACGCATAGAGCGCCGCATCGACCACGTTGCAGGGCAGAACCCCGGGGCGTTCGCGACCAAAGTCACAGCCCGGGTTGGTGCAGTTGAAGCGGAAATACTTGGCCCCGGAGTCATAATTCTGGTCGGCGGTGAAGGGACGCGCGCACCACGGGCAAGTCTCCAGCACCAACAGACTCGGCGGACGGGCGCGGTCTTGCACCGCCTGATCGCGCGCCTCTTTGGCCTCTTCAAAGGTGTTGGGGCTGGAGGCGCCGCCGACCCACAGGCCCAAGGCGATTTCTTCACCCCCCAGTTCGGGTGTCTGGCGTCGCAGCAGTTCCAAGGCGCAGATCAGGCGGGCGGCACGGCGGAACTGATCCTTGGTCAGGAGCCTGAGGGTGTAGCGCATGAGGACCGTGGTCCCGCCCCCCGTGGCACCGAATTTGAGTCGTCGCCAGCAGATCACGAAGGCCATCAGGCCGAGATAGGCCTCCGTCTTGCCGCCGCCGGTGGGAAACCAGATCAGGTCCAGGGTGTCCCGGTCGTCGCTGCCTTCGTTGACCGCGGACTCGATGCTGAGGAGCAGGAAGGCCAGTTGGAATGGCCGCCAGCGATAGTCTCCGGCCGGTCGTCCGGCCGCCTGGTCCGCCTGCGCCATCTGTCGCACCATCGCCTGGTTGGCGAATCCAAAGGCCCGCGCCGCCTGCGGATCCGCGCGCAACAGGCCAATGCCCTTTGTCATGCGGGCCACGGCGGTCGTCATGCGTCGGCAAATGCGCTTGGCCGCCTCCTGCCGCCTCCCGGAGAACCCGTCGACCTCCGTCTGGGTGTCCGCAACCCAGGATGCATAGCCGCAAACGAATTGCTCCAAAGCGTCACAACGCACACTAAGGTCGTCTGCAATCCCCGCCAGCCATGCAATGTCGAGGACGCCCTGGTCGCTGCCCGGGACCTCCGCGCTGATCTGGGGCACCTCGACGCGGGGTAGAAATTCGGTGCGCACGGCCACGACACGGTCGTCCTTCAGGTCCCAGTCCACGGCCGCGCCATGGCCGATGGCGTAGACCCGGTGCCGGCGGTATTGGAGCTCCAACTCCTGCTCCTCGTCGCTCAGCCGGTCGTACTGAACTCCGGGATAGGGCCCGAGCTCGCCCGCGTCGATGACGCATTCAAGCTCTGTTGCGAACAGCGCCTTCGCATTGCGCTCCGCTTCCGATCTGTTGCGATCCTGAATCTGCTGCAGGTCCTGAGTGTTACTGAGCGATGCAGTCACGAGCCAGCCATCGGCCAGCGGTCGCCAGAGCACGAACAATTCGCCTCGTTGGTCAAAGACCGGTTCCCGCCAAGTCCGGACACTGCCACCCGCGGGAGCGACGAGGTTGCGAGCCTGGGCGTCGCCGCCCAGCTGGACGTGCTGCCAGTCATCGGCGCGCCCCACCCTGGTCCGCTCGTTCAGCGGCTCGTAGCGCACCGCACGCGGGATCAGTTGGAAGCGGATATCCTCGCCGCTGACAAAAAACGACACGCCGACCGAGGATGGGGGCACAAAACGCCGCTTGGGTTGGGTCGGCGAACTGCCCGTGCGTTGTGCCCCGTCCTGGTCCCCCTGCAAATCGCCCGCGTCATCAAGCTCGTCGATCTCATCGGCGGCGGGATCGAGTCCGTCCTCGCCCTTGACGATCGGAAACAGGATACCGGTTTGATAACGCTCCAACGGCTTGATGCGATGCAGATCCGCGGCATCAGGGGCGGAGCCGGCACGCCTGTCTGGTCCAATCAGGCAACTGTACAGCCAGCGATAAAGGTCTTCACGACGGGCGTTGTAGTCCATTCCGATTCCTGATCAAACCGCAGATCCCCTTTGTACAAACTGTTGCTTGCCAACGCAAGCATTGAGCCACGGAATCGTCCTGCGCACACAGACAATCCGGCGCGGCGCAGGGCAGATCGCGCAGGGCGTGGAGCAGGACCGCCGTCTCGGGGAAGCGGTGCCTGACCCAGGGCGGCAGCACCGAGCGGGCACCCGCCACCTGGAGCCAGGCGGTCGCATAGGCCAGGACCGAGCGTAGACGCGGGTCAGTCAGGTGGCGCAGGGCCTGCGTCTGGGCCGCGGTGCGGCAGACGCGTCCATCCCAGCAGCGGCGCAGCAGGTCCAGGACCCCCGGCACATCAGGCAGGTCGATCCCGAACGCGGCGAAGACCAACGCGACCCCGGAGCCACCGGTGGCCGCGGACTCCAACCCGGTCGCCCCGCGAAAACAGAGCATGAGCACTCCATGACCACCGCCGGCCTTGCCCGCCGCGCGCGGCGGGACTATGCTTCATCGTCCAAGTATCTTGGGCGTTTGTCTGTCTTATCCGCCAGCGCACTCCCCCTGCCCGCTTACCCGGAGCCTAAACCATGAGCGCCACCGTCTATCGACAGGAAAGCAAGGAATTCCAGATGAAGGTCGTCTGGCCGCCCGCCGGCCAGACCGCCGACCTGAAACCGGGGGTCACGGACAAGCAGATATTCCAGCATGTCACGAATACCATCAGCGCGGTGGTCAGGCAGCTGGCCGGCGCGAAAAAGACGGAACTCGTCTTTAACAACAATCTCTGGCGCCGCGAAGGTATCCGGTATGACACGGCCGGCGGTGATCTCAAACGAAATAACCTGACATTGGCCATCGAGGCCACCGACGAAAAGACCAAATTGAAATGCAAGCAACATCAGTTTATACCCGAACTGCTGTTCGACACACCCAAGAATTCGCCATGCCTGCCGGATGAGCAAGCGGCCAGCCACTACCAGCATCACGCAACCAAATTCAAGCTGGAAGAGGACCTGCATTTCAGCAACATCAAGTACTGCGCGTCGGGTTCTTTATTCGTCAAGGGGCGCGCCACGAAAGTCAGCACCCTGGATGACTTCAACAAGTATTTTCCGAGCCTGGCCACCCTACTCGCTCCCACTATACCCTTAAAGCCGCTGTCACATTGGGATGAGGCAGTCTTCGACGACATGTTGACCGACTGGGGAAAGGGCGCTTTTTCCACCTGGATGCTGGTCAATCGCTGGGACTGGGGGACCAATACCCTGCTGGAATCCGAACTCTCATTCAAGGTGGAAAAGGCGATGGCAGATGACTGGGATTACCATCAATTGCGCCAGGCCGCGACGCTCTATCTTGAATTACAGAGGAGCGGCATCTTTCGGGCCGCACCGCCCATCTTCTTTTACGACAATCCGGTGTCGTCAACCGACATCATCGTCGCTGGCAAATGATGGTGAACTGTCGTCACATCGCTGGCAGGCGCCCCCTATGGTGCCTGCTCTTGCTCGCCCTGCTCGCGGGTCGCGCACTGGCAGACGAGCCGAAGGTTCTGATCTTTTCCTCTTACGCGACCGAACGCCCGTCGGAAGAGATCCGCAAGATGGAGCCGTTCCGCAAGGCCATCGAACAAGGACTGCGCGAACGCGGACAAGACTTGCGGGTGGAGGTACGGATCTTCCCCACTTACGAGGAGGGCGTGCATGCTATCGTTCGTGGCGAAGTCGATTTTTCCCGACTTGGACCCGCCAGTTACGTGATCGCCAAACAGCGTAATCCCGATGTGAACCTACTGGCGGTCGAGGCGCATGACGGCAAGAAAGATTTCTCCGGTTTGATCGTCGTCGCCAAGGATTCGAGCATTCAGAGCCTGGCCGATCTGCGCGGCAAGAGATTCGCATTTGGCGATCCCACCTCGACCACCGGACGTTATCTGGCCCAAGCCGAACTGGCCAAGGCCGGCATCACTGCCAAGGACCTGGCCAGCTACGAATACCTGGGTCGCCACGACAAGGTGGTCTTTGCCGTCGCCAGCGGCACCCATGATGCCGGCGCCAGCAACGAGGGTACCGTTCAGAAATATGCCGCTGAGCGCGGTCTGCGCGAACTGGCCCGCTTCCCCAGCCCCACTCAAGCCTGGGTGGCACGCAGTGGGCTGGATACCAACGTCGCGGCGGCCCTGCGCAGTACGCTGCTGTCCATGACGGGCCCCGCCTTGGATTATCTCGACCGCAACGGCTTCCTCCCGGCCGACGACAGCAATTACGACGAACTGCGTAAGGGCATTGAGGCCGCCCGCGGGTTTGGTGGCTAGCCATGTCGTTAGCCTCGAAGATCTTCTGGAACACATTACTGGTCCTCGCGATCGTGCTGGGCCTCACCGGCTGGTGGTCGGTTGAAAACGAGCGCGCGGCGCTGGAAGAGACCATCGCCAAGCATGGCAAGGCCATGGCGCAATCGTTGGCCGCGTTCAGCATTGAGGCGCTGGTGGCACAGGACTACCCGAGTCTCGATAAGGCACTGCGCACCATTGGCCACAACGCCGACAACATTGTTTATCTGCAGATCAGTCGCGGCGGGCATGTCGTTGCCACCTTCGGCCAGCGCGGTGTCGGACAGACATTCACCGCGGCGGTCATCCTCAACGAGGAGGGTCCGGAACAACAGCAGATTGGTGAGGTGAGTGCCATACTCTCAAAACGCGATGGCAATCGCCTGATGGCAGCGCGCATCGGTCATCTATTACTCAATTCACTGATCCTGTTTATCGTACTGGCGCTGGCGCTGCACATCCTGATCCACCGTCTGGTGCTTAAGCGCGTGGCGCAACTGACCAAAGCGACCGATGGCGTGATTGCCGAACATACCCCCGAGCGGGCCGGCACACCAGCAGCATCGGCCGGCGACGAACTCGACCTGCTGCATGCGCGTTACGCCAACCTGCTGTGGGGACTTGACTTGCGGGAACGGGAACGCACCTTCACCATGGCCAAGCTACAGGCCACCCAAGCCCTCCTCGACGATGTGGCCAACGCCCTGCCGGCAGCCCTGATCGTACTCACCCGGGCGTTGCAGATCCAATATTGCAATCGCGCCGCTCATGAACTGGCCGGTCGCACGCTGCCATCCGGCCAGGCGCAAGCGCTGCTTGCCACCCTGCTGCCGCCGCTGGCACCACACCTGGCGCGGATTGCCGAAGTCGCTGACAATCGCCAGGCCATCGAATTGCAGCGCCAATTTTGGCCGCTCGCCAATGATCAACGCATCGTCAATATTGCCGTCTATCCCCTATCCACCACGGCGGCGGGCGGCCTCGTCATCCGGATTGATGACGTGACCGAACGCACGCGGCTGGAAGAACTGATGATCCAGTCTGAAAAGCTCTCCTCCATCGGCGGATTGGCGGCCGGCGTGGCGCACGAAATCAACAATCCGCTGGGCGTGATGATCCAGGCGGCACAGAATATTGAACGCCGGATGTCAGATGGGATCGAGGCCAATCAGCGCACCGCCCGCGAATTGGGGACAGATATCACCACCGTGCGCGCCTACCTGGAGAAACGCAGTATCCTGGTCTTTTTGGACGACATCAAGAACGATGGTGCGCGCGCCGCCAAGATCGTACGCAACCTGCTGGAATTCAGTCGCAAGACCGAGCCGGTCCGCGAAGAAACGGGGCTGGCTGAATTGGTAGAACGCGCCGTCGAATTGGCGTGCAAGGATTACGACCTGAAAAAGCGCTATGACTTTCGGCGGATCAAGCTGGAGGTGGACGTGGCCGCCGGCTTGCCGGTGGTACCGATGATTCGCAGCGAGGTTGAACAGGTTATCCTGAACCTGCTGAAAAATGCGGCCCAGGCCCTGTTCGAGAAATTCAACGAGGACAGCCGCGAAGAACCACAGATCAGCATTCGGGCGAGCGCCACCGACCACTATGCCGAACTGCGGGTGCAAGATAACGGACCCGGCTTTGGCGAGGAGGCGAAACGCCGCGCCTTCGAGCCGTTCTTTACCACCAAGGCGCCCGGGGCTGGCACCGGACTGGGGCTCTGGGTCTCGTACATGATCATGACCGACAAGCACCACGGCCAGTTGTTGCTCGAATCCACGCCCGGTCAGGGCGCCACCTTCATCCTGCGCTTTCCGTTATGAATACCCCTCTCCCCTGCCGGATTTTGGTCGTTGAAGACCACCCGAGCTTACGCCGCAATCTGGTCGCACTGCTGGAAGACGAAGACTTTGTGGTCAGTGAGGCCGCCAGTGGCGAGGACGCCCTGAAGCTCATCGCCGAACAGGATTTTCAGGTCGCCGTCGTGGACGTGCGCCTACCGGGCATGAACGGGATTGAATTGATCGAGCGGGCCGGCGGCGCCTACCCGCACCTGCGCTTTCTCATTCACACCGGCTCGGTCGACTATGTCCTGACGCCTGAAATCATCGCCCTGGGGATGGGTGAGGACGACGTTTTCTACAAACCGATCTCCGATCTGGAGACTTTTTTTTCCCGTATCCGCTGCCTCTGCGGGGGTGCTGACTGATGACCACAGAGCCGCTGCGGCTGCTGACGATCGATGATGACGACCGCCTGCGCCGCAGCCTGCGCGCCTACTTTGAAGACTCCGGCATGACGGTCTTTGAGGCCGACAATGGCATCGAGGGTCTGGCGGTCTTTGCGGCGCAGCACCCGGATGTGGTGTTAGTCGACCTCATGATGCCTGGGATGAATGGACTGGCGGTGATCGAGGAACTCGCCAAGCTCAGCCCGCAGACCCCCGCCATTGTGGTGTCCGGGACCTCCGACCTGAATGACGCGGTGGAGGCCCTACACCGCGGGGTCTGGGATTATGTCACCAAGCCGATCATCAGCCTGGCCGCGCTCGAGCATACCGTTAATAAGTGCGTTGATCGCGCCCGCCTGATCAAAGAAAACGAACGGTATCGTCTGAACCTGGAAGAACTGGTGGTGGAGCGCACGCAGGAAGTGGCACGGACCCGTTTGCAGATCATTCAGCGTCTGGGCCGCGCGGGCGAATATCGGGACAATGAAACCGGCATGCACGTCATCCGCATGAGCCAGGTCTCGCGCTTACTGGCGCTCAAGGCCGGCATGAGCGAAGGTGATGCGGAAACCCTGCTGCTGGCGGCCCCGATGCATGACGTCGGCAAGATCGGGATTTCGGACCAAATCCTGCTCAAACCGGGACAGCTGACACCGGCCGAGTGGGAGATCATGAAAAGCCATCCCCAGATCGGCGCCGACATCATCGGTGAAGACCCGTCTGAGATCATGCGCCTGGCAGCGATTATCGCACTGACACACCACGAAAAATGGGATGGCAGCGGCTACCCGAAGGGGCTGCGTGGCCAGAATATCCCGCTGCAAGCACGGGTTGTGGCTATTGCCGACGTCTTCGATGCACTCACGAGCCGTCGCCCCTACAAGGAGGCCTGGCCGTGCGAGCAGGCACTGGATCAGATCCGGGCGGGCACCGGCAGTCATTTCGACCCTAACCTGGTGCCACTGTTTCTGGACATCGTTCCGGAGGTATTGGCCATCCGGCAACAGTATCAGGACTGAGACTCGGATAACGGCCATGGCGCCCGCGCCAACCCGGACGATGAAAGTGGCGGGCGCCTTGGCCGTTCCCCCACCCCGCCCTCCCCCAGAGGGGGAGGGAGGATTGGAGCGCGCTCCCGGCGCGACTTTCACGGTAAAATCCCACCTATGCTGCTCTCCATCAAACACCGCTTCCTCTACGTCCATATCGCCAAGACCGGGGGGACCAGCGTACGCGCCGCCCTGGAGCGGCTGCGCTGGACCGATCCCTGGTCCTGGTCCATGTACCTGTGCAGCCGCCTCAGCCACCTGAGCGGTCACCGCACCGGCACCAAATTCCCCCGCCACTCCAAGATAGTGGCAGCCAAGGAACTGCTGCCAAAAGAGTTTTTTGATCAGCTCTACAAGTTCGGCTTCGTGCGAAACCCATGGGACTTGCAGGTGAGTTCCTTCCACCACATTCGGCGGGAGCGACCCCAGTTTTTGGGCGGCCACACCGACTTCGAGGGCTTTCTGCGATGGAAACTGGACCCGCAGCGCCCTTACCAGTACCACGTGGACACCTCCATCGAGTTGCAGACCGATTATCTGATCGACTTGCACGGCAACCTGGTGGTGGACTTCATCGGACGCTACGAGCGGCTGCATGCCGACTTCGCCACCGCCTGCGCCCGGATCGGCATCCCCACCCCGGCGCTCCCCCACACCCGCCAGGCAACCGACCGCGCCAAGGACTACCGCAGCTACTACACCACCGACACCGCGGAACTCATCGCCCGCCACTTCCAGCGGGATATCGAGATGCTGGGCTACGCCTTCGATCCGCCGGCCGGAAGCGATCCCCAAGCCTGAGGCGACGGATCGGATCACCGCCACCCGAGGCGCAGGAACCCCCATTGGTCTTAGAATGGCGGGGCTCGCCCCACCACCAACCCCTTGGAGCCCGCCATGCCTTCGCCCACCACCCTGGAGGTCGCCGACCAGGTCTTCCGCATCGAGACCGGACTCTATCGCCACGGGCTCGCCGCCTGCTATCTGGTGCGCTCGCACGACCGACTGGCGTTCGTGGACACCGGCACCGCCTACACGGCACCGCACCTGCTTGAATTCATCAAGGCGTTGGGACTCTCGCCAGACCATGTCGACTATGTGATCCCGACTCATGTCCACCTGGACCACGCCGGGGGCTCAGGGGACCTGATGGCCGCCTGTCCCCGGGCGCAGTTGGTCGTCCACCCCAAAGGGGCGCCCCACCTGATCGACCCGGCGCGCCTGATCGCGGGGGCCAGCGCGGTCTACGGTGCGCAGGCCTTCGTGGCGGACTACAAGCACCTGATTCCGGTGCCCGCCGAGCGCGTCATCGCCGCCGCCGACGGCCAGACATTCGATCTGGGCGGGCGCACCCTGACTTTTCTCGACACCCCCGGTCACGCCAACCACCACGGCTGCATCTACGACGCCCAGACCCGCGGCTGCTTCACCGGCGATACCTTCGGCATCTCCTACCGTGAGTTCGACCGGGCCGACGCCCCCTGGCTCTATGCCCCCACCACCCCGGTCGCCTTCGACCCGGACACCTGGCTCACCACCCTGGATAAGCTCATGGCCCTGGAACCCCAGGCCATGTACCTGACCCACTACGGCCGGGTGGACGCGCCGCAGCGCCTGGTGGACGGGCTGCGTGAGAGCATCCGCGCCATGGCCGCGATTGCCCTGGCCGAGCAGGGGCACGACGATGCCGGACGCGCGGCGCGGCTCAAGGACGCCGTCTCCCGCCACCTGGTCGGAGCCGCCCGCGACCACGGCGTTGACATGGACCACGGGCGCATCACCGAGCTGCTCGCACTCGACACCGAACTCAATGCCCAGGGGTTGGCGGTCTGGCTCAAGCGACTGGAGAGATTGCCCGCTGGGTGATTTCTCGTAGGATGCCGAGCGCAGCGAAACTCATCGTCGGCGCCGGCTCAACCTGGCTCCTCGCCCCAGCGCTGCCCGAGTTGGTGATCTATCTGGAGGTGGTCCAGCACGCGGGCGACCATGAAGTCGATGATCTCCTCGATGCCGGTGGGATTGAAATAGAAGCCCGGGTTGGCGGGCATGATGACGGCACCGGCGCGGGCGAGCTTGAGCATATTCTCCAGATGGATGACCGAGAACGGCGTCTCGCGCACGACCAGGATGAGCTTGCGCCCCTCCTTGATGGTGACATCCGCCGCACGGTCGATCAGGTCGGTGGAGAGCCCGACGGCGATCTTCGCCAGGGTCCCGGTGGTGCAGGGGCAGACGACCATGGCGTCCGGCGGGTTGCTGCCGCTGGCCACCGGGGCGGTCCACTCCTGGCGGCCGAAGACGCGCAGCTGACCGGGTTGGGCACTGAAGCGGTCGGTGAAAAAGGCCTCGGCCTCGCGCGGACGGGTGGGTACGCTGAGCCCGGCCTCCATCTGCAAGACCATCTGACCGGCCTGGGAGACCAGCAGATAGACCCGGCTTCCCGCGCGCACCAGGCACTCCAGCAGACGCAGTCCGTATTGGGACCCCGAGGCGCCGGTGATGGCGACGGTGATGGTCTGGGGCCAGTGTTCAGGCAATCGTCTCCCCTCCGCAAAGTTGTAGGATAGTATTGACCAGCGCCTTGAGTTCCGGGCAGGCTTGAATAGCGCTCATCAGGCTTCAACGATGAATGCGATGCGCATCAACGCCCCCCATCTTTCCCATCCGCCAGAGTTGATCCAAAGTGTACTCGTCCAGCCAGGCATCAAGGTCAAGGCTGTCTGCCCAGGTGGCGGACGCGGCTCCATCCTCTGCCATGTCGATGATGAGAAGCTCTTCGGGTTTGAGGAAGCGAACGAGCCGGTCCGAATGGGTGGCAACCACCACCGGGGCGCGCTGCGACGCCTCACGCAGCAGGTCGGCCAGCAGACTGAGCATCTCCGGGTGCAGGCTGACCTCCGGCTCGCCGATCATGCAGATCGCTGGCAGACCAGGGCTTTGCAGCAAGGTGGCCAGCCACAGGAAGCGCAACGTCCCTTCGGAGAGTTGGTGGGTGTAGAGTGGGCGGCTGAAGGCGCGATCACGCCACGTCATCGCCAGGGTTCCGGCAGCGACCGGCGGGAAGTTTAATCCTTCAAAGGTTGGGAATGCGGCACGCATTAGTTATATATGGAGGAAACCAGTCCGTCCGGTTCCTCTTGGTAAAGGCGCTCTTTTTCGATGATGTAGGCGGTTCCAGTCGGCTGAAGCGCCAACGAATAATCCAGCACGGTACTGGCGTCCTGCTCCATTCGAGTTCCGAGCACAAGGTGCTTGGCGCGATCGATCGTCGTCACGGTTGCAAGGCCGCCCATCTCGCCGAGTCGCTCCCTAAGCCTGCCGGAAGCGGAAGACGACAGGAGCGAAATCCCATCCAGGACCGAGGACTTCCCGACGCCGTTGACGCCGAGCAGGACCGTCAATGGACGCAACTCGACGTCTAGGTCGATGAGGCGCCGGAAGCGCTTAATCGTCAAATGAGTGAACCTGGACATGATGTTGTTTGCCGTTGCCGCGCGATGATTGCCTGAGGATGCGGTTCGTCGTCACCGCTTCAAGCGCAGTGAACCGCCGACACCTTGATGGCATCCAATAGCTTCTGATGAATCCCCCCAAACCCGCCATTGCTCATGACCAGCACCTGATCGCCCGGAACGGCCGCGGCCGCCACCCGCGCGACAATGCCATCCACCGAATCGAAGACGGCTGCCCGCTCACCCAGTCCGGCGAAGACCGCTGCCGCGTCCCATCCCAAATCCGGTGGAGCATGGACATAGATCAGATCGGCGTCCGCCAGCGAAGCAGCCAGCTCGGCGTTGTGGATGCCAAGGCGCATGGTGTTGGAACGCGGCTCCAGGACGGCCAGGATGCGGGCGGGACCCACCTGGCGGCGTAACCCCTGAAGCGTCGTGGCGATGGCCGTGGGGTGGTGGGCAAAATCATCATAGACCCGCACGCCTTGTGCCTCGCCGCGCAGTTCCATGCGGCGCTTGACCCCCTTGAAGCGAGACAGCGCCTCGATGCCAACGGCGACCGGGACACCGGCATGGCGGGCGGCGGCGAGCACCGCAAGCGCGTTGTTGACGTTGTGCAGGCCGGTCTGGCCCCAGTGGACATCGCCTTGCGGGATGCCGTCGAGCAGGACCTCGAAGCGGGAGCCATCCGGTTGCGTGAGCCGCGCGTTCCAGCCCGCAGAGGCCGCGGCAGCCGCAACCCCGAAGACCTCCCGCGGCGTCCAGCAACCCATCGCCAGGACCTGATCCAGGGCGGGATCGGCCGCCGGATGGATGATCAGCCCGCTGCCGGGCACGGTGCGCACCAGGTGGTGGAACTGGCGCTGGATCTGGGCCAGGTCGTCAAAGATGTCGGCGTGGTCAAACTCCAGGTTGTTCAGGATCAGGGTACGCGGGCCGTAATGGACGAACTTGGAGCGCTTGTCGAAAAAGGCGGTGTCGTACTCGTCCGCCTCCACGACAAAGAACGGGGCGGAGCCCAGCCGCGCCGAGACCCCAAAGTCCAGCGGCACACCGCCGATCAGGAAACCGGGGTCGAGCCCGGCGTCGGCCAGCACCCAGGCGAGCATGCTGGCGGTGGTGGTCTTGCCGTGGGTACCGGCCACGGCCAGCACCCAACGGCCCGGCAGCAGATTGGCCTTGAGCCACTCGGGTCCGGAGCAATAGGGCAGCCCATGATCGAGCATGTATTCAACCGCGGGGGTGCCGCGGCGCATGGTGTTGCCGACCACCACCACGTCCGGGGCTGGGTCCAGGTGCGCCGCGTCATAGCCCTCCATGAGGGTGATACCCGCGGCCGCGAGCTGGGTGCTCATGGGCGGATAGACCTGGGCATCGGAGCCGGTGACGCGATGGCCCAGGGCGCGCGCGAGTTGCGCGATCCCGCCCATGAAGGTGCCGCAAATTCCGAGGATGTGCAGATGCATGTGGACCTGGTGAGGATGAATCCGGAGTGAGTAGATGAATGGACTTCTGCCGCCCGCCGCGGCCTCAGCCGGCGCCGACCATGGCCGCGATCAACTCCATGACCAACAAGGCCACGACCACGCCCTGGGCCAGGGTGACGCCGAAGGTATGACGCAGGATGTGCCCGATGACCACCAGATTCCAGACATACAATGCGAACAGCATAAAGGCATTCAGGGCGGCGGCATCGGACTCCACGCCGTCGGCGCGGCTCAAGACGATGGGCCCCCAGGCGAGCAGACCGAGCACGGCGCCGCTGCCGAGCAGGGCCGTCGCGCTCTGGGTGAAGCGCCCCAGGTGTCCGGCGATCTTCAGCGCGGCGAAGAGCAACCCCAGCTGAAAGGCCAGCTCGGCGATCCCCTGGGCCAGACTGGACCCGAAGCCCAGTCCGAACGCCAGGCCCACCGGCACCCCGACGACGAGGTTGGCAGCCAGCCCGATCCAGAACAGGATGTCGGCAGCGGGCAGGTCCTGAGGCGCCCGGCGCAGCAGGCAGAGTTCGACAAAGAAGCGGATCAATGCCTGCACTGGGGTATCCTGCGGCGAATCGGGCCCGTCATGATATACCGACCCGCGCCTGACTTGCTGAAAGCGCACTTGGCGGGGTGCACCCGGACGCGCCAGCCCGGATAGCTCACACCAAGGCTAAGCGCGTCCAGAGTGGGCCGTGTCGTTTTTGTGCTAGACGTCTCCCCCGGTCGGCCACCGTCAGTCGGCCACCGTCGGTGCGTACTTTGCCCTTGCACAGCCCCGTCCTTCGATGCTAGGTTTCCCCTGACACCAACCGCCGTGACCGCCGTGCGGTTGGATTTCTTATACCACTTTTTTCGCGGGGGCACTGAGGTGTTGGCCTGGCCAATCTCGGCATGTGCCCGGGACGGCGACATTGGAGCAAACTTGATGCAGCGCACATCCATCGCCGCCACCTTTTTTGTCGGCAGCCTATTCGGGGCGCCGCCCCTCCTCGCCCAGGAAGTCGCCGACACGATCTACTCCGGCGGGGACATTATCACCGTCAACGAGCTTCAGCCGCAGGCGGAAGCAATTGCAGTCAAGGACGGCCTTATTCTCGCAGTCGGGTATCGCGACGAAGTCATGCAGTGTAAGGGTGCGAGCACTCAGGTCGTCGACTTGGGAGGCAACACGCTGGTGCCCGGTTTCATCGACCCGCATGGCCATGTGTTCAATACCGGCATTCAGGCGATCTCTGCCAATCTTTTGCCGCGCCCGGACGGTGGGGTGAATGACATCGCCGAATTGCAGTCAGCGCTCAAGTCGTGGGCCCAGCAGAACCAGAAACTCACCGGCCAATATGGCTGGATTGTTGGTTTTGGCTATGACGATGCACAACTCAAGGAGCAGCGTCACCCAACGCGGGACGATCTGGACCAGGTATCGACCGAGTTGCCAGTGGTGATCGTGCACCAGTCCGGTCATCTGGGGGCGATGAACAGCAAAGCCCTGGAGATCCTTGGTCTCAACGCAGGCACGGAAAATCCTCCCGGCGGAGTCATTCGGCGTCGGGAAGGCAGCCAGGACCCTGACGGCGTACTTGAAGAAAATGCCTTTTTTGCGCAGCTCTTCGGCCTGATGAGCAAACTCAGCCCTGATGCCAACCAGGCACTATTCGCATCCGGCGTCCATCTCTACAAGAGTTTCGGCTATACCACGGCACAGGAAGGCAAAGGCTCGCTCGACTCGGTCGCCACGATGGAAGCGGTGGCCAACAGTGGAAAACTGGACATTGATGTAGTGGCCTATCCAGACATTACCGTGGGCGTCGAGGCAATGAAGGCGCCCTGGCTGTCACGCACCTACTCAGGGCACTTCCGACTCGGTGGTATCAAGCTCACGCTCGACGGTTCGCCGCAGGGCAAGACGGCATGGCTGACCCAGCCTTATTACAAAGTCCCGGCCGGACAGAAGCCGGACTATCAAGGCTACTCGGCATTCAGTGACGACCAGGTTAACGGCTTCGTTGATCAAGCGTTCAAGAACAACTGGCAAGTTCTGGCGCATGTGAATGGCGATGCGGCCATCGATCAATACATCAGCGCCGTGCGTGCCGCCGAACAACGATACGGCATGGCTGATCGTCGCCCGGTCGCCATCCATGCTCAAACGGCACGCCTGGATCAGGTCGAGGCGTTCAAGGCGCTGGGCATTATTCCATCCTTCTTTCCGATGCACACCTACTACTGGGGCGACTGGCATCGCGACTCGGTGCTCGGCCCTGAGCGTGCGGTCAACATCTCACCGACCGGCTGGGCCATCGCGCGGGGCATAATTTTCACCTCGCACCACGACGCACCGGTGGCGATGCCGGATCCGATGCGCGTGCTCTCAGCCACGGTCACCCGCGTGACGCGTAGCGGCCAGGTGCTGGGGCCGGAACATCGCACGTCGCCGCTGGTGGCGTTGAAGGCGCATACCCTCTGGTCGGCGTATCAACATTTCGAGGAAAAGTCGAAGGGTTCCCTTGAGGTTGGCAAGCTCGCGGACTTCGCGGTGCTCGATGGGAATCCGCTCACCATAGACCCGATGAAGATCGCCGACATCAAGGTGATCGAAACCATCAAGGAAGGCAAGACGGTTTACCGCCGCGAGGCCGCGCCGGCAACGGTGGGATCGGTTGCGAGCTGCGCCGAATCGAACGCTTGTTTTCTGGTCGCAAGCCGGGCGCTTGGCCGCGCCGGCGTGATTCATACTCACGATCACGAGGAATGACCGCTGGCAGCGACGCCGGCTCCGCCGTCCAGAAACACCTCTGGGAGGCGGAGACGCAACGTCCGCTTCCTGCGGGCGCGACCGTCAGCTCTCAGACAACGGAAGACTTCTCGCAATGAGATTGCAGGGGCAATTGATGTACGCGCCGGGCAATGAATACCTGGCCAAATTGGACCTTGACCAGGGTGAATTTCCTGCGCTTGCGGCGGCGCTAGCAAGATCCAGTGACGCAACCCCTAAGGATCAGTGGGCAAAGGGTGGCACAGCACCCATGTTGGTTCTTACCTGCTTGCTTGACCGCGTTGCAGTGCCTGAAAGTGCGCTGGTTATTGCAAAGAATCGGCCAAAGACTTGGCTCGTTGGTATGCCGGGATGCGGCCACAATATGTTGAATGAGCGTGGCGACGACCTCAGGCGCTTGATCGTAGAGTTCATCAACAAGACTCAATCCGGCTCCAAATGACTGGGTAAATCTCAATAGGCGCCAATCATGAAACGATCCTTGAAGCTGACAAAGAGCGTGGTTATCGGCGCATTGCTTGCCTTGGCGGTGGCGACCCAAGCCACAGCGCAAGAGCAGCCTGGCGCGATCACCGTCTTCATTGCAAAGAAGATCGTCACGATGGACCCCACACGCCCGACCGCGACTGCCGTGGCGATCCGGGGCCAGGAGATTCTGAGCGTGGGCTCGCTCGCCGATCTGCAGCCCTGGTTGAAGGCAAACCCGCACCGCATCGACACCCAATTCAAGGACAAGGTGCTGCTGCCTGGCCTGATCGACCCGCATTTGCACCCCCTCCTGGGCGCGATCGCCTTCCAGACCGTCTGGATCACCCCGGAGCCCTGGAACGTGATGGGCCAGAGGACACCGGCTACCCTTGGGCAGGAGGCCTACCTGAAGGCGCTCAAGACCGCGTTTGCCGCCCGTCAGAAAGACGCCCCGATCTTCATGACCTGGGGTTTCAGCGCCGACTCGCATGGTGAGCTCTCAGGCGAGGTGCTGGACAGCATCTCCAAGGAGGTGCCCATCCTCGTGCTGCAGCGTTCCATGCACGAGATCTACATCAATACCCCGATGCTGGCTTTTCTGAAGGCCAAGGGACTGGACCCGGACAAGTACAAGGATCACCCGCAGATCGATTGGAAGACAAACCACTTCTGGGAGGACGGCATGTTCAGCGTGGCCCTCCCCTATATGGCCGGCATCCTGCTCGACCCCGCGGCCGCCGATCCGGGCTATCTGAAGACGCGCGACTACCTGACCTACAATGGGGTCACGACGGTCGCCGACATGAACACGGGCGGCACCAACTACGATTTGGAAATGGCGTCGCTCAAGCGCAATTTTGACACGCCCGACTCGCCGGTGCGGGTGCGCCTGACTCCCGACGTGATGAAGCTGGCCACCGCCTTGAAGGGCCCTGAGGCGGCGATGAACTTGGTCGGCCAGCTGAAGGCCCAGAACACCCGCCACCTGGTCTTCAACAATGGCATCAAGCTGTTTGCCGATGGAGCCATGTTCTCGCAGGCCATGCAGATCGGCGATCCGGGCTATATCGACGGCCATCACGGGGAGTGGATCAGCCAACCCGGTCCGTTCGCGGAATTCGCCCGCAGCTACTGGGATGCGGGTTACCAGATCCATGTCCACACCAATGGCGACGGTGGTGCCAAGATGGTGCTGGACACCCTGCAAGCGTTGCTGGACGCGAAGCCACGCGCCGATCACCGCTTCACCATCGAACACTACGGTTACGCTGACGACGGCACCTCGCGCCGGATTGCCAAGCTGGGCGCCCGGGTCTCGGCCAACCCCTTCTATCTCTATGACCTGGGCGACCGCTACGCAGCCAACGGACTGGGCACCGATCGCGCCGCCCGCATTGCGCCACTGGGCGGTCTGGTGAGGCGCAATGTGCCGGTCGGGCTGCACTCCGACTTCCCGATGGCGCCCGCCGAGCCGCTGTTCCTGGCCTGGACCGCCGCCTCGCGGAAAACAATGTCAGGAAAGGTGTTTTCCCCCGACGAGCGGCTGACACTGGATCAGGCCATTCGCGCCATCACCATCGACGCCGCCTACTTGATCGGCATGGAAACCGAACTGGGCAGTATCGAAGCCGGCAAGCTGGCCGACTTTGCCGTACTCGACAAAGACCCCTATGAAGTGGGCGTGAAAGGCCTGCGTGGCATCAAGGTTTGGGGCACGGTATTCGAGGGTCAGGCGCATCCAGCCAAGCGCATCGCAGCGCACCAATGATGTTCTAGTTACTCGCCGCCGTGAAACGCGGCATCCTCCAGCAACACCCCATCCCGGTTGATGATCGTGGTCGGGACAAAGCGTACCCGAAGTTCCACGGGTCTGCGACCGGGATGGGCGGGCAAGGTCGCCTCCATGGCCGCCACCTGTGCCGCAGACGGCGGGCTCGGGCCACGGACCACCGCGCGTATGATGCTGCGCCCACGCTCCGCCTCATCGAATCGCACCTCCACTAAATGGCTGCCCGGGGAATTATCGAATTCCCGTTGCAGGGTCGATTGAACGCCCGACTCATAGATACGCCGGGTCAGAGCCTCATGCAGACTATCGGTCAATACCACGGCCAGCACGCCCAGGATCAGGATGCTCACGGCATTACTCTTGAAAAATACCAGGAAGGAAATGCCCTTGGTCCTGCTGACTCGTCGAAAACCCGCAGACCAGAATACGACCGAGGAGGCGAACTGGATGGCGACGATATTGGTGAATGTCAGCAGAAAGGCGCCGGAGGCCGCATCGACCTCTCCCCGGGCCAACAGGATCGACGCCGCGGCCAGGGGTGGCACCAAGGCCGTGGCGATGGCGACGCCGACGAGCGCAACACTCAACCGGGGTGAGACGGTCGCGTAGGCGCCGGCCGCGCCTCCTGCCAACGCCACCACCAAGTCCGCCAGGTTAGGCGCGGTGCGGGCCATGATCTCCTGGGAGACCGGAACATCCGAATGGATAGTACCGATGATCAGGCCCGTCGCCATCACCACCAAGGCGCCGGCAACGAGCGTCCCCAGACCGCGCAGCAGCAATTTCATGTCGCTGTCGACCAGCGCCAACGAGATGCCGGTGATGGGTCCGAGCAGCATGGCGATGATCATGGCGCCGATGATCACCGCCGGACTGTTGGCAAAAAGTCCATAGCTGGCAATGGTTGCGGCCAGGATATTCATGAGCAGGTAGGCGATGCTCAATTCGGCGCCGCGGCGGATACCCGCGCGGACCCGTTCCCGGTGTTGGTGCTGGTCTTGTGAATCGTCAGTGATAGCTGTCATAGCTGTCATTGTTGCTGTCGATAAGCGTGCGATCACCGACCGGCTTTGGATCAGAACCAGCCTCGATCGGGAAGAGAAAAACGACGAATCCCATGTTATGGGCACGGCTTAGACCCGCAGCAGGTGTTCCCGGTAATGGCGCAGTTCACCGATAGACTCGCGGATGTCGTCGAGCGCCTGGTGCTTGCCGGCTTTCTTGAAGCTCGCAGCGACCTTTGGCGCCCAGCGCAGCGCCAGGATCTTGAGCGTGCTCACATCCAGGTTGCGATAGTGGCAGTAGGCATCCAGCCCGGGCATAAAGCGGGCGAGAAAGCGCCGGTCCTGGCAGATGCTGTTGCCGCACAGGGGCGAGGCCCCGGCCGGGACCCACTGCGCCAGGAAGGCCAGGGTCGCGGCCTCGGCAGCCGCCGCGTCCGTGTCCGAGGCGCACACCCGCTCGATGAGCCCCGAGGCCCCGTGATGGGTACGGTTCCACTCGTCCATCCCCGCCAGGACCGCCGCGTCCTGGTGGACAGCGATCACCGGGCCCTCCGCCAGGATGTTCAGCTCCTGGTCGGTCACCACGGTGGCGATCTCCAGGATGTGGTCGGTGAAGGGGTCGAGGCCGGTCATCTCCAGGTCCAGCCAGATCAGGTTTTGTTCGCTCGTGGGCATTGCCGGTTTCCGCAGGGTGGGCGTCAAGTCATGAGAATGGCCGCAGTCTACCAGTCTGTGGCCGTGCACCGCGCCCGGTCAGTCACTACAATGCCATCACACAACCGACAGGAAACGCACTATGATCGCACGCATCCGCCACCTTGCACTGAGGAAATCGCAGCGGTGACGACCTACCTCAACGACCACTTCTACCGCTTCCGGCCCTGACCGCAGATGACCAGGCGCCGCCTGTCCGAACGTCAGATCGAGCGCATCCAGACCATCCAGGAGCGCCGCCGCCAACGGCTGGCCGAGCGGGCGGAGAACGCGCTCGCGGCGCTCGATGAGGAAGAGCCTGACGCCTTGGGGCCCCAGGCCGGCCAGGTCGTGGTGCGCCACGGGGCCAACCTGGCGGTGGAGGACCCGCAGGGCCAAGTCCATCATTGCCTGGCGCGCCGCCACATCGGACACCCGGTGTGCGGAGACCAGGTGGTCTGGCAGGCCACGGCCGACGGCCAAGGGGTGGTCACCGCCATCCAGCCCCGCACCATGGTCTTGAGTCGCCCCGACTACAGCGGGCGGGACAAGCCGCTCGCCGCCAACCTCACCCGTCTGGTGGTCCTGATCGCCCCCGAGCCGGACCCCAGCGGCTATCTGGTCGACCAATATCTGGCGGCGGCGGAGTTGATCGGCGTCCAGGCGCTGATCGTCGCCAACAAGATGGACCTACTCGACGCAGCGGCGGAGGCGGCCTTCCGGGCGCGCTTCGCCCACTACCCGGCGATCGGTTACCCCACCCTCTGGACCAGCCTGCACCGCCCGGAGACCCTGGTCCCACTGATCGCCGCCCTGGCCAATCAAACCAGCATCCTGGTCGGCCAGTCCGGGGTCGGAAAATCTTCCCTGGTCAACACCCTGCTCCCTGACCAGGAGGTCCAGATCGGGCGCCTGTCGCGCGCCACCGGGCTCGGCCGCCACACCACCTCCACCGCCACCTGCTACCGCCTCATCGGCGGCGGCTCGCTGATCGATTCCCCTGGGGTACGCAGCTTCCGTCTGGGCGCCATCGACCGGGAGACCCTGCAACGCGGTTTCCGGGAGTTCGGACCCCATCTGGGAGACTGCCGCTTCACCGACTGCCGGCACGACCGGGAACCCGACTGCGCCATCCGCTTGGGCGTCGAGGCAGGGCAGATCGCGCCGCAGCGGCTGGCCAATTTTCAGCACTTGGCGGCCGGCCTGGGACCGAACTGGGGCTGAGCGCCCAGCCGAGGAGCGATGTGTCTTTTTTGTCCACAGCGATTGAAAGAGCGATGTTTGGCTTCAACCGATTAAGCATTCAGTCCAAGATGATCCTGCTGCTCTTGGCAGTCAGTCTCACTTCGATCGGGGTCATGGCGTGGATCGGCTACAGCTCGGCCAGGCCGGCGCTGATCCAATCCGTGCAAAACGAGCTCACGGGCGTGCGGGTCGCGAAGACCACGACGCTGAAAATGATGATCGCATCGCTGCGCCAAGAGGTGATCCTGCTCGCCGGCCGACAGTCCACGATCGACGGCATGCGCGAGCTGCGCGATGCCTACCGGCAACTCGACAACACCACCTTGAGCGCGACCGAGTCGCAGCAGCTCGATGACTTTTATCTCCATGACTTCTTGCCCAAGCTGGACGAGCGCGTGGAGGGCACGCCGATCCTCGAGCAATATCTGCCCACCCGAGCGGCCGCGCGCTATCTCCAGTCCCATTACATCGTTGCCAATCCGCATCCCTACGGCAAGCGACAGAACCTGATCGAAACCCCGAGCGACACCACCCCCTATGGGATTGCCCACGCCCAGCATCACAAGATCTTTGCCCGGGCCGCCGAGATCTTCGGCTTCGAGGATTTGCAGCTGGTGGACGCCAAGACGCTCGACATCGTCTACAGCTATCAAAAGACCACCGAGCTCGGCTCCAACCTGGAGACCGGTCCCTATGCCAATACCAAGCTGGGGAACAAGGTTCGCTCGATCATGGACACGAAGAATCGCGACGACTTCAGAATCGCCGGCTACGAACCTTGGCGGCCCAATCTTGGTGCCCCTGAGGCCTTTGTGATGAGCCCCATCTTCAGTGGTGCTGAGCTGCTCGGGATACTGGTCCTACAATTTCCCATCAACGACTTCAACAAGGTCCTGACCGGGGGCTACGCCTGGCGGGAGGAAGGGCTGGGAAAGACCGGAGAGGTCTACCTGGTCGGGAGCGACAAGACCATCAGAAGCGAGTCACGCTTCATGCATGAAGACCCCCAGGGGTTCTTGCAGACCCTGCGCCAGACCGGTGTCCCCGGTCGCATCGTTGACAAACTCCAGCAGCAGGGTAATCCGATCTGCGTCCTGCCCGTGGAGACGGCGAGCGTCGATGAGGCGCTGCGCGGGCATTCGGGAATTCACACCGTCACCGGTTACCGTGGGACGCGCGTACTGAGCGCCTACGGCCCATTGGATCTGGATACGCTGCGCTGGGCCGTCATCGCGGAAATCGACGAGCAGGAGGCCCAGGGTCCGATTCGTGCCTTCGGCCGGACCGTACTGGTCGTGGCCACCGGCATGGCATTGGCCGTGACCTTACTTGCGCTGTTTTCTTCCTATGTACTGACCCGGCCGTTGCGCCTGCTGACCGAGGGCGCGCAGCGCTTGAGCGCGGGCGAAGCCGGGGTGCGGGTGAACCTGCACTCAAACGACGAGTTTGGCGAACTCGGCCGGGTCTTCAACGACATGTCGGAGAACATCAAGAAGCAGACGGACCGGCTGGAGCAACAGGTGCGCGAAAATCAGGAGTTGCTCCTGAACATTCTGCCGGCTTCGGCCGTGGCACAATGGCGGCAAGGCGATGAGAAGGCCAGCCACCAATTCGCCGATGTCTCCGTGCTCTTTGCCAAGATCATCGGACTGGAGGCATTTGGCGAGCAAGACGGCGACACCAAGGCCTTGGCGACCCTCTGTGACCTGATCGAGGCCTTCGACGAGGCGGCGGAGAAGTCGGGAATCGAGAAGGTCAAGACCATTGGCGGGTCTTATCTGGCAGTCTGCGGACTGTCCTTTGCAAGACCCGACCACGCCCGGCATATCATCATGTTTGCGCAGGAGATGGTCAGGATCGTCGGCGTGTTCAACCGCGACCGCCGGACTGATTTCAGCATCGCCATCGGCATCAATGCCGGTCCGGTCGTAGGCGGTGTGGTCGGCCGGCGCAAGTTTCTCTATGACCTCTGGGGCGACACGGTCACCATCGCCAAGAGACTGGCCGAGGACGACCGTGCCGCCATCCGCATCACCGGGACGATGCGCGAACGGGTGGGCGAGCAGTTCAAGTTCAGCGGTCCCGCGGCGTTGGTACAACCAGGCAAGCCACCGCTGGATTTATGGGAAGTAACGGATTAAGGATTCACTGGAGATCCGGCGATGAATGAATTTTTCCAGGAGCCGATTGCCAATCTCTGGCCCGCGGTCGGGCTGGCGTTGGGCTTCCCGCTGGTCCTGCTGCTGCTCAATGAGGGCATTGATGCATGCCGCAAGGCCGCCCACCCGCTGGCCCGGACCTTGGGCACCGTGCGCAATTTCGTGGCACCGAGCCTGGCATTGCTGCTTTTCGTTGACAAGGTCCTTGAACTGCCGCCGGACAACACGGTGGTCCGGATCGTCGAATCGGCCTTCTGGATATTTCTGCTCTATGCACTGCTCGGCATCGTCAACGTGGTCGTCCTGGGCGCCGTCAGTGCCGACTCCTGGCGTCAGCGGGTACCGAAACTCTTCCTGGACCTGCTGCGCACAGTATTGGTCGCGCTGGGCGCAATGGTCATCTACTCGCGGGTCTGGGGACATGAGATCACCGGCGCACTGACCGCGCTCGGGTTGGGCTCCATCGTCATCGGTCTGGCATTACAGGAGCCGCTGGGCAATATCGTGTCAGGCCTGATGTTGCTGTTGGAACGGCCGATCACCTTGGGCGACTGGGTCGTCGCCGGGGGCGTGACGGGCAAGATCATCGAGATCAACTGGCGCTCCGTTCACCTCCAGACGCCGACGCGTGAAGTCCAGATCATCCCCAACGTATCACTTTACAAAGGCGCCTTCACCAATCTGTCACGGCCGACCCCGTTGCGCACGGAGCAAATCGACATCGGCTTCAGCTACGACGATCCCCCCAATCGGGTCAAAGAAGTCATGCTGGCGCTGCTCACCGCCGCACCCGGGGTGCTGGCCGACCCGCCGCCTACGGTCCGAACGATCAAGTATGCCGATTTCTCGATCGGCTACCGGCTCAACTTCTCCGTCGCCTGTCAGGAGGAATCGGCCGTGGTCCGGGACACCGTGCTGACGCGCCTCTGGTATCTGGTGCGGCGCGAGGGGCTCACGATCCCCTACCCGACCTCCACGAGCTTTCAGCCCGGTGAACGACCTGGCGCAAGCCCGCCGACCGCCGCCGAGTACCTAAGGGAGCACGCCCGTTTCAGACCAGCGATCAGGGACGGTGGCGAGCCCCCGCCGGCCGTCGTCGACTACGCGCAAGGCGAGGTCGTACAATCCCCCAACTGCCAGTTTCAAGGATTTGCGCTGATCCTGAAGGGCCGCGCGGTCTTGCTGGCGACCGATGCGAATGGCCAGCCGGTTGCAATCGGGGATATCGGCCCCGGCGAGTGCTTTGGCGATCAAGTGACCGCCGGTGGCTCCAGCGACCATCTCGGGATCACTGCCACCGACGACCTCCGGATCATGGTGTTCGACCACCACACGATTGGTCAACTCCTGACCCAATCGCCGGCACTGGCGGCCGAAATCGGCGATGCGATCGAGGCGCGCCGGCAAGCCGCCCATGCGGCGCGCTACCGCAGATGAATTGCGCGATGAACAGCGGCACGCCTATCAAGACCGACCGGAGCACCCATGGCCTACTGGCTCTTTAAATCCGAACCGGACGTCTTCAGCATCGACGACCTGAAGGCCCGCGGCAGCACTGGGGAGCCCTGGGACGGGGTGCGCAACTACCAGGCGCGCAATATGCTGCGCGATCAGATGCGGATCGGTGACGCGGTCCTCTTCTATCACTCCAACTGCGCCGTACCGGGGGTGGTGGGGCTGGCGCAGATCGCCAGCGGCCCCTACCCGGACGCCACCGCGTTCGACCCGCAGGCACACTATTTCGATTCCAAGAGCGACCCCGCGAACCCCCGCTGGTATTTGGTGAAGGTGCGCTATATCCGCCACCTCGCCAACCCCATCCCACTGAGTGAGATCAAGACGCACGCCGCAGGCCCCTTGGCCGATCTGCCGCTGGTGCGCCGCGGCAACCGACTCTCGGTCATGCCGGTGACACCGACCCAATGGGACTATATTCTGCGATTGGAGCACCCCTAATAGTCCCCTCGGCTCTTTTTATTCCGCGCGAGTAACAAAGGTTGAAGCCCATGACCACCGCACCGCCACCATACAGTGCCCTGCTGGAGATCCTGAAGACTTATTTCCCGAGCCCCGTGTCCGATCCGATCATGGACGGATATTTTGTCCACACGGTGTCCGGCTTCCTCGACCGGATCGACGCGCTCAAATCCGCCGCCCCCATGCTTGGGCGCACGCGCGAGGCCGATTATGGCGCACACCACGACCTGGTCATGCCGGAGGCGATGACCTCAGTGGAGGCCATCACCGCCCTCTTGGCCGACTATTGCCGCGGGATGACGGTGTGGGCCCACCCTAATGCCCAAGCCAATGTGATCCCACCCCCGACTATTCCCAGCATCACCGCCTATATCGCCGCCGCGCTCTACAACCCTAACCTGATCTGGGACGAGTATTCCGCGGGCTTCGCCGAGGCCGAGATCGAGGCAGTGGCGATGCTCGCGAGCCTCTTGGGCTATAATCCTGCGCAGGCCGGCGGGGTTTTCACCTTCGGCGGCACCGGCACCATTCTCTACGGGCTCAAGGTCGCGCTGGAGCGGCTGACCGGCGGCCGGGCCATGACTGAGGGTGTCCGACGCGACTATAAGGTGCTGGCGTCGGACTCATCGCATTATGCGCGGCTCAATGTCACCGGCTGGCTCGGGCTGGGCAGCAACAACCTGGTCACGGTCCCCACCACGCCCCACAATGAGATCTCGCTGCCCCATCTGGAAGCGACCTTGCGCGACCTCTTTGACCGCGGCGAGACGGTCATGGCCATCGTGCTGACCATGGGCACCACCGACGCCTTCGGCATTGATGATCTGGCTGCCATCGCCGCCCTGCGCGACCGCTTGGTGGCCGAATACCGGCTGCCGTTCGCTCCCCATCTGCACGCCGACGCGGTGATCGGCTGGCCCTGGCTGGTCTTCCGGGACTATGACTTCATACTCAACCCACTGGGCTTTCAGACCCGAACGCTGCGCTCGCTCAAGGACTCGCTGGAGCGGATTGCGCCGTTGCACCTGGCCGACAGCGTCGGTATCGATTTCCACAAGACCGGCTATACGCCCTATGTCTCGAGTCTGTTCCTCACCAGGCACCGGGCCGATTTCGGCCTGCTCAGCCGCGATCAGGCACAGATGCCCTACCTCTATCAATTCGGCCACTACCGTCCCGGCCTGTTCACCCTGGAATGCTCCCGCTCCGGCGCCGGGGCTCTCGCGGCGCTCGCCAACCTGAAACTGTTGGGTAAAGAAGGCTACCGGGTGATTCTGGGGCATACCGTGGAGATGTCAGAGATCCTGCGGGAGCGCCTGGAAACGCTCGACTGTGCGGTCGTACTGAACGACTACAACCTGGGGCCGGTGACCCTCTTCCGGGTCTACCCCGAAGGCGTCGACGCGGCCGCGGCCTATGAGCGCGAGACCAACGACCCGACCTATCGCACCGAACTGCAGCGCCATACCGCGTACAATCGCCGCGTCTTCGATTGGACCCATGCCCAGGCTATGAAGGGCGAGGGCGTGTTGCTGTCCTGGACCGACGCCTATCGCCACACCGCCGACGCCGAGGCCCCGATAGCCGCGCTGAAGTCATTCGTGATGAGCCCCTGGACCGACCGCCAGGCCATGGACACCGTGGTGCGCCAGGTCCTGGAGGCCCGCCGCCGGATCGCGGCGGATGACCAAGTCTAGTGTTACGAATATAGAATTCCCGGTACCACTCCAGCCGTTGAGCAAGCGCCAGGAAAGCGGACAGGATTAACAGGATTTCTCAAGATTAACAGGATTTTTAGCTGTGACGCGCGGTAACGACGTATCCTGTAAATCCTGCGAAATCCTGTTAATCCTGTCTATTTCTTCGGTTCACGCTGGTTCTCAAATGGTAGCGGGATTTACGCTGCTCTGTACTAGTCACCTTAAACCAACCGCTTCAGGAGCTGCATCATGGCCATTGAATCCCCCCGCCCACTGCTCACGGGCAAGAAGGCCCTGGTCGTCGGCATCGCCAACGAACACTCCATCGCCTACGGCTGCGCCAAGGCGTTTCATATGATGGGGGCGGAAGTCGCAGTCACCTATCTGAACGAGAAGGCCAAGCCCTATGTCGAGCCGCTGGCGCAGGAACTGGCCGCGCCAATCTTGCTGCCGCTCGATGTCAGTCAACCCGGCCAACTCGAGGAGCTGTTCACCACCATCACCGCACAGTGGGGCCGGCTTGACTGCCTGGTCCACGCCATCGCCTTCGCCCCCAAGGCCGATTTGCAGGGCGGCCTGCTCAATTGTTCTGCCGCCGGCTTCGCCCAGGCGATGGATATCTCCTGCCACTCGTTTATCCGCATGGCCCGCCTGGCGGCACCGCTGATGACCGAGGGTGGCGCCATGTTCGCCATGACCTTCAACGGCGCCAATGCGGTCGTGCCGAATTACAACGTCATGGGACCGATCAAGGCGGCCCTGGAATCCACCTGTCGCTACCTGGCCTTCGAGTTGGGACGCCAGGGTATCCGCGTCCACGCCATCTCACCGGGGCCGGTCAAGACGCGGGCGGCCTCAGGACTCAAGGACTTCGATACGCTGCTCGCTCAGACGGCACAGCGCGCACCGCTCGGGACCCTGGTGGACATCATGGACGTCGGCTACACCTGCGCCTTCCTGGCCAGTCCCGAGGCCCGCCATTTGACCGGCAGCACGATGTATGTGGACGGTGGACTCAAGATCATGGGCTAAAGGTCATTGGCCAGCCCGAGCCCCTACGCGGCAATCTAACTGGCTACTGGTCGCGGCGCATGAACGACACCTATCGCCTCGTCTACCGTGCAACCGACACCGAATTGATCATCATCGCCTGCCGTTGCCATTACGACGGCTGATGGCGCTGCGCAAACGGCGCTGGCGACACCGCTCGCTCGACGTCAGGTTGACGTCCTGGCGAGCGGCATACTATTCTGAGATCAGGTGGCTAGCAAAGAGGGCTCGCGACGCACCAGTCGCGCCGAGGACTGCGAATTGCACGAACGCCCGGTACGCGGTACTCCGCCACTGGCACCGGGAATGACTGACGACTTGGGCTATGCATCAGGAGTTCGGCACGCAATGAAACAATCAACACAGTGGCTGAGGCTCGTCCCGGGGCTGATAGCATTGATCCTGAGCACGGCGCTGTGGGCGGAGACGTTTTCACTCCCCCCGGAGGGCAAGCCGCTCATCACCATCACCGCCCCGGATGGATGGACCAGCGAGCTGGACGAAGGATTGCTGACTAGCGAAGACGCCGACAACGAGGCCTTGGCCTTCTCCATGGTATGGGAAGCCGGCTCCGATGAGAAGGCCATTCGAGATGTGAAAGAGATCATTGCCAGGGGAACGACTGGGGTTCGCTATTCCAACCCGCGGCAGATCGAGACAAACGGCTTGGCGGCCGTGGAATTACGCGCCAAGGGAAAGATCAAGGACGACGGCACCGCGCTGGATATCCGGGCCATCGTCTTCCCACTGCCTCACGCACGACACGGCCTGCTGATTGTCCTGGTAAACACGGATGCGAGCAAGGGGGTCGCGGATGCTGTCGCGGGCATCTTCCGCTCCCTCAAGCCGATGGTCGGACTGGCGGAGTCTGGTCCAGCCCCGGACGGCGGCGAGGCGTGGGTAGGGAGCAGGTCGAACACTGCGGGCGGAAAGATGGCCGCCGGTGAGTTCTCCATCGAACGGATCACGGCACTCGTCAATTCGGCCAGCCAGGGCGAGACAGGGGGTGCGAACAATGACGGACGAGCGCCGGGGGACATCGCCCCGGAACGCGATGATAGGAAGACCGAAACCGGGAAGGGGGAGGCAGCACCAGGACCCGAGTCTGCGTGGAAGGTGGTGACCGAGACGAATGATGTCATCTACTCCTCATTCTTGATTGCCACTGCCACCCTGCGCCTCGACCGCAAGCCGGACCCCCAAGTGCTCGGCGATTCCCTGGGCATGGTTGGCGTTGAGGTCAAGGCGCCCCGGGACAACTGCCCCATCGTGGTGGAGATATCGAGCCCGGATTACATTCAGCCCTCGCGTTTCGTGGGCGCCTTACCCAGGGGTGGGGAAACCTATAGCGTGTGGCCCGTCCTGAAATACGACTACGGCAAGTTGCTGGCACTGCACCAGACCGTTCCGGAGACCTTGACGGTTAAGCTGCTCCTGGATGACAAACCGGCCGGTGAGGAGTCACTGCGGACCCAGCTGCGGCCAATCAACGAGGTCTTGTTCGGCTTTGAAGATGAGGACGGGGTCACCGATATGTCCTGGACATTCGCGGCCTTCGTCAATGAAAACCACCCCTTCATCGACGAGATCCTGCGTGAGGCACTGGATCTGAAGATCGTGACGAGCTTTGCCGGATACCAGAAAAATGTAAGGGGTGTCCGCAATGAAGTGAAGGCCATCTGGCAGGCTTTGCAGAAGCGCGGTCTCCGGTATAGCAATATCGCCACTACGTCCAGTGGTGAGGAGCATATCCATACCCAGCACGTGCGCCTCATGGGGGATGCACTTAAGAGCAAACAGGCCAATTGTGTGGACGGCAGCGTATTGCTGGCATCTATTCTGCGCAAGATCGGCCTCAAGGTCTATCTGGTGGCGCTGCCTGGTCACATGCTGCTGGCAGCGGACCTGGATGAGGGCGGTGATGAGACGATCGGAATCGAGACCACCATGCTGGATGACAGCACCTTCGATGAGGCCGTCCGGGAGGGTGACAGGGAAATTGCGGAGGCGGGCGACAAGTTTGAAGACGCGGACAATCTGCAATATCAGATGATCGACATTGAGGCGGCCCGCAAGATGGGCGTGATGCCGATCAGCGACGTGGCCAGCGAGCGTTCTGATCGGCCGACGCGGTAATTGCGGTCGAGCATCACGGCAAATCAACTCGAATAGGCATAAACGGGGCCCGTGTGTCAGTCTATGCCCTGGGTCTCACCTGGGTGATCGACCAGGTTGAGCCACCGTGTTCTTAACGGTACGTGATGATCCAACAACCGGTGACGCACGACGTCGTAACGCGCCACTTGATTTCGGCAAGCGACCCAATAGCGAATCGATCAAGGACGTGATGGCGTCCCTGGGATGCTCAAACTTCAGTGTCACGCAGTGCAGGTCGGACCCGTCAAAATATTTGCCCGGTGCTTTGTTGATATCAATAACGCGCGCCCGCAACCGTAGCTCAGGCAGATGACCAGGACCCTCAACCGAAAGACTAATACTCTGATCTATTTCATACCCACTGACCGCGTGCAAATTGAATCGTCCGGCGGCAATCTGCTCCAAAATCTGGCGAAAATCCTCGAGATTACCGACGGTGACTGCGAGCTCGTGGAACAGGTCAGTGGAATCCTTGTGATCCGTTGCGTGCGCTTTCCCGCCGAGTATTTGCAGCAGCTTTTCCAATCGCAAATGACTTTCAGGCATGAGACTGGAAAAGCGCACAACAATAAGATATTGATCATTTGGCAGTAGCGCGGTACGCAGCACAACGGCGCTAATAGAAATGCACTGACCTCGTACCCATGGCAAATTGACCAATACCGAATCGCTTCCTGGCGGCAGCGGTTGCGCGGCAGTGAAAACCGCCCCCCCCCAAGAGATCTCCTGATTCAGGGCGGACATTGATTGATCCGTGCCCGGCAAGACCAGTGTCGCTGCCACCTGTACCCTTAGCCGTTGTTGACGACGGCGCTCCCTGGTGTCAGAAATTTCCAGTGACGTATTCGCGTCGTCAACTTTGGCCATCGCGCTGCCTCGGCATAGCAATTAATTCATTCGTTATGGCTATCCGTGGAATTTGCAGCCGTTCCGCGCCGAAGTTCGCGCTGGCCAAGCTGCTCGTAAAACGCATCCAGATTTTGTTTCTTGTCGCGCTCATGTCCGCCCGCGACGACCACCGCCTTTCGAAAACAGCGGCAACGCAGGATCGAACAAGGTGACGCGTCAGGGGGCGCGGGTGTTCGTCGCATCCCCGGCGCCCACCTTGTGTGTGTTCGTCGCCGCGCAGAATACTCTGCTTGGGCATTGTCGCAAGAAAATCAGTGTAAAGTTTTTGTTAACTTTTCACATTTTGTTCTCCAACGCGCGACTTTTGCTCGGGCGAGCGCGACAAGACGCCGATGTGCTGACACCTTAGGTGAAATTCCGGGGGACCGCGTGGAACTCGCTGTGGTCCGGCTGCGATAGCGGAAAATCATCAAGAATCAATGAGCGATTGGGTTTCCCCGCGCCCCGCGCGCCGGACCGCAGTGTGCGTCACGGCAGCACTGGCGGTGGTGGCGGTGGTGGCGGCTGGATGCGCGGGTTGCCTGGGCTCCAGACCCGGCGCCAGTAACCGATCGAATGGCTAACGGCCATGGCGCCGACACCGCCCCGAAAGATGAACGTTGCGGGTGCCTTGGCCATTCTCTCCGCACCCTACCCTAGAGAGAGGGAGAATTGGAGCGCGCTCCCGGCGCGACTATAATGGTAGAGACTCAATCTATCCTCTCTTGGCCGAAACGACGATCATGGCCACGAAACCTCAGAAGGCAACCGCGTATGGACTATCGGACCGTCTTTGACATTGCTGACGCCGGATACAAGAGCGGGTGGTTCGTGTCGTTCGGGTTGATCTTTGTTGCTGCCGGCACCTGGCTGGTGGCGACTCGCAAGCGACTGCCCGGCGGGTGGGGCAAGCACCCCACGGCGAGCAATCTATTTGCCTTCTTCTTTCTGGGGTTCGCGGTCCTGTGGACGCTCGGTGCATTTTTCTCGACTTACGGCGCATACTCATCGCTATCGCAGGCACGGCGCCTCCACCAGGTAAGCATTGTCGAAGGCCTTGTCACCAACTTCAAACCAATGCCACTGACCGGTCACGCCATGGAGCGCTTCTGCGTATCAGACGTTTGCTTTGAATACTCTGACTACGTGGTCGTTGCCGGGTTCAACACGACCACCTCTCACGGTGGCCCCATTGGGGAAGGCTTGCCTGTGCGCATTTCTTATGTCGGTAACGCAATCGTCAAGCTGGGGGTTGCCAAATAGGGTGCGAAACAAACCGCAGCGCGGCCGGCTGGTACGGTGGGCAAGCCTTCCGAACCCTACACGCGATGGCTACGCGTGAGGAAGATACCATGCTACCGATGAAGCCCTGGCGCTGGGAACCCACACAGCATGGCAATGGACCCGATTGGCTTTCCTTCAGGTCCGGAACTGTAGCGTCGGCCAGGGGGACCATCCAGGACGTGAAAAACCAAGGGCGGTATAGTAGCATCGAGCTTTCAGGGTCGATAGATGGTTGCACCGAAGTCCCGCGGCGACCTCTGTCGCCTCATCATATGATAGCGCCGCGCAGGCCCGGGCGCATTTGCAGACTCTGGAGCCCTAAACCATGAAGCTCTTCCAATCCATCTTCGGCGGTCGCGAGGAGACCCATGGCCGCTATCCCGAGTCGCTCATTGAGGCGGCCATCGAGCGCGCGGTGGATACCACAGACTCACGCATCCGGCTCCTGCCGGGCTACCGTAAACACCTGCGTGGACCAGTGATCCACGCCATTGATCATGTCATCTCGCTGGTTGACAGGATCCCCGCCCCGGTGTCGGCCGACAAACATGAGTTCACATCCGCTCCAGCGCTCGCCGCACTGTACGCCTCCGCCGCTGATATGCTGGACCAGTTCAGTCGGGATCGCTCACTGACCGATTATTTGGCGAGCCCGGAAGGCCGCGACGCCGGGCGAATCACGGCATTGGTGCTGGCAGAACGCGGCCAGCGGACCGTCTTTGGCATTGACCTGACGGGCGATATCATCCGCCGCGAGGTGCCGCAGGTAGCGGTCTGCTTTACCGATCATAACCTGGTGGACCCCAGGGCCAGCGAAGAAGAGGCGCGCCGTCACCTGAAACGCCGCGCCTTCGACCATCTGCTATTTCTGGCGCTGACCCGGATCGGCGAGGTGCGCATCGAGCGCGCCGATCTCGCGCGCCAGCGTGACCTGCTGCGCGGCAAATTGGCGGCGTTCAAGCGCGGGGGCTTGACTTTTAATCCGAGCGAGGGTGAGCACCCTGATCCGGCGACGCTGGAAAGTGAATTGGACTCGATCACGGATCAGTTGGCGAGCTTAGGGAGGGATGACCAGGTCTTGCAGACCCATCTGGAGATCGTCGCCGAGTCCTTGGGACAGGCCGAGCATCTGCTCTGGTCCGAGCCACTCACCCTCTTCATTGACCCGATGAACATTGAGCGCACCCCCCACGACCCCGCTGCCCGCCGGATCGACTTTGAGGAATTGCACAATGCCCGCGAGCAACGGCTCGTCATGCAGCTGGTGTCATTCTCACCCAGCGAACTGCCGGCCCGTGAGGACCTGGTGGCCGCAGCCGAGCGCTATCTGTATTGAGAGGAGCGGGGCGTCGCGCCCCCGTGATCATTACTCGGACCACCCGGCTCCCATTCACGACCGCGTTACCTTACCGCGTGATCGCCCGCCAACCGCCGCGCGGCGGCAGGCATTCCTGGCACAACAGCAGTCGCCGCAGGCTCTCGGCCAGAATCAACTCAATCATATCCGAACCCGAGTTCTCTTCATTGGTCAGAATCACCAACGCCAGGTCCCTGCCGGGGTAATAGCGCATCTCAGACTGAAATCCGGCTGATTTCCCGCTATGGCCCCAGCTGGTCCCGTAGGTGCTCGATTGCTTCACCTCAAGCCCGAGCCCATACTCTTTCCCCGTAAAGCCGATGGTTTTCATCTGCGTGAGTGAATCGGCGTTTAGTATCGTCTTGTCTTTAAACAGTGCCCGTAGAAATCTTGCAATCCCCGGTGCGTCAGAGATCAGACCGCCGTCGCCAAGCCCCAACGCATCGTTTTGCTCGGTAATATCTTTGCGTGGCGTCTGGCCGGTATCATACCCACGCACCAGCAGCCCGCCGAATCCGCCGGAACGCGTCTCCGCCATCTCCATAAAGATATTAGCCATCTTCAGCGGGTCGAAAATGATCCGCCGCATTTGGGCGGCGAGCGTGCTACTTGTTACTTGCCGTACAATCATTTCCAGCAACAGAGAATTGGTATTAGTATACTTGAACTCCAGCCCCGGCCTGAATGTCCCCGGCTGACCATACACATATTTCGTGATGATCTCGTTCGCCGTCCAGGCATCGCGCGGCTGCCTGGCGGCGACGGCCGCCAGATAGGCGCTGTTATCGTAATATTCGAATATCCCGCTGGTCATGTTCAGGAGGTTGCGGACAGTAGCGGTTTCACCATTGCCGCTCGATCCTGACGCGGCAGGAAGATAGATTGAAATCTTATCGTCCAGTTTCAGTTTATTTTCTTCAGCAAGCTTGAGGACGACGGTCGCCAAAAAGGTCTTGGTCATACTGGCGATACGCAGCATATCGCCCGACTGCATGTTGGTCCCCGGATCAAGATCGGTCGCACCAAGCACGGCCTTCCCGCTGGCGACGCTGAATTCTGCGGTGGGGGTAAGGACCGCAAGTACGGCGCCGGGCGTTTTCGTCTTGGAATTCGCCACCAATGAGTCCAGCATCTGCTGGAAGGCGCTCTGCTCAGGGACCGCCGCCGCCGCACTGGGCAGTAGCAGACAACAGCCTGTAAACAGCAGAAAAACGCGCAAGAAGGAGCGACTCATCATTGGCTTGTCCTCGTGAGCTTTGGTTTGAGGAGGTTGGTTCCCAGGGCCGGCGGACGAACCGGCACCGGCCTTGTCCGCTATCGCACATCGGATCCCATTCGTGGCCGTGTTACCTTAACCGCACGTTCGCCCGCCAACCGCCGCGCGACGGCAGGCACTCGTAGCAGGACCGCGGCGTAGAATCACATACATCGCCGACCTGGACGCGGCCACCGAGTCCCCGGCCTGCGGTGCGGTGCGGGCAGAGCACAGCGCCGCACTAGCGGCGGTCAGCGGGCGGGGCACTTAGGCTGAACCTGGCATGCTGAATCCCCCGGTTCGTCGATACGGACGGCGCCGAAATCATTGCGAAAAATACGGTTTGATCGCCTGGACGGCCAACGCTGGTGAGCAGGGAGACACCCAAAGGCCAAACTGCACGCGCAACGACTGATCGCCCAACACTGTTACGCCTGATATTTAAACCGGCTCCAAGAGCGTCATTTGGAGCGGGCTCACTGTCTCATTGTTATAGCCTGCTGCAAACGCCTTATCAACGAACCATTTCAGTCGGACTTGCGACATCAGTGCTTGACGATGCGCGTCCAGGGTCGGATAATCCGACAGATATCATTGGATTTCATGCATTTCTCCAGCACCCCGAACGGTGCCGAAGCGGAGCTGCCCATGCCGCGTACATTCGTCGACCTGTCGATCTACCTGGAGAATGACGTACCCGCCGATCCGCCGCCGTTCGGCCCGCGGATCGACTATGTCAACCACGCGCAGAGTGTCGAGCAGATCACGTCGTTCTTTCCCGGACTGCAGGAGAGCGACCTGCCCGACGGTGAGGGCTGGGCGATCGAATGGATACGGCTCTGCACGCACGCCGGTACCCATCTCGACGCCCCGTACCATTATCACTCGACGATGAACAAGGCGCTGGGCGGCCAGGAGCCCGCCATCACCATCGACGAGGTACCGCTGGAGTGGTGCTTCCAGCCAGGGGTGAAGCTCGACTTTCGCCATTACGAGGATGGCTATGTGGTCACGGCGGCCGATGTCGAGGCTGAACTCGCGCGCATCGGCCATCGGCTCGCGCCCCTGGAGATCGTGTTGGTCAATACCAGCGCCGGGACGCGCTATGGCCAGGCCGACTACGTCGCGTCCGGCTGCGGCATGGGCTATGAGGCGACCATGTACCTGCTGGAGCGCGGCGTGCGCCTGACCGGTACCGACGCCTGGAGCTGGGACGCGCCCTTCGTCTACACCGCGAAGAAATACGCCGCCACCCACGACGCCTCGCTGATCTGGGAAGGCCACAAGGCCGGGCGCGACATCGGCTATTGTCACCTGGAGAAGCTGCACAACCTCGAGTGCCTGCCGCCCGACGGTTTCTACGTCTCCTGCTTCCCGCACAAGATCCGCGGCGCATCGGCCGGTTGGACGCGCGCGGTGGCAATCTTCGACGCTGGCTTGCTGCCGACGGGCGCCGTATCAGCAGGCCCGACGTGACGCACGACCGCGCTGCACGCGGCTGGCTCAGCGCGACAGGGTCAGTGCAGGATCTCCTCAATACTGTCGGCGGTCAGGATGCGCTCGGACCAGGTCAGGAGGGTGTCCGGGTCGGCCGTCTCAACGCGCTTACAGGTGGTCTCGGGGACCTCTCCGAATTTGCTGCGTAACTGACGCAGCAGCATGGTGGCTTCGCCTAACTGCTTACCCTCTTCCCGAAATCGTTCGGCAAAATTCGTCATCGTTGCGACCTCTGATGGGTACTCTTGACTGTAGCGTTGCCGTTCATTTTCATCCAACGCAGCATAGATGTCGATAAAATCCATGTACTTGAGTTGACGCTCCGGATCAGTCTCCAGAGTCGTCAGGCCACGCACCGCGTCGGCGTAGACGGCGACCCGCTCGTCTGGCGCATAGCGCATGTTGGGTAGGTTGAGCCGCGCGACCAGATTGTCGCTGTCGCGGTAGGCATGGTAGGGCAACTCCGCCAGCTCGCACGCGATGTAGCTGAAACTGAGATAGGTGTGACGATCCCCCCCAAGGGTCAGTGAACGCCGGTCGGGCGACCCGCGCAGGAAGACCACGATCGGCACCACCCGGTCGGTCTGGCACAGCTCGGCCAGGTCCGCGCAGTAGCGCACCAAGCGGTAGATCGAGAACCGACGCGGGTCACTCTCCTCCTCGACGACGAACAGCAGGGCCTCGCGCCGCCCGTCCGGCCATTCCACCAGGAGCGGGGTGTCCAGTTCGCGAAAGCGCTCGCCCAGGCGTTCCTGCAACTGCTCCTGACGCAGCGGCGTGATCCGCACCGACTCCGGCAGGTCGTCGGCCTCCGCCGCGGCGAAGAAGGCCAGGGCCTGACGCGGATAGTCGAGGATCAGGTTCTTGAAGTTCTGGTCGTGGCTCATGAGGGGATGCTACTCCATCCGCCCTGCCGCGACCCAGCGGCGTATCAGCTCCACGGTATAACGCCAACGCTCCCCATGCAGGATTAGTCCATCCATGCATCGCAGGGCCGGGGAGGAGCGGGGTCCAGCAGTGGAAGGATCCGAGCACGTACTTCGGCAAGAAAATCGGCTAATCCTGTGGCCCGCCCGCGCTCTATCAACACCCGCAGTGGAGTGGACGCCAGGCAGATCTCTTCTCGCATAGGGTCGGGGCCGATGAGTTCCGATAATACCAACTTGATGTCGCGCGCTGCCTGTTTGCCGCCGCGTCTGCGATCACCGCGCAGGCGTTCATGTTGACGGGTCGGATCGAATCCCAGGCGAGCTTGAACGCTCGCCAGACAGTCACTTTCGGCGTCAGTCTGGACGCAGAAGCCGTGCAGTATCCACGCTTCTCCCTCCGGATCGGAAGCGGCGATGATCACCTGGAACGGAAGTCCCGTGGCCATCACGTCTCTCGCCTTTTCCAAGCCTTGCCTCCGACTGGGGTCATTGTCCAAATCGCGAACCAGCACGACGACATCAATGGGGGCGTCCTTGGCAACGAGCACGGCGAGTGTAAGAGCTCGCCCAGCTTCCATGTAATTTAATCCCTCGCTCTTGCCATGCACCTTGACGTGAGGAAAGCCTGGATGTCGCTGTAGCTCGATCCATTTCGTGAAAGGCGTCGTTTCATCGAGACCGGTCCAGTCACGCAGACCTTCAATCGAGTCGGCATTGATCCAGTCCGGGCCACATTCGATCAATACGCGATCCGCGAGCGACTTGGCCGTGACAAAACCGACGCGGTCCTCAGCGATCAGTACCAGCCGCATCGGTCTCCTCCCGAGTCAGGACCCAATCCTCACCGACCGAGCTCAAAAACTCTCCACTCTTGAGGACATCACGAAAGCGCTCGGCGTCCGAATGCTCAGCGAGACAGGCAGCTGCCGCGGTACCGTCGAGCCGGGTCGACATCAACCAAACCTCCTCTTGGTCGAGTTCGTCGATCAAATAAGGGGAGTGACTGGTCGCGACGATCTGCACCTCGCGCTTCTTAATCAGGCCGCGCAGGAGCGAAATGAGTTGGGCCTGGGCGCGCGGGTGTAGAGACTGGTCGATGTCGTCGATCAGGAGCAGACGCGGACAGTCGGGTCCCACCAGCACGGTGAGAAGCCCCAAGAAAATCAGTGTACCCTCGCTGATCGCCTGGGGCGGCAAGGTGTCCCCCGAGCGCATGTCGAGGATCAACTCATCGGCGAGCACCTTGGTCGACTCGCGCCCTGGCCGCGAGATCGCGGTTTCGACACGACGGACCCTGATCCGCTTAACCGCCGGTAACACCGAGCGTACAGCACCCTCAAGCTCCTCGAAGCGGTCGCGCTCGAAGGTCATCAAATGGGCAAGGGTCGAGGCCAAACCATAGCCGTCGGAGTCGATAGTGGCGGATACGGAGTCCAAGTAGCTTGGCTCTGCAAGGTTCTTTGCGCTGAACCTGAGATAAACGGCGGAACCAAGCTGCTCACGAATGGTTTGGGTAAGCAAACTGTTGCTCGGCACCTTGGCTTTTTGGATTACCGGTCCGGCGGGAGCAAAACTGATCTCGCCAAAGCTATCCGAGCGTGCGGCGGCGTGAAACGTCAAACCCAGGACCCAGCCATTACTCAGATTCGGATCTATATCGTCACGAACCAATTGGATGAACGCCTGGGTCTTACCCCGCCGTATCAATACCTCCGGACGATACGCGGGGGACGGATCGAATTGCGTACTGGGCTTCAGAATTTGCGAAACGAGGTGAATCCCCTGGAGCACACCAGATTTACCGGCCCCATTAGGTCCGACCAAGAGCGTCAGCCCCCGCAGATCGATCCGCGTATCGGCGTGATTCTTGAAATCGACCAGTCTTATCGAATCCAACATTCAGATGTACCCATGTGGCTTGTGAGCCGCCCACGACGGGGCGGCAGTCATCCAGGCTGGCCCGACCCCCGCCAACCGTGACGCAACAGGCTAGCGAGGGAAGCCGGAACACAGCTGATCGGCAATGTGTAGTGGCAGTCGTGTGTAGTGGCAGTCGGTGGCACCGCGAGGGCGAGTCAGCTTGACGTGGCGACAAACTGGTACCATCCAGCTAAACTGCCGCCAGCAAAGGTGAGGGGGCATTCGCGGCAATCGGTCGCGGCCTGGGGGCCGCTCCTACTGGGCGCAACGGCCCCAGGCAGCGACGAATGTCACCCGCCCGGCGGCCGCAATCATGAACCTTCGGTTATCCAACTCACTGAGGTGCCACTTGAACCCCAAGACCCTGACCCGCGCGACCACCGCCACCCTGCTGCTGGCCATCGGACTCACCGCCGCCGCCGAGCAGGTGCTCATCAACGACAACGACGGAATCAACGTGGATGTGCGCGGGGTCATCGACCAGGCCCCGCAGGGCGGCGGCCCGGCCATCGGGGCGGACGTCCAGGACATGAGTGACGGGACCACCAACGAGGGCGGGCCAGTGGAGGGCTATGCCGACCTGCGCGACGCGGCGCTACGCGACGAAAAGAACCTGGGACCGAACGCCCCAGGCTATATCCCCTGAACCCAAGCCCGGCAATGGGTCATTCCCAATCCGCCAGATCGGCCTGCGCGATCCGAATCCGCCGCAGGATCGACTCGCGCTTGAGGTTGAACGCCACCATCCCGGCGGTGATGACCACGCCGAGGCCGATCAGGATCAGCGCCCGACTCAGGCCCTGCCCGGGATAGAAGCGGACCAGTTGCCCGCCGACGTTCAGCACCAGGAAGGCCACTCCGGCATAGAGAAAGACCCGGATGCGCAGCGCGATGCCGAGGATCACCCCCACCAGCGCCAAGGCCAGTGCAAGCACGAACACGCCCAACTCCGGCCGCAGGAAGAGGTCCACCCCGGCCCCGGCGTAGAGCGCGCTCAGGGCCGCCAGGCGCGCGCCGCCGAGCACTTGCGGGCGCAATTCGCGCCGATGCAAATGCAGCAGGACCAGCACCGACACCGCCGCCGGGACAATGTAGAACTGCCACAGCCCGTAGTGCGCCGCCCACAGCGGCGCCCACAGATAGACCGCGCCGTTCAGGGCCAGCACCCCGAGATACAGCGGCCAGGGATTGCGCAGGGTCGCGGCCTGTGACAGATAGAGCACGGCCACCGCCAACAGCGCCCCGCCGGCCCAGGGCGACGCCAGTTGCCAGGGCACGGTCACCAGCGCCACCGCGGGCAGCAGCAGGGCCAGGCGGGACACCGGCCAGGAGCCGGTGAGCTGATACAGCAGCAGGGTCGCGCCGGCCACCGCCAGCAGCGCGGCCGTGTCCCAGGGGGTGAACGGCGCCAGCCCCAGCACCACCAGCCGCCCGTAGCCGGCCAGCAGCCCCAGCAGCAGCGCTGCCGCATAGACCCAGGCGTGCTCGTCCGGCTGCCGCCAGGCACGCACCGCCAACAGTCCCGCCAGCAGCAACAGCGCAGTCCCTGCGGCCAGCGTGTCCGCGAGACGCCCGAACCGCCAGGGCAGCGGCCCCCAGCCGGCCTGGTACGCCAACACGAACCAGCCGTGCAGACCCAGCCACAGCAGGCTCAAGGCCAGCAATCCGGCGACCAGTTGGCTCACCGCCTGCTCGGCCTCACTGATCCGCCTGAACCGGTCCGCGTCCTGGTCCGGGTCCACCCGCTCCAGCAAAGACGCCAATGGCCTTTGAACCGCGATGAACGCCAACAACAACAGCACGGTCTGCAAGGCGTACCAGGGCAGCACCCCGACCATCGGCGGCATCCCCACCAGCCAGGCCGCGTAACCACCCGCCAATGCCGACGTGAGCCCCGCCTTCAGCCAGAATCCACTGCCCTGCCACCAGCCGCGCGCCAGCGTCACCAGGGCCAGCAGCCACAGGGTCAGGGTGCAGACCACCCAGTCGGCGGGGGCCAGCGGCACCAGCAAACCCAAACTCACCACCGGCAGGACGGTCAGCCAGGGAGCCAGTGCGGCACGCGGCCCCTCCTTGCCCGGCCCATAACGCCACGCCAACAGCAGGACGCCGTTCCACAGGGCCGCGACCAGCGGCAGCCAGAGGAGCGGGACCCGCAGATCGAGCAGGATCGCCACGACCGTGGCCGTGAGCGCCATCAACAGCACCTGTGCGGTCAGTGGCCCCGGGCGCAACCGCCAGGCATGGCTGGCCGTGGCCGCCAGCAACAGCGCCAGTCCGCTCAACCACCCGACCGGACGACCGAAGTCGACTACCGCTGCCCGCAGCAAGTCGCCGGCCTCCACCAAGAGCAGGGCGGCGAGCAATAGCACCAGTATGGCGAAGGGTATCCAGAACAGCGGCGCCGCCAGTCCGTCCTGCCGCCAGGACAGTCGCGCGGCGAGCCGCCGGCCATAACGCCGCCAGAATGGAACCAAGAACAACAGCAGGTTGAGCCACGGAAGCACGACCGCAAACCCGCTTGCATGCTCCGGCAGCCAGCGACCAGCGCCCCAGGCCCATGCCCCAGCGGCCAACAGGCCGCTCCCCGCCAGCGACGCGACCGCCAGCCACGCCATACCGGGCCAGGCGGTATTGGCGAGCAGCAGGAACAGATAGGGCGTAAGCCCCGCAAGCGCGGTGGCACTCGACCAGGCCCCAGCCAGCGCCCCGACCGTCACCCCACCCAGCACGCCGGCCAGCCCCAGGAGCGGCCAACTCGTCGGCGCTGCCGCCCAGCCCGGCCAGCGGGCATTCCAGCGGGGGAGCACCAGATTGCCGACGCCCCACAGCACATAGCCCCAGGCGACCGCAATCCAGGCCGCGGCGCGCAGCTCAAAGCCAGACTGGACCGCCAGACTCCAGACCAGGGCGCTCGTGAGCAGCGCCAGTCCCAGGCCGCGCCAGTGCGCCGCATCCGGCAGCGGTCGGGCCACCGGGAACAGCGCAACGCACAACAACCCCAGCAGGACCGGCAGGCGTGGCGCGTCGGCCAGTGCCCCCAGCACCGCCCCGCCGAGCGCCAACAGGTACAGGAGCCCGCTGGTGCGCTGCAACGGCCTTCGCCAATACCCCAGCGGCCGGGCCCGTTCGGCCTCCAGCCCCACCGCGGCTACCGCCAGGCCCAAACTCAGGCACCCATTGAGCACGGGCTGCCCCACGACGAGCAGGGCCGGCGGGGCCAACCAGGCCCCGGTCAGCCAGGCGCCGACCGTCAGCGCGGCCAGCGCCGCCCAGGCGTGGATCTCGGTGCGGTACTGCCACCCGGCCAGCAGGAACAGCAGCAGACTCAACGCCAGCGTCGGCAGCCATTCGGGCGTCGGCAGTCCCGCCAGGACCAGCGTCGGAACGGCCGCCACTGCTATCGCGGCAACCAGCATCGCGCCGGCGTGCAGGCTGTCCTCCACCTGCCGACGACCGCCGGCACGACCCGGCACGGTGAAATGCAGCGCCCCGGCCAGCCGCCCAGTCGACGGCCGCTCCAGCAGGTCGACACTCAAGCGCCAGACCAGCAGCGCATAGAGCACCGCCGCCGCGCCGAGCCAGGGCAGGTTCAACGTGAGTTGGTCCAGTCCGACGAGCAGACCGACCAGCCCCAACAGCATCGGCAAGGCCACCCAGCGGAACAGGTGGAAATGGCTGACGACCAGGACGCCTGAGCCAACGGCCAGGGCGGTGATCCAGGGCCACCCCGGCGAGAGCGCGTCGGCGAGCACCGGCAGACCCAGATGCAGCAGCCCGAGTGCCCACAGCAGGACCATGGCCTGTTCCAGCGGGGCACGGACCAGCTCGGCCAGACTGGTTTCATGCGGACCTGAGGGATCGAAATACGCAGCGGCTGATGACCAGAGCCCGGCACCGGGCGGCTCATGGTGGTCCGTCACGGCGTCCGACCCCGGGTCAAGCGCCGCGCTGATACGCGCGCGCCAGGCCAGCCGCCACAGGAAGGCCCACAGGGCCAGCACCAGGATGAAGTCCACCAGGCCGGTGCCGGGGCCGGGGGCATACCGCTGCTTGACCAAGACGCCTATCCCGCCCGCGCAGGCCAGCACACCGTAAAACAGCGCCTGCCGACGCAGGCCCAGGCAGAGCCATAGCAACAGCGCCCCCGCCGGCACCAGCAGCAGGATGGGTTCCAGCCGCCCGAGCCATCCCGGCCACAGTGCCAGGCCACCCAACCCCAAGGCCAGCGGCACGTTGAACAAGGCGGCCGCGATGAACAGCCGCCGGCTGGCCGCCGGCTGACCGCGATGGTGCAGACCCAGCGTGGTCCACAGCGCCGCCAGCGCCAGCAGGCCGAACGCGGCACTCAGTTCCCAACCCCACCGCCAGGCGTCGGGCATGAACGCCACCGCCACCGTGGCCAGCACCACCACGCCGACATCGGCGCGCGCCCAGCGGGGATCGACGTCCGGCAACCTCAGCGCCAGGCGCACCGCCACGTAGGCCAACAGCGCCGCCGTCGCGGCCGTCGCCACCCCTGAGAGCGCCCCCGGCGAGGTCCAGACCAGACTCCACAGCGTCACAGCGCAGAGCAGCAGGGCGAAGGTCACCAGGCACTGTATAGCGAGATTGCGCGATCGGGCGGCCGCCCAGCGGGCCAACCCCAGCAGGGCCAGCAATGCGGGCAGACTGGTAAGCCCATGCCAGGCCGGCGGCAGTGGCTTCAGAATGACGAACCCGTAAAGCCCGGCCACACAGCCGAACAGCAGATAGAGCGGCGGCAGGGTGCGATACTGCCAGGTCATCCAAGCATAGAGCGCCGCGCCCATGGCCAGCGTCAGGATCGCGGCCGGCGTGCTCTGAAGCGCCACGGCCAGCGCCACCACCGACAGACCATAGAGCGCAAAGGTGAACCGGGACAGGAACGCATACTTGCTGACCCACTCCTTGAACGCGGCATCCACCGGCAGCAGCAGGCCGCACAGGGCCATCAGGAAGGGCCCTGCATAGCCCCCCGGCAGGGGCTGCGGCCAGACCCAGGTCAGGTGGACGAAGGACACGAGCGCGGTGTAGACCAGCAGCCCGGCGGCGTAATAGGTGGTGCGCCACTGGTCCACGAACAGCCGCCGCAACCATTCACCCGCAAAGCGCCACAAGCCGTAACCGAGCAACACCAGCAGCAGGGTGTGCAGCGCCGCCAGCGCCGGCCAGCCGGTCGCGAACACCGCCAGCGGCACGGCCAATTGCACCGCCGCCAGCCCAGTCAGCAACCAGGGATAGCGCCCCTGCAACGCCCGGTCCATCAGCGCGCTAGCCAGGGCGGCGGCCAAGCCGAACGCACCTAGGGTCGCCACCGCCACCGGCACGCTGACGATCATCAGCAAGCCATCACCCAGACTGGCAGCCACCAGGCGAACCGCGACCGCCACCACCAGTGGCCCGAGCAACATCCCCAGTGTCAGCAACACGCTGCTGGGCACGACCAACTCCGCACGCTGGCGACGGAACTGGAACCCGGCCCAGAGCAGAAAGGCGGTGGCCCCGAACAAGCTACCGAACACCACCAAGGCGTTGACGAAGCCGCTGGTGTTGGCGATCAGGAACAGCGCGCCGGCCACGAAGCAGAAACCGCCGATGAACCAGCCGATGTTCTGCACCAGGAAGGGCGCGATCAGCGCGGGCCAACCGGACAGCACCTGCAGCGCCTGCTCCAACCGGCTTGGCGCGGCCGGCCGCCAGACCGAGGCGGGCACCGGGTCGGGTTTGCGTACATCCCCCACCTCGGCGGTGTCCTTCCGGCGCACCAGCCCGGGCGATGAAAGTCCCGGTGGGAGCGGCTTTAGCCGCGACGAGGCCACGGCAGCGGTTGGGGTCAGGTCGCGGCTGAAGCCGCTCCCACCGGGCCCCGGCGTGACTGTCACGGGAACCGCTTCATCTTCGATGGTGGTGGGCGCCTGCCAGGGCGGGGCTCCGATCGGCATCTCGGCCCAGTGCGCCAGCAGGCCCCAGGCCAGGGCGCGCCGATGCTCCCAGACGCCATTATCCGGTTGGGCGCCTCCCTCACGCAGATGCCACGCCCACAGCAAGTCCAACGCGTCCGTCAATGACCGGCAGCGCGCGGCGGGGAGCGCGCCCAGCTCGACCTGCCGCAGCAATTCGAGCCGCAACAACAGCAAATTCTCTAGGTCGACGCGGGCAAAACGGCGCTCCCCACCCACGCTCGACCGCGCAGACTCGGCTGTCATGGTCGGTGGCGGCTTCACGCCGCGCAGGGCTGCCAGTTGCTGGTGCAACTGCTTGTTCCGGCTTCGGTAAACCATGAACGCAACGAATAGAATGACTGGTGAGACCAGCCACAGCACCGCCAGCGTGATCCAGAATGATGTGTTCATATCCCCTTCAACTACGCAGGGTTGACGTCGCCGGCGCCGGGCGTCCAGCCCGCCGCGCTTCGGCCAGTCACGGCTCATCACCGGCGCATCCTGGACCTACTTTAGCGCAATCAGCGGTCACCCGGTGTCCAGTCGCTTCGCGAGCGTCGGCCAGATCCCCGCGCAACTCGTCCGCTCGACCGACGTAGGGCATTGAGAATATGCGTGGTCTTTGTGTCTTTGAGCGAGGTCTGCCCTTTTTGGGGTATTCGGCATACACTCCCCCCGTCGACCAACCGACGAGCCACCAGCAAGGACCCCGGAGCCTACGCGCCATGTCCAAGGTCTTTCTCTCGCACAGTTCGCACGACGACGCGACCGTGCGCGCACTCCAGCAGGCACTGGCCGATTTGGGCGAGGCGCTGTGGATCGACTCGCGCGAGCTGCGCGGCGGCGACCCGCTGGGGTCGGCGATCCGCGCGGCCATCGAATCGGCCGCCGGGTTCGCGGTACTGGTGAGCCCCCACGCCCTGCAATCCAAAAGGGTGCTGGCCGAGCTGCGCCATGCCATCCAAGTGCAACGCAGCCGCCAGGGCGCGGCAACCCGCTACCCCGTGGTCTCACTCGCCCTCGACGGCACCCCGCTCGGCGAGTGGGAGGCCGAGTTCGGCGACGAGCCCATCTATGTCGGCATCGACAACCGCCCCAACGGCATCGAATCGGCCCTGAACGCCATGCTGGTCGCGCTGCACTGGCGCGCACCGACCGACCGTCTCCCCATGCCCCGACCCCAGACCGGCCCGCTCGAGGAGCTGGTCCTGGAACTGACCGGGCTCGGCGTGCAGGAGGTCCAGCCGGGCGTCCCCCGCCCCAGCGCGACCGCCCGGCTGATCTACCGCCCAGCCGACCCGACGCGCCCGCCGATCCCCAGCGCCGACACCTGGCCACTCATCGCCCCCCTGGGCCCTATCGAGACCGAAGATCTGCGCTGGTATCTGGAGAAATACGCCGTCTGGCCCAGCACCTATTTCGCCGACCGGGCGCGGCGGGTCGAGGCGGGCCTGATCGACTGGGGCCGGGATCTGCATCGTGCCGCCCTGCCCCCCGAGCACGCTACCGATGTCCTGAAGGCCTGGTCCGCCACCGCCCCCCATGCCGGCCGACGCTTCTCGGTGCATTTGGAGGAGCGCGGGCGTCCCGCCCGCGAGGACACCGGGGCGGGACGCCCCGGCTCCGAATCCGCCAGCGCCCTGCTGGCGCTCCCCTGGGAACTGCTGCACGACGGCACCGGCTTCCTGTTCCAGGGCACCCGCCCCACCCGGGTACGCCGCCGCCTGCCAAACCCGCAAGACAAAGACCCGCAGGACACCGACCCGGCACGGGGCCAGCCGCTCGCCGCCGCCCCCATCCGCCTCTTGCTGGTCGTCGCCCGCCCGCAGGACGAGGCCTGCGGCTATATCGACCACCGCGCCAGCGCCCTGCCACTGGTCGAGACGATGGAAGCCTTGGGTGGCCTGGTCGACCTGCGCCTCTTGGAGCCGCCCACCCTGCCGGCCCTGAGCGCGGAGCTCAAACGCGCCTACGATGCCGGCACCCCCTATCATTGCGTCCATTTCGACGGCCACGGCCTCTACGACCGCCAAGTGGGTCTGGGCGCGCTCTGCTTCGAGGACCCGCGCGACCGCGACCGCCCGGACGGGCGCCGCCATCTGCTGGTGCATACCGACACCTTGGGCCCGCTGCTGCGCGACCACCGCATCCCGCTGGTCTTTCTGGATGCCTGCCAGAGCGCGCAGGCCCAGGACGCCTCCGAGTCGGTCGCCTCGGGCCTCCTCAAGGTCGGGGTCGGCTCGGTGGTCGCCATGAACCACTCGGTGCTGGTCGAGACCGCCAGGCGCTTCGTGCTGAGGTTCTACCAGGGGCTGGCCGAAGGCAAGCGGGTCGGTGATGCCATGCTGGACGGCCAACGCGGGCTCAAGGACGACGACTTCCGCGGCCAGGTCTTCGGCACCGGCGAGCTGCGCCTCGCCGACTGGTTCGTCCCGGTCCTCTACCAGGGCCAGGCCGACCCGCCGCTCTTCGCCCCCGCGGCCCTGGCGCGACTCGTCCCCCAGGTGCGCGAGGACCTGCGGACCATCCTGAAAGCCCGACTCGGGGCGCTGCCCGACCCGCCCGAGACCGGCTTCGTCGGGCGCAGCCGGGATCTCTTGGCCCTGGAGCGGATGCTCCGCCCGCGTGCCGCCGGCGCCCCCAAACCCGAGCGCTGGGCCCTGATCCGCGGCCAGGGCGGGGAGGGCAAGACCGCGCTGGCCTGCGAGCTGGCGCGCTGGCTGGTGCGCTCCGGCCAGGTCCGCCGCGCCGCCTTCGTCTCAGTCGAGAACCATACGCATGCCGCCGCCGTGCTCGACGCCCTCGGCCACCAACTGGTCGGCAAGTCCTATTCGGTCGCCGCCCTGGGAGCGCCGCACCCCAGTGCGGCGACCGCCGGCGACCCGTTACAAGACCTCGAACAAGCCATCCTCCCCATCGAACGCGCGCTGGCCGAGCACCCGACCCTGCTGGTGATCGACAACCTGGAAAGCATCCTACCCCCGCCCTATCTCGCGCAGGAGTCCCCGCAGGCCCTGCGCGAGGACGCCCGGGACGCCCTCACCGCCATCCTCGCCCTCTGCGACCGCCTGCTCGGCAACGGCCAAACCCGGCTCCTATTCACCAGCCGCGAGACCCTGCCCGCGCCCTTCGCGGCCGAGCGGCGCTGCCGGGAGCTGGAGCGGCTCGCACCGGAGGACGCGGTGCGCCTCATCGAGCGGGCACTGGAGGGCAGCCGCGACCACGGCCCGGGCGCCGCGGACGACGCGGACGACGCGACCCGCGAGTCGATCGACGCCCTGGTCGAGGCGGTCCACGGACATGCCCGCACCCTCGCCCTGCTGGCACCGTCGCTGCGCGCCCTCGGGGTCGAGCGCACCCGCGCGCGCCTCGCCGACCTGATGGCCGAGATGGACCGCCGCTATCCCCTCAGTCTTGGGCCCGGCAGCCGCGAGCGCTCGGTCTTCGCGAGCGTCGAACTGTCGCTGGAGCGCCTCGCCCCGGCCAATCGGGAGCGGGCGGCGGTGCTCGGGGTCTTTCATGGCGGGGTCGATCTGGACATGCTGCGGCACCTGACCGGCTGGGAGCAGGCCGACTGCGCCGCGCTCGCCGAGGACCTGATCCGCACCGGGCTCGCCACCGCCGACCCCTACAACCACCTGACCCTGAACCCGGCGCTCTGCCCTAGTCTCCGCGGACGCCTGGGGCCGGCCGAGCTTGATACCCTCACCGAGCGCTGGGTGGAGTCGATGGGGCAGTATGTCGCGTTTCTGGTCCAGCAGTACGACCGGCAGACCGAGATCACCGCGACCCTGACGGGGCTGGAGATCCCCAACCTGCTCGCGCTGCTCGATCGGGTGCAGGGCGCCGAGGAGGCGGAGGCGACTATCGGGCTCTCCACGTCACTGTATCAACTGCTGCAACGGCTCGGCCGGCCGCGGCTACTCGCGCGAATCGGGCAGGCGCGCGATGCCGCGGCGCAGGCGCTGGCACGCGCGCCGGGCGACGCCTGGACCCATGCCCGGTTCGAGGCCGAGCGGACTCGTATCGAGCAGCAATGGGCCGGCGGACGGCTGCGCGAGGCCCTCGCCGGGGCCGAGGCCCTGCTGCGGCGCGCCCGGACGGCGGGCGAGTCGGCCTATCCGGGTGCCGATTACCACTTGGGCGTCGCCTGCTTCCTGCTGGCCCGGATACACAAGACCGCCGGCGGGTCCGAGCGGGCGCTGCCGCTGCTGGACGAGGCGCGGCAGTGGTTCGAGACCATCGTGCGGGACAGGTCGGACCGCGGGGCCGAGGGGATGGCGTCCACCTGCATCACCGAACGGGGCAGCTGCCTTTTGTACCTGGGCCGGCTCGACGAGTCGGCGGCGGCCTTTGATGCGGCCATCGCGCTCGACGAGCGAAGCGGTGCCGAGCGCGATGTCGCGGTCGGCAAGGGCCAGCTCGGCACGGTCCGGTTGCAGCAGCGCCGTTACCCAGAGGCTCTGGCAGCCTACGCCGAGGCTCGCGAGCGCTTCACCCGGTTGGACGAGCCGGGCAGCGTGGCAGTGATCTGGCATCAGACCGGCATGGCCTATCAGGAGTCGGGCAACCCAGAGCCGGCCGAGGATGCCTACCGGCGATCGCTGACGATCAAGGTACGACTCGGCGATACCGCCGGGCAGGCGAGTACGCTCGGACAACTGGGCAATCTGTACAACGATGTCCTGAACCGCCCCGAGGACGCGGCGGCCTTCTACCGGCAGTCCGCGGACCTGCGTGTCCGGATCGGCGATACGGCGAAGGAGGGCCTCGTCAGGAGCAATCTCGCCAACACCCTGCGCCGGCTGCGGCGCCTCGACGAGGCGCGCCGGGAGATCCAGCGGGCGATCGAGTGCTATGCCCAATTCGGCCATGCCGTCGAGCCCTGGACGGCCTGGGCCATCCTCGCCGCCATCGAGACCGACGCCGGCAACCCCGATCCCGCCGCCGCGGCCAGATCCAAGGCAGTCGGCGCCTATCTCGACTACCGCCGCGCCGGCGGCGAGAACCACTTGCCCCAAGGCCGCATCGCGCTCGCCGTCACCGAGCAACTGCGCTCCGACGACCCGGCCCAGGCCCGCGCACTGCTCGCCGAGCTGGCCCGGGACCCGAACCTGCCGGAGTGGCTGCGCCCCTTCCTCCAGCCGCTCGACGGCCTCTGCACCGGCCGCCGCGACCCCGGGCTCGCCCAGACCCCGGGGCTCGACTACACCATGTCCGCCGAGCTCCTGCTCCTGATCGAGACCCTGCCACCGTAGGTTGGGGTTAGGAACGGACACTGGTGGCGAATTCTCCGGCCCCCTCAGGCAGCCTGCTGCAACCTGGCAAAGCGCGAGCGTCTGGTCGGCGCCACGGGCGTTCCGTCCAGCCATTCGCAGACCCGTACCAGATCGAG
>CAILVI010000347.1 GCA_903837595.1 uncultured Thiodictyon sp.
ACCATCCCGGCCCAGGGTCCGCTGGTCTTCGAGATCGTCGACACCTGGAACCGCGCGAGCCTGGGCGGCTGCACCTACTATGTCGCCCACCCGGGCGGGAGGAGCGAGAGCAATTTCCCGGTCAATAGCTATGAGGCCGAAAGCCGGCGCATCGCCCGCTTCCGGCTCATGGGCCATACCGCGGGGCTCATTGATGCACCGGCGGAGGAGCCGGCCGGGGAGCATCCCTACACACTTGATCTGCGGTATCGGGCGGGGTGTTGAGCGGTTAATCCAGGGCCGTCCTTCCGGCAGGATGCCGGAAGGACACCGCCAGGAATGTCCATTCCCGGCCGGCGCCAACCGGCAAAGCGCCAGGGGTCGCCGAGAGAAATTGCCATGCAAGAGCGCTAAGCAGGGAATATCCGGGAATCCGAAATGCACCACCCAACAGAGTGATGACTCATGCGCAAATTCAAGGATAAAATCAGGTCGCTTGAAGCTTTAGAGGCTATCCGAGATTATCTACCGAACGACCATTCAAACCGTCAATCACTGAATACTTATATTCAACAGTTTCTTAGCCAGTCAACCGACTCCGTCACAGTGCTTGATCTTGGTTGTGGCGATGGAAACTCTGCTGATCTTTTCCAGCGGATCACTAATAAAGTAACTTGGCACGGCGTTGATATCGAAGACTCACCAGAAGCAAGAAAGCGAACCCGTGAACATGAATCTATTCTGACTTATGATGGTGTTAACCTGCCATACTCCAACAACACCTTCGATCTGATTTACTGTAATCAGGTTCTAGAGCATGTCCGTTCCCCAGATGCACTCATTGCGGAAGCTTTTCGCACTCTGAAGCCTAATGGCTTGTTTGTTGGGGCCGTTTCCTATCTAGAGCCGTACCACTCATATAGCATCTTTAATTTTACTCCTTACGGGATCGTTCGAGTGTGTAGCGATGCCGGATTTGCGCTTGAAGAGATACGGCCGGGCCCCGACGCGTCGCTTCTGATCAATCGTCAACTATTGAATCGCTCCAAGATATTGCGCCTGGTATGGAACAAGAATTACTTGCATATGATGCTGGATTTGATTGGGAGTCTCTTTCGTTTAGGGTGTCGCGAACGGAACTTCCTCAAAGTTCAGTTTGCTGGGCATCTCGTTTTTCTGGCAAGGCGTCCAGCCAACACACCGAACCATGACCATCGCGCCTGACAATCCGCTCCATACCGCCCACCCAATATGATCAAGGTCTCCAGCGGCGGTGATCATTACCGACAATCGTTACAATCACGTACATAGCGCAGGCACTCGACCTGCCCCACGTCCGCCCGGCGCCGCCGGGTGCTTTTTGAGGTGACCATGCCCGGCTTACTCCCCAACGTCGATCCCGACGGCCTGCTCGAATACTCGGTGGTCTTCACCGACCGCTCGCTCAACCACATGTCCCAGGCCTTCCAGCACGTGATGCGCGACCTGTCCGCCATGCTCAAGGACGTGTATCACGCCCAGGCCGTGGCAATCGTGCCCGGCGGCGGCACCTATGGCATGGAGGCCGTGGCACGCCAGTTTGCCACCGGCAAGAAAGCGCTGGTGATCCGCAACGGTTGGTTCAGCTACCGCTGGACGCAGATCTTTGACATGGGCTCCATCCCGAGCGAGTCCGTGGTGCTCAAAGCCCGGCAGATCGCCGAGGGTCCGCAGGCGGCCTTCGCCCCGGCGCCGATCGCGGAGGTCGTGGCCGCGATTGCCGAGCACCGGCCGGACATCGTGTTCGCGCCGCATGTGGAGACCTCGGCCGGGATCATCCTGCCCGACGATTACCTGAAGGCCGTGGCCGACGCGGTACACGCGGTCGGCGGCATGTTCGTGCTCGACTGCGTCGCCTCGGGTGCCATCTGGGTGGACATGCAGGCGATCGGCGTCGACGTCCTGATCAGCGCTCCGCAGAAAGGGTGGACCAGCACGCCCTGCGCCGCCCTGGTGATGCTGAGCCCCTTGGCACGCGAGCGCATCGACGCCACCACCAGCTCCAGCTTCGCCTGTGATCTCAAGAAGTGGTTGCAGATCATGGCCGCCTACGAGGGTGGCGGCCACGCCTACCACGCCACCATGCCCACTGACGGACTCGCGCAACTGCGCGACGTGATGAAGGAGGCCGCGGCCTACGGCTTTGAGAAGGTGCGGGCTGAGCAATGGGAACTCGGCACCCGCGTGCGCGCGCTGCTTCAGTCCCGCGGCATCCGCAGCGTGGCCTCGGAGGGTTTCCAGGCGCCGGGCGTGGTGGTGAGTTACACCAGCGACGAGGGCTTAAGCAGCGGCGCCAAGTTCGTAGCCGTCGGCGTGCAGAGCGCCGCTGGCGTGCCGTTGCAATGCGACGAGCCGGCCGGGTTCAAGACCTTCCGCCTAGGGCTGTTCGGGCTCGACAAGCTGCACAATGTCGAGCGAACGGTGGCGAACCTGGAGCGGGCGCTGGATCAGGTGCTCTGAAGCGCTGCCGCGTCTCTCGTTCCGACGTCGAAAATTCTCCCGTAGGTTGGGCAGAGCGCAGCGAATCCCATCGCTTCCGCGTCCATCAGGCGTCAATTGCTGGGTTTCGCTGCGCTCAACCCAGCCGGTGGCTGCGCCGGACGGACGGTGAAGCGCGGACGCGGGTCCGGCTGGAGCCTCGGCCCCCAGCATCATCTCGGCGGGCCGAAACCTCAGCGCGGCCCCCGGTCCGCCTCCCATCCCTTGCAGGCAAGCGCGATGTAGCGCGGAACCGGTCGCGCGCCGGTGCCGTACGCGCTCACCGTGCGGGGTGTCAGGCCTAGGGCGGCGGCGGCCTGGGCGAGCGACAGGCCATGACGCGAGCGCCATTGAACGAAGGTGCGGGTGTTCTCGTCCGGCGCCTGTTGTGCCTGCAGGTCCAGCCAGAGGGTGTCGGCGCCGATCTGGATGTCCAGCGCCGGCCAGGTGACGGTCCAACCCTCGCCGGGGATGACCATGGCCGCGGCAAAGGCGGAGGCCTCGCGCAGTGGGGAGAGGCCCGGGGAGGCATCGAGCAGCGGCATGAAATCCAGCGTGTAGGTCCGCCCGTCGACGAATGTCAGACGCAGCCGGTGGCCCGAAAGCGCTTCTGCGCTGTTCAAGCGGGGGCGTTTCATGAGTGCCATCGGTGCCATTCCTCCATCAGTTCGTCGCGATGCGCCGTGACCCAGGCCAATACATCGGCTTGCAGTCCGCGGGGCCAGACGCCATCCGAGTCCAGGGTGGCAAGATCGATGATCACATCGACGCTGCCGCCAACCAGGTGGACGTGTGCCGGCGCGTGGTCCCGCTCGCGCAACTCCAAGCGGTACTTGCCGCGAAAGCGGTGTTTACTCGTCATGGGGCGATGGTATAGAAATCATTTCTAGGACGCAAGGCGCCTGGCCGTGCGGGCCGGGCGGGCTCGGGTCCAGCTGAAGCCTCGACCAGTTGATTCGAGGGCGGGGCTTCTTCTTGAGTTGAGTAACCCCCGCCGATCCCCGATCATGCCCCCCCGACCCGCAGATCCTGATGGCACCGCGCACATGAAATACGCCGACCTCCGTGACTTCATCGACCAACTGGAAGCCCGCGGGGAGCTCAAACGCGTCCGCATGGAGGTGGACCCGTACCTGGAGATCACCGAGATCTGTGACCGCACACTGCGCACGGGCGGTCCGGCGCTCCTGTTCGAGCGGCCCAAGGGGTCGCGGATTCCGCTGCTCGGCAACCTGTTCGGCACCCCGCAACGGGTGGCCTTGGGCATGGGCGAGGAGTCCGTGACCGCCCTGCGCGAGGTCGGTCGGCTGCTGGCGTTCCTGAAGGAACCGGAGCCGCCCAAGGGGATGCGCGAGGCCTGGGCCGCGTTGCCGATCTTCAAGAAGGTCCTGGACATGGCGCCCAAGGTGCGCAGCCGTGCGCCCTGCCAGGAGCAGGTCTTTGCCGGTGAGCAGGTGGACCTGGGGCGCTTTCCCATCCAGCACTGCTGGCCGGGTGACGCTGCGCGGCTCATCACCTGGGGTCTGGTGATTACCCGCGGGCCGGAGAAGGCGCGCCAGAACCTCGGCATCTACCGGATGCAGGTGTTGGGACGCAATCGGGTCATCATGCGCTGGCTGGCCCACCGCGGCGGGGCCTTGGACTTCCGGGACTTCCAATGCGCCCACCCGGGCCAGCCCTTCCCGGTCGCGGTGGCCCTGGGGACGGACCCGGCGACCATCCTGGCGGCCGTCACGCCGGTGCCCGACAGCCTGTCTGAATATGCCTTCGCCGGCCTGCTGCGGGGCAGCCGCACCGAGGTGGCCGCCTGCCTGGGGTCGGACCTGCAGGTGCCGGCGCGCGCCGAGATCGTGCTGGAGGGCCACATCCATCCCAACGACCTGGCACCGGAAGGCCCCTTCGGCGACCATACCGGCTATTACAATGAGGTCGACCGCTTCCCGGTCTTCACCATCGAACGGATCACGCAGCGGGCGGACCCCATCTACCACAGCACCTATACCGGCCGGCCGCCGGACGAGCCGGCGATCCTCGGGGTGGCCCTGAACGAGGTCTTCGTGCCGATCCTGTGTAAGCAGTTCCCGGAGATCGTGGATTTTTACCTGCCGCCGGAGGGCTGTTCCTACCGGCTCGCGATCGTCAGCATGAAAAAGCAATACCCGGGACACGCCAAACGGGTGATGATGGGGGTCTGGTCGTTCCTGCGTCAGTTCATGTACACCAAGTTCGTCATCGTGGTGGACGAGGACGTGAACACGCGGGACTGGAAGGACGTGATCTGGGCCATGACCACCCGCATGGACCCGGTGAGGGACACGGTGCTGATAGAGAACACCCCGATCGATTATCTGGACTTCGCCTCCCCGGTGTCCGGGCTCGGGTCCAAGATCGGCTTCGACGCCACCAACAAGTGGCAGGGGGAGACGACCCGTGAATGGGGTCAGCCGATCCGCATGGATGCGGCGGTGCGCGAGCGGGTGGATCGGATCTGGGACGATCTGGGGATCATGGACCCACGGACCTAGCAGCGCGACGCCCCCAACACCCTGACAGGTGAACACCGAGAAAGGCCGTGCAACTCCACAACACCGAAACCATTTTGCTGCCCACTCCGGAGTTCTACCGGACGCCGGAACCCAAGCACCAGGCCTACCTGATTCCCCAGACCGGCACCGCGCGACCGCTCTGCTTGGATGCCCCAGAGTGTCTCGTCGGGCGCGGGGACAACGTGGACTATGTGATCGCCGATCCGCGGGTGTCGCGTCAACATGCCAAGGTGCTAGCGTTGCACAATCGCTACTATGTGCAGGACCTGGGCAGCGTCAACGGGACTTACCTTAACGGCGACCGCGTCGAGAACGAGCGCCTGGCCCACGGCGACTTGGTCATGTTCGGCGGCACCCTGTTGCGCTTCGAGATCGGCACCGACCTGGATGCCAATTATCTGAAAAAACTCAACCTGGAGACGGTAACATCGCTGGCCGAGGCGGTCGACAAGAAGGACCCCTACACGGGCAGCCACTCGCGCTCCGTCTCGACGGTCGCCGAGCGGTTGGCCGTCGCACTGGGCCTGAGTCAGGCGGTCACGGAGCAGGTACGCATCGCCAGCCGACTCCACGATATCGGCAAGATCGGCGTTCCGGACGCGGTATTGCGCAAACCGGGGCCACTCACGCCGGAGGAGTTCGCCCTGATCCGCAAACATCCGGCGGACGGCGCCGCCATCCTCTCTCCACTCGAGTTTCTCGTTGACGTGCTGCCGGCGGTCCGGCAGCATCATGAGCGATTCGACGGCCAGGGCTATCCCGACGGCCTCGCGGGAACGGACATCGTGCTGGCCGCCCGCATCATCCAGGTGGCCGACACCTATCATGCGATGGCCTCGACCCGGCCCTACCGACCGGCCCAACCGCTTGCGTACATCCGTGGGGAGTTCGCCCAGCACGCGGGGACCCAGTTCGATCCCGACGTCGTCGGCGCGCTGCTGCGTGTCCTGCCGGCCCTGCATGTACCGAACTGACGAACGCGCGCGGGACTGCTGGCTGGTGAACAACCGGTAAGTTGTAGAAAGCGGCCCCAGCGTATAAGGTTACCGCCTTTCGTCGGCCCGCTCCGGCCAGCCCCGGGGCGCGGGCGCCGCCGGAACGGCGTTGTCACCCCATACACCTTACGGATTCTCCTTACCCCATGCTCCAGGCGGCGAAGCTCGAATGTCGGCGCGGCGACCGTTTGCTGTTCTCCGGACTGGACTTGCAGATCGACGCGGGGACCCTGCTGCATGTGCGCGGGCGCAACGGCAGCGGGAAGACGACGCTGCTGCGCACCCTCTGCGGACTCTTCACCCAGGATGCGGGTGAGGTGCGCTGGAAGGGTGAGTCCATCCGTACACTGGCGGAAGATTACCGCAGCGATCTCCTCTATCTCGGGCACCTCAACGGCATCAAGGGAGACCTCACCGGGGTGGAGAACCTCCGCCTGGCGGCGACCCTGGATGGCGACCGGATCGGCGTCGACGCGGTGTGGTCCGCGCTGGGACGGATCGGCCTCACCGGTTTCGAGGACCTGCCGACGCGAATGCTGTCGCAGGGACAGAAGAAACGGGTAGCCCTGGCGCGACTGATCCTGAGCCGCGCGCCCCTGTGGATACTGGACGAGCCCTTCACGGCCCTGGACGTGGCGGCGGTCGACCTGCTCCAGGGGCTGATCGCGGACCATGTGGCGGCGGGGGGGCTCGCGGTGCTCACCACCCACCAGGAGGTCCCACTGACCTCGGGCCAGGCACGTCACCTGGACCTGGGCGCCTGATGTTCAAGGTCTTCTGGAGTGTACTGCACCGTGACCTGCTGCTGGCCATGCGCCGGCGCACGGACGTGCTGACCACGCTGTTTTTCTTCGTGATCGTGGTGAGCCTGTTTCCCTTGGGCGTCGGCACCGAGCACGCGGTGTTGCGGGTCCTGGGCCCGGGCGTGGTCTGGGTGGCGGCCCTGCTGGCGTCCATGCTGGCCCTGGAGCGGCTGTTCGCCGCGGACTACGAGGACGGGACCCTGGAGCAACTGTTGTTGACCGGTCAGCCGCTGGTGCTGCTGACCCTGGCCAAGGTCACGGCCCATTGGCTGCTGACCGGGCTGCCACTGGTGTTGATTGCGCCGCTGGTGGGGATGCAGTATCACCTGAGCGACTCGGCCGTCGCGGTCATGATGGTCTCGCTGTTCCTGGGCACCCCGGTGCTGAGCCTGATCGGGGCCATCGGCGCGGCCCTGACGCTGGGGCTGCGCGGCGGCGGCATCCTGTTGGCGTTGCTGATCCTGCCGCTCTACATCCCGGTGCTGGTCTACGGGGCCGGGGCGGTTGAGGTCGGCGCGGTGGCATTCGGCGAGGCCCGACCCTATTTGACCCTCCTCGCCGCCTTTCTCGTGGCCGCACTCGCACTGGCGCCGTTCGCATCCTCCGCGGCATTGCGTATCTCCATTGAATAACAAGCACCTGCAGCAATAACCGATGACACTTCCCTGGTCCAGATTCGCCGCTCCGGCGACCTTCTACCCACTGGCAGGCCGGCTGATCCCGATCTTCTGGGTGCTGGCCGCCGCCCTGATCCTCACCGCTTTCTATTGGGGCTTCTTCGAGACCCCGGACCAACTCGGCGGCAGCAATGCCCAGAAGGGGTATTATCGGATCATCTTCATCCATGTCGGCAGCGCCTGGATGTCCATGTGGCTCTACGGCATGCTGGTGCTCTGGGCCGCGGTAGGACTGGTCTTCAAGACCAGGCTGTCATTCATGATGGCCAACGCCATTGCGCCGACCGGGGCCATCTTTACCTTTCTGGCGCTGTGGACCGGGGCCATCTGGGGGCGCCCGAGTTGGGGGACCTATTGGGATTGGGACCCGCGGCTGACCTCCGAGCTGATCCTGTTCTTCCTCTATGTCGGCTACATCGCACTGCACTCGGCCATCGACGACAGCCGCCGGGCGGACCGCGCGGCCTCGCTGCTGGCGATCGTGGGACTCGTGATGGTGCCGGTGATCTTCTGGTCCATCAACTGCCCGGACCCCAACCAATGCGCGGCCCTGCACCAGCGCTCCGGGCTCGGGAAGGTCGACGGCAATATCCTGTTCGCCATGCTCACTATGACCCTGGGATTCTGGATGTATTCATTCGCCACCACCCTGATGCGCCTGCGCGGCATCATTCTGACCCGCGAGGCCGAAACCAGCTGGGTCCAGGACCTGATCCGCAGCGAGGGCCGGCCAGCATGAAACCGCTGATGGAATTTCTTGCACAGGGCGGCTTCGCCGGTTATGTCTGGAGCGCCTACGGTATGACCCTGGCACTGCTGGTGATCGAAACGGTGAGCCTGCGCCGCCAGCGTCGCGCCATCCTGGCGCGCCTGAGCCGCTTACTGCGGTTACGCGGTACTGAAGATCACCGCGGAGACCAGCCATGAAGGCGAGACAGAAACGCCTGGTCCTGGTCGGGGTCGCGATCCTCGGTGTCGGCGCCGCGGCGACGCTGGCGATCAGCGCACTGCAGAGCAACATCTCCTATTTCTTCAGCCCCACCCAAGTGGTGAAGCATGAGGCCCCGGCCGATCGGGTCTTTCGGATCGGCGGGCTGGTGTCCAAGGGCTCGCTCGCACGGGCGGCGGACGGGCTGACGGTGACCTTCGACGTGACCGATCTGGCCCAGACCGTCAAGGTTTCCTACACCGGCATACTCCCGGACCTCTTCAAGGAGGGCCAGGGGGCCGTGGCCAGGGGCCGACTGGGACCGGATGGGGTTTTCCGCGCGGAGGAAGTCTTAGCCAAACACGACGAGGCCTACATGCCCCCCGAGGTAGCGGACAGTCTAAAATCGGCCCATGCTCAGGGCGCGCAGAACGCAACGGTCAATGCCGCGACGACCTCTGGGGCGCGCCCTGAGAAGGTGACCCGATGATCCCCGAACTCGGACACTTTGCACTGATCCTGGCCTTGGGGCTCGCCATCACCCAGGCGGTCGTGCCGCTCTGGGGCTCATTCAACGGCCGCCGCGCCTGGATGGAGATGGCCCGTCCCCTGGCCTGGGGCCAGTTGACCTTCCTCGCGCTGGCGTTCGCCTGCCTGGTCAAGTCCTTCGTCGCCAGCGACTTCTCGGTGCTCTATGTCGCGAGCAACTCCAACAGCCTGCTGCCGACCATCTATAGGGTCTCTGCGGTGTGGGGCGCCCACGAGGGCTCACTGTTGCTATGGGCACTGCTGCTCGCCCTCTGGGGCGCGGCGGTCGCCAGCTTCAGCCGCAACCTGCCGCTGCCGATGATCTCGCGGGTGATCGCGGTGCAGGCGATGATCGCCATCGGCTTCCTGCTCTTCATGCTGCTGACCTCCAACCCCTTCGAGCGCATCTTCCCGGTGCCGGCGGAGGGGCGGGATCTCAATCCGCTGCTCCAAGACTTGGGGTTGGCCATCCACCCGCCCATGCTCTACATGGGTTATGTAGGCTTCTCGGTCGCCTTTGCCTTCGCCATCGCGGCGCTGATCGGCGGCAACCTGGACGCCGCCTGGGCGCGCTGGTCGCGGCCCTGGACCACGGTGGCCTGGATCTTTCTCACCATCGGCATCGCGCTCGGCTCTTGGTGGGCCTATTACGAACTGGGCTGGGGCGGCTGGTGGTTTTGGGACCCGGTGGAAAACGCCTCCTTCATGCCCTGGCTGGTGGGTACTGCACTGATCCATTCGCTGGCGGTGACTGAGAAGCGCGGGGCCTTCAAGAGCTGGACGGTGCTGCTGGCCATCGCCGCCTTCTCACTCTCGCTGCTCGGGACCTTCCTGGTGCGCTCCGGGGTGCTCACCTCGGTCCACGCCTTTGCGACCGACCCGGCGCGGGGCACCTTCATCCTGATCTTCCTGGTGATTGTGATCGGCGGCTCGCTCGCGCTCTATGCCTGGCGCGCCCCGGCCATCTCCGGCGGCGGGCGCTTCGATCTGGTCTCGCGCGAGAGCTTCCTGCTGATCAACAACCTACTGCTGGCCACCCTGGCCGCGCTGGTCCTCTTCGGTACGCTGGCCCCGTTGATCTATGAGGCGGCCGGCTGGGGCAAGATCTCGGTCGGTTTCCCCTGGTTCAACATGATGTTCGTCGCACTCACCCCGCTGCTGGTGCTGGCCATGGGCATCGGCCCACTGGTGCGCTGGAAGCACGATGAACCGAACCGGCTGCTGCGACTGCTGTGGGTCGCGCTGGTGCTGAGCTTCGCCCTGGGCCTGCTCGCCGCGACAGGTAAGGTCCTGCCCGGCAATTTCCATGTCGGGCTCGGGCTCGGGCTCACCGCCTGGATCGTACTCACTCACCTAATCGCGCTGGGGGAGCGCCTCACCCATCGCGGACTGCGCGGGTTCACGACCGACCTCAAAGGACAGGGCCGCAGTTGGTACGGCATGTGGCTCGCGCATATCGGCATGGCCACCTCAATCGTCGGCGTCGCCATGGTCACCAGCTTCGGCATCGAAACCGACGTGCGGATGGCGCGCGGCGCGTCCCACGAGGTCGCCGGCTACCGCTTCCAATTCAACGGGGTCACGACGCGGACCGGCGCGAACTACCAGGCCAGGCGCGGCGAATTCGTGATCTTCCTAGGCGACCGGCAGGTCACCGTTCTGCACCCGGAGAAACGCGCCTATGTGGCGGGCGGCATGCCCATGACCGAGGCCGGGATCGACCCGGGCCTGCTACGCGACCTCTATGTCTCACTGGGTGAGCCCGTGGGCGACCAAGGGGACTGGGCCGTGCGGCTCTACTACAAGCCCTATGTACGCTGGATCTGGCTGGGCGGGATACTGATGGCCCTGGGCGGCGGACTCGCCGTCAGCGACCGGCGCTACCGTTCAGCCCGCCGCCACGCCACCCTGCCTGCCGGCGCCGCCCCGGCCGCGGCCTGACCGGCACATCAACCGAGGATCGACGATGGCAAGTTCCACCACCCGCTATCTGGTGCCGCTCGGCGCCTTTCTGGCGCTCGCCGCCCTGCTCTACTACGGGCTCGGACTGGACCCCAGCAAGGTCCCCTCCCCCCTGGTCGACAAGCCGTTACCGGCCTTCCAGCTTGAGTCACTGAAGGAGCCGGGCAAGACGCTGAGTTCAGACCTCTTGAAGGGCAAGGTGTCACTGGTCAACGTCTGGGCCTCCTGGTGCCCGTCCTGCCGCCAGGAGCACGCAGAGCTGGTGCGCATCGCCCGTGAATCCGGCGTCCAGGTGATCGGTTTCAACTGGAAGGACGAGCGCGCGGCCGCCTTAGAGATGCTGCAACGCTTCGGCGACCCCTACGCGATGAGCTTCTATGACCCGAACAACCAGGTCGGCATCGACCTGGGGGTCTATGGTGCACCCGAGACCTTCGTGGTCGACGCCGCCGGGATCATCCGCCACAAGCGCATCGGACCCATCGACCGCAAGGTCTGGGAGAATGAGATGCTGCCCGTGATTCAACAACACGGCCCCAAGCAATGAGTCCCAAACGCCTGCTCGCCCCCGCCCTGGTGGGCGCCCTACTCGCCTGGGGCCTGGTCCCGACCCAGGCCCCGGCCGCGACGCTGCAAGAATTCACCTTCGACACCCCGGCTCAGGAACAGGCCTTCCGCGAGTTGACCGGTAAGATGCGCTGTCTGGTGTGCCAGAACGAGTCGCTTGCGGCATCCCAGGCGGACGTCGCCCAGGACCTGCGCCGGAAGGTCTACTCGATGATGAAGGAAGGCAAGGACCAGGCCACCATCATCGCCTTTGTCGTCGACCGTTATGGGGACTTCGTGCTGTACCAACCCCCGGTCAAGCCCTCGACTTATCTGCTGTGGTTCGGTCCCTTCGTCCTGGTCGGGATCGGCGGATTCCTCTTGCTGCGTAACCTGCGACGCCAGGGCACCGCACCCGAACCCGCCCTGAGCCCGGCCGATCAGGCCCGCATCGCGCAACTACTCGCCGCCGGCGACGACCAACAAGACCCAGCCAAATGACTATTTTTTGGATACTCGCCGCCGGACTCACGGGTCTGGCCATCCTATTCATTCTGTGGCCCTTGTTGCGCGCCCCGACGGCTGGCACCAGACCGAGCCAAGGGCAGTTGAATCTCGAGGTCTTCCGCCGTCGACGCGAAGAACTGGACGGCGACTTGGCCGCTGGGGTACTCGAACAAGCGCAGTACGACACGGCGCTCAAAGACCTGGAGCGGGAACTGCTGCATGATCTCGGTGGGGACCCCACACTCCCAGCGGCGCCCCTGGCCGGCGCCGGTCGGGCGCCCATCCTGGCCCTGCTGCTGGCGCTCGCGCTGCCCACGGGGGCCGTCCTCATCTATCTGCAACTCGGCGATCCCGGCATCATCGCCACACTCGCGGCGACTGGCACGGCCGCAGACACCCCAGCGGGTCCTAGAGACCAGGCGCCGTCCATGGATGCACTGGTACAGCGGCTGGCCGAACGCTTGGAGAAGAACCCCGGGAACGTGGACGGCTGGCTGATGCTCGGGAACACCTATTTGGCCATGGAACAGCCGAAAAAGGCGCTGGCGGCGGTCGAGCATGCCTACCAACTCGCCCCTGGACAGGTGAGCGTACTGCTGGCCTATGCCGGAGCGCTGGCCACCAACGCCGGTAACAGCCTGAGCGGACGCCCGGCCGAACTGATCCGGACCGCCCTGAAAATCGAGCCCGGAAACCCGGACGCCCGCTGGCTGGATGGCATGCTGGCCTATCAAGAGGGGCGTTTCGCCGCGGCGGCCCAAACCTGGCAGGGGGTCTTGGACGAAATGGACCCGGCCGGCCCGGAGGCGGAGCAGATGGGCCAAATGGCCCAGATGGTCGCCGAAGCGCGCAACCGCGCCGGCCTACCGTCGGCCGCAGCGGTGGACGCCCGGACCCCCGCGGCAAAGGCCGCCGGGGCGCCAGACACGGGCGCCGCAGCAGCGGGCGGACGCATCCAGGTGACCGTCACACTGGCGCCCGCGCTGGCCGCACAGGCCGCACCAGACGACACCGTGTTCATCTTCGCCCGCGCCGCGGACGGCCCGCCCATGCCGCTGGCGGCCCTGCGCATCAAGGCCGCCGACCTGCCGACCACCGTTACCCTGGACGATAGCATGGCCATGATGGCGTCCATGCGACTCTCCGCCTTCCCCGCCGTCGTGGTCGGCGCGCGCATCTCCAAGCGCGGGGAGGCCATGCCCAGCCCCGGAGACCTCGAGGGCCAGACGGGCCCGATCAAGCCGTCCGAGGTACCGACAGTCGCGGTGACCGTCGACCACGCCAGGCCCTGACCCCGGTCGACTGACGCGGACGCCCCTTGATACGATTCAATCTGTCAAATGTGCGAACCAATGCTGCTTTTGCCCGCTGAACTATGGTATCTTATATGAAGATTTCTTGACGATTGCGGCCCGCGGCGCCCCCGATGAGTCCTCCGGTTGGAACTCGGCCCGCCCATCCCGCAACTGGCGTCGTAGATAAAAGTTTTGCAATTACAACCCACTGATCGATGAATCGGCTTAGACTGGCACCATGGAATCGGGGTCCGACTGGCTGACAAGGAATTGACACGGCCAGGATGACTAAGTCAATTCAGAAACTGAACATAATCAATGGGTTATGAGGACAAAATCGCCCTAGAGACGGTTTTACCACTCCCTAGCTGTGCGTCCTTCGGCGGCCAAAAGGCCGCCTTTTTTTGCCCCGCGTTTTATGATTTTCCGCAGAGGCTGAGGAAGATACGCCTGGCCGCCGCAGGGGCTCACCGGCATCTGCCGATCGTCGCGCGCCTTGGCGAACCGTCGGCGGTGGCACAAGCATCCCGCGGAGCCCGCCGCCAGCACTGGAGTATCGCGCGGCCAAGGCCAGATGCCCCAGGTTATAACCCCATCAGCGCTGGATAGCCCGCCACCCTCCCCGATTCGGCAAACACTCCCAGCAAAACCCCGGCGTCGCATCGCACGCATCGCCCACCCCGTCCCGGTCGGCATCAGCCTGGTTCCGATTCGGCACGAGCGGACAGTTGTCCCTGGCGTCCGGGATGCCATCGTTGTCATCATCCGTATCGGCATTGTTACCGATCCCATCACGGTCCGTGTCCAGCTGCTCCTGCGGATCGAGCGGGAAGGCATCAAGGGCATCCGCGACGCCGTCACCATCGGTATCGGCCTTACGCGGGTCCGTGCCCAACTCATATTCCCGGCGGTTGCTCAAGGAGTCGCCATCCGTGTCGAGCGCCGCGTCGCTCGGGTCGAGCGGATTGAGCCCGTGGTCACGCTCCCAGGCATTCGGCATACCGTCCCGGTCGGCGTCCTCGGCCAGACTGCCGACGACCAATGTTGAGACGTTGTTCAACTCGTTCTGCTCGGCCACCGCCCCCGCCTCGTCCGTCGCGAGGAAGAGCGTATAGGTTGGCCCGGGCAAGGCGCTGACGTTCCAGATGGTCTCCAGGTCGACCGCCTGCCCGACCGCCAAGGGGCCAAACGGGAGAGTCGCGAGGATTGGTCCATCCGCGGCGCCGGTGTGGAAGGTCAGTGCGCCGGCCCCGCTCGGCAACGCCCCCTGGTTGACCACCCGCGCGACCACGGAGACCACTTGCCCATCGGTGCCGAGCCATTCCCACCGGCTGTTGGAAACGACCAGATCGGGCAGCACCGCGGTCAGGCTCTGCACATTGTCGGCCCGGTTGGAGTCTGTGAGCACCTGATCCGGATCGACCACCAGAAAGATCACCAGCGGTGCGTCCGTCGCCGGTATCGTCCAGGGCAGGTTCACTGCCTGCTCCGCCCAGGGGGCCAACGGGTCGGCCAGCATCGTCTCCGCGATCGGTGCCCCGCCCTGTTGCGGATCGCCCAAGTAGGCCCTGACCCGCACGTTCGTCTGCGCGGTGTCCCCGGTGTTGACGATCACCGCCTGGATCTGGACTGGATCACCCGGTTTGGGATTCATCGGGAGGGTGTCCAGGCTTCCATCCTTGACCGCGATCCCGCTGGTCACCGTATGCCGGGTCATATAGAGGTCAGTGAGACCGTCCTGCGGGACCGCGAGGCTGACCGTGCGACCCGACAGGGTGCGCACTGTCTGTGCCACCGGGGTCACCTGGGTCCGGTTGTAGAGAACGACCGGACCATCAGACGGAAAGGCCGCCGCCAGGTATTTCTCCGTCTCCGCGTCGGCGGTCAGCGGGCGGGGCTGGCCCCACAGGTCGCCCTGGAGGTCATAGAAAATGGCCTTCAGGTCCGAGCTGAACTCGCCCGGTTCCGCCCAGACGACCATCAGGCGGCCGTCCGCCGCGGCGGCGAGTTGGAAGTCCGCGAGATTGGTGGAGTACTCAGAGGCATAGAGGCTACGGGCCTGACCGAGGTCGCTGAGGGGCGCGTCGACCAAGGACCCGCCCCGCAACCAGACCAGGCGCGGCGCACCCTGGCTGTCGAACGCCAGCTTGGGGTTAGCGTCCACCACCGCGTCATTAGTGAGCCGCTGGAGTGTGCCCCAGGTTCCGCCGACCAGGTTGATCGCAAAGATCTCCTGGTCATCCACGGTCGCGCTGTCCCCGTCCGTGTCCAGGCTCAGCGCCACCGCGCCCGCGCTGCCGTTGTAGGCCAGATCATAGCGCACCAGACCCTCACCAAAGGTCGCGAGGTCCTGGGGCGCACCCCAGGCCGAGCCGTCCCAATGGCTCGCCTTGAGCACGTTCGGCGCCGCGGCCGTACCGCGCACCTGGTTCGCGGCATTCGCGATCCAGAGCACCCACAGGTCGCCGGGAACCCCCGCGACCCGCGGACTTCGGTCCAGGTAGGCATTATCCGTCAGGCGCCGCGACTGCCATTGGCCAGTCTGAGCATCGCGCATCCCGACGCTGATCTCCAAGGCCGCGGCCATTTCCTCGAAGGGGGCGGTATCTGCCAGTACCCCTTTCACGTCCTCCCACACCGCGACCGTGGCACCGTCACCGAAGGTCAGCATGCGCGGATGAAAATCGGCCGTGCCGTCGTCGGCGATGGGTGCGAAGGGACCCCAGGCCGCGCCCTGCCATGCAGAGAACACCGCGGCCGAGCGGTTGATGGCCGAGCGCGCGGGCTCATCGTAGAGCCAGGCGCCCTGCAGCTGATTCCCGGCCGCCGCCAGTGTCACCTGGGATTGGGGAAAGACGACCGCCTGGACCGCCGCCGTCTGAGTGGCATCAAGTGCTGCGGTCCCACCGACCACGCCGCTGGACGCCGCGGCCCGCTGGACGGGCATGGCACCGGCCGGAAATGCCCCGTAACCCGGAGCCCGGAGATAGTCACGCGTCACCACCGCAGCCTTGGTCGGAACCGCCGCAAGGCTGGCGCCCCGTACGTCGGCGGCACTGTCAAGTCCCGGCCCGTGGCAATCGTGCGCAACCAGGTCGCAGCTCCAGTTCCACGGCGCTGCGTCATAGCTGTACATCAATACGTAGGCCCTGCGCCCAACGGCCAGCGTGAGATCGAGCACGCGCGGTTTCGATCGGCCATCGAACACCCAGGCCGCTTTCAGACCACCGCTGATCCAACCCTCTATCGCGATAACCGAATCGACCCCGGCACCGATAGCGCCCCGGGCCTCGGTCTCAAGCGTCACTTCGCCGGTGAGTCGGGCAGCCGTATTCACCATCCCGATGACCCCCAGCTCACCCTGTATTAACGCACTGATGCTCGCTTTAATATACCAAGGCACCGGCACTGCGGCCACCATCGTAACCATCTGCCGGGTGACCTTCGCACTGCCATCCCCGGCCAGGCCAAGCGAAGAGCCATTCCAACCCCAGCTGCAGGTTGTATCAGAATACCGTCCCTCAAGCTGAAGAAACGGAAAGATACTGAACTCTGCCCCGGCCAGGTATTGTTTTGGAATTGCCTTTCGGTTGAACGTCCCTTTATCCATATATTTTACAAGCGCTGCCGTTAATTTCTTAGCATTTGGCTTCCCCCCCAAAGGCCAGTCTTTTCTAAGCGTATCCAGCGCCAACTCTAACCGACCATGTACGGTGCCATCACTCTGCAGCTCCACCTCTACCCGCGGATACCAGTCGAGTTTCATTGGCTTCCCGCCAAACAATGGTATCCAATCAGGAACCGTGATGGCTTCCTTTTCATCAGTGTTAAAAAAGTCCATGTCTGGCGCGCCAATCGGCTTATAGGAAAAGGTATGCCCCTCCTCCGTACGATCCCAAGGATCGAGCATACTCCCAAAGGGATTCGACATCACCCCAAAGTCAGCGCTAAGCAGTGGTGAGTCTTCGGTTTGCGAGACGGCTTTTGCCTTGAGCCCGCCGCAGGCGTAGAACTCAGTGCCAGCATTCAACTGGACGGTGAGTTGATCGGATGCAATCGTCTCTGTGTAGACGTTGTTATCCGTGATCAGCTTGACTGAAACAGGGGCATCTCCGCCCCAGTCGACCTGGGTGCTGAAGTCGACCGGATGATTCATCCCCGCCAGGAAGTAATAGCGCTTCTCGTATTTGCTGGTGATGTCGCTGACTTTGACTTTGGTCGAGACCTTGGTCAAGGACGGGTTGTGGTTCGAGCTCGCCAGCGGTGCGAGGGTAACTGACTGAGTGGACGAACGGTAGCCGGTCTTGCTGACCGTCAGGGTATAGTCCCCGGCCGTAACCCCGGTGAATGAATAGACCCCGGTCGCGGCCGCGGAGACCGTCTGTCCCGCCCCCAACTGCACTGTCGCCCCATCGAGCGGCAGCCCGGTGGCCGCATCTCTGACGACCCCACTCAATTCCGCCGGGCCTTCAATCACAGCGGCGGCGCCCTCTTGCGAGACGGTTAAGCTGCGGCCAGCAATCGTCAGCGTCCCAAGCCGGCCGGTCGTAAGGGTATTGGCGCCGACGGTGTAGTTCACGTCGCCGTTGCCGGTGCCCGACTGAGTTGAAACCTGAATCCAGGATGCATTGCTCACCGCCTGCCAGGCACAGCCGGCGGGAGTGACGACCGCGACCGTGCCACTGCCGCCCGCCGCCCCTTGGGTTTGCTGTGACTGGTTGAGTGCGCTGGTACAGACGGTCCCCACACCAGGCAAGGCCTGTCCGCCACGCACTAACCGAACCGGGTTGGCGTTGCTCTTGTAGTCTCCCCCGGCAGAGCCACCACTGAATAATACGACGCCGGCCAAGTCGGCATTGGCCGCGTTCGGCGAGGAAGACCAATACCGCAACGTAGGCCCCAAATCTGCAAAGTAGTTGGTATCGATAGTCAACCCGGAACCATTGCGATCGACGATTGAGAGCAACTCCTGCCGGCTTGGCAGGCGCCAATCGCCGGCCCCGCACAGACCTGTCCGGTTAACGGCCTGGGTGTAACCCAGGGTGTCGCAGGCGATTGCCCCACCACAAGCCCCCCCATTCGGATAGCCGGCAGACCCGCCGTTGCTGGCCGGGGCCGGGTTATGCCAAGAATAGCTCCAGTCACGATCGCGCAAACCGCCGTCGTTGGTCTTGACCTCCCAAATCAGACCAGTGACGTTATCGCGCACACAGGACCAAGAGGACGCCCCGGACGACATGGCGTTGCCGTTCGCGTCGAGTTTGGTGAATGAGAAACCGGCGTGGCCATCGGAGTCCTGATCCTGAGTGGAATCGCGGCCCCGACTCGCGTCCTGGCCGGGGTAACCGGCGGGTGAGGTCCGGAGAATATTGCGACTGCCATCGGCCCACCAATCGATCCCCGTGTCGTTGAGCGGCCAGGCCGGTGCCACGACCGCCCAGACGCCGCCAGCCCAGAAGGCCGCCAGCAAGGACACAATCACGCGCCACGACACCCCGACAGCGCAGCACCCCGACAGCGTGCCATCAAAGGTCCATTGCTCAGCCTTCATCGCCATGTTTACTCACCACGGAAAATGTCTCACCGCCCGTTTGATGACCAACCGTACCACGCCGACATCGCTCAACCGCGGCACGAGCTACGGGTAACACAATCAGAACCCTAAACTTACCCCTCCGCACCGCGGCGAACACGAGGGATTGCGCAAGCAAATGATTATCCGCCGCGCACCAACCGGACGCGATAGGAGTGGAGCCTATCGATGGTCCCTTGATTACCAGTGGAGGGCAACACGAACCAGGCACTGCCGCTATTACCCATGCCGGGCGACGAGTCGGGTGAGGAAGACCAGTACGGAGAACTATTGGTCGCTGGAAACACCCATAGGTCGATCGCCGGGCCATAGCAAGCCTCCTCAAAGATCGATGTCAGTTCATTGATGTTGGGGAGGCGCCAGTCATCCTTGCCGACGACGATGGCCGTATCCGCGTACTGGAGGGCCTGCTGCCAGGTAAAGCTACTGGCGGTCCCGGTGCAGGTGCCGCCGACCCAGGTCTGTCCCTCGCTGCAGCGCTGCCACTGGAGCCCGGTCATCTTGTCCGTCACAGTTCCGTTACCATTGTCGCTGAACCGGCTGGCCGGGGCGGTAGCGGGGATGCTGTCGTACTTACAGGTCTGCGCGGCGAGCGCATGACCCGCGAAGGCGGCCAAAAGCAGCCAGACGAGTGGGAGCCGGGGACGACTGCAGTGATCGGCGTTGACCATGGTTGCTCCTTAACATTGATGGGACCGTCGCCGCGCGTGGGGGCGGGCAACCAGGGGCAAGCCGCAGCGACAACGGTGGATACTCAACCACGTCCGCGCCGGGCAGCCTGGTCGGGGTTCGGGCAGGCCCGGTCGCGCGATGGCAATACGCTCCTTATAACTAGACGAAAAGTTAATTTCAACGAAGTGTTTGCGTCGGATTTATGGTTCTCCGATAAGGTTTTCGGGAGCACCTGTTGCCGAAGGGCCGGGAGAGCCAGGGCGGTACACGCGACGCACCCGGCTCAGCCCAGGGTCTGCACAGCGATTTTCAGCGCACGTAATTTCCGCAGCCCCCCGCCGGAGCGGCCAGCGAGTTACGGTATAATTTCCAACTTCTGTACAGACCCGTCGGGACGCCGTCGGCCGATCCCTGTCGCCCCGCGCCGCGCCCGTCATGCTCGCTACCATCCAACACAGGATCACCGATGTCTGATTACAACGCCGAGGACGTCCGCAACATCGCCCTAGTCGGGCACGCCGGCAGCGGCAAGACCACCCTGGTCGAGGCCCTGCTCGCCGCCACCGGGGTAATCCCAGTGGCCGGCAGCATCGCCAAAGGGACCACGGTGTGCGACTTCGACCCGCTGGAGAAGGAGTTGCAGCACTCGCTAGACTCCGCCATCACCAGTCTCGACGTCCACGGCAAGCACATCAACATCATCGATACCCCCGGCTACCCGGACTTCCTGGGGCGCAGCATCTCGGTGCTCCCGGCCGTGGAGACGGCTGCGGTGGTCATCAATGCCCAGGCCGGGATCGAGTCGGTCACCCAGCGGATCATGAAACTGCTGGATAACCGCAGCCTGTGTCGGATCATCATCGTCAACCAGATCGACGCCCCTGACATCGATTTAGGTGAGCTCACGACCCAGATCCGCGAGACCTTCGGCGCCGAGTGTCTGCCCATCAACCTGCCGGCGGACGGCGGTACCCGGGTCATCGACTGCTTCTTCCAACCGCAGGGCGAGGGCGCGGACTTCTCCTCGGTCGCCGAGGCCCACGGGCACATCATCGACCAGGTGGTGGAGGTGGACGAGGCCCTGATGGAGATCTATCTGGAGCAGGGGCAGGACCTGGCCCCGGAACAGCTGCATGACCCCTTCGAGGCGGCGCTACGTGACGGCCACCTGATCCCGATCTGCTATTGCTCCGCGACCACCGGGGCCGGTATCCCGGAACTGCTGGAGATCCTGGTGCGACTGATGCCCAACCCGTCCGAGGGCAACCCCCCGGTCTATATGAAGGGCGAAGGTGCGGGAATGGAGCCGGTGACCGTGACGCCAGACCCGCGCCAGCACGCGCTGGCCCACTGCTTCAAGATCATCAATGACCCCTTCCGCGGCAAGCTCGGCATCTTCCGCATCCACCAGGGACGCATCGCCCAGAACAGCCAACTGTTCATCGGCGACGCCCGCAAGCCGTTCAAGGTCAACCACCTGTTCCGGCTCCACGGCAACGAGCAGATCGAGGTGGCAGACGGCGTCCCCGGGGACATCCTGGCGGTCGCCCGGGTGGATGAGATCCACTTCGATGCGGTGCTGCACGACTCGCACGACGAGGATCACCACCACCTGAACACCATGGAGTGCCCGGTGCCGGTGTTCGGGCTCGCCATCACCACGACCAAGCGCGGTGACGAACAGAAGCTCAACGACGCACTGCATAAGCTCCAGGCCGAGGACCCCTGTTTCCACGTCGAGCACCATGCCGCCACCAACGAGACCATCATGCGCGGCCTGGGTGAACTGCACCTGAAGGTCCTGCTGCGACGGCTCTCGGAACAGTTCCATGTGGATGTGACGACCAGCGCGCCGAGCATCCCGTACCGCGAAACCATCTCCGCCAAGGCCGAGGGGCACCATCGGCACAAGAAGCAGACCGGCGGTGCCGGTCAGTTTGGTGAGGTCTTCCTGCGGATCGAGCCCCTGGAGCGGGGCGGCGGGTTTGAGTTCGTGGACGCCGTCGTCGGTGGTGTCATCCCCGGCAACTTCATCCCCTCCATCGAAAAGGGCGTGCGTCAGGTGCTCGCCGAGGGCGCCATCGCCGGCTACCCGCTACACGACGTTCGCGTGACGGTGTACGACGGCAAGTTCCACCCGGTGGACTCCAAAGATATCGCCTTCTCCACCGCCGGGCGCAAGGCCTTCATCGACGCCGTCGACAAGGCCCGGCCGGTGATCCTGGAGCCGATCGTGAAGATCCGCATCGCCGCCCCGGACTCCTGCATGGGCGACCTTGCGGGCGACCTCTCCGGACGGCGTGGGCGCATCAGCGGCAGCGAGACCAAGACCGCCGGGCACATCGCCATCGACGGCGAGGTACCGCTGGCGGAACTCTCCGGCTATGACGCGCGCCTTAAGGCCCTGACCGGCGGTGAGGGGACCTACGGCATCGAACTCAGCCACTATGAGGCGGTACCGGCCAACATCCAGAAGCAGTTGGCGGACGCCTACCAGCGCAGCGAGGACTAGACACCCTTGGAAAACTGAGGTTCCGCCCCCATTCTGCGGAGCCTTGGCGGCCTCATCGCGCCCCCGCCCGCCCGTTGGACGGGGGCACCCGCCGCCTGTCGCTTGAGAGTCCACCATCGGCCGCACGGCCGATCAACCAGCACGGCCCCGGCCAAGAGCGAGCACCATGAGCAAAGAACGCAGCCCCAAGAAAGAGACCAAGAAAAAGTCCGATCTGAGCCTCAAGGAAAAGCGCGCGGTCAAGAAGACCAAGCAGGACAACAAGTCCTAAGATCGCGGCGGGTGGGCCTGGGGTGAAGCGCCCCGGTTGCCTCCTGCCCCGACTCACCTATTGGAGGTCGAGGCTTTAGCCGGACCAGGTCGCGCAGAGGCGATGTCGACCGGCTAGAGCCTCGACCTCCTGTGCCTGTGAGCGAAAGGACCTAATAGGCGGCCTGCGCCAGTCGGGTGTTCGGCCGCACGAACTACGCTCTTGTAGCAAGGCTGCTGGGATAACGAAAGGCAAAATGGACCATTCAGTTCACAATAAGATTGTCGGCTTCATCTGGTCGATTGCCGATGATTTCCTAAGGGACGTCTTCGTCCGCGGCAAGTACCGCGACGTGATCCTGCCAATGTTCGTCCTGCGCCGCCTGGATTGCCTGCTGGAGCCGACCAAAGAGTCCGTGCTGGAAGAGGTCCGCTTCCAGCGCCAGGACGCCCATATGGCCGATTTCGACCCTTATGGCCTACAGGAAGCGTCGGGCTACGTCTTCTACAACACTTCCCGGTTTACACTCAAATCGCTGCTGGGCAATCCGTCACAGCTGGAGGCCAATCTCAAGAACTACCTGGACGGCTTCTCCGACAATGTTAAGGAAATCGTCGACAAGTTCGACTTGCGTAACCAGATCCGCAAGATGGCGCAGTCCGATGTGCTGTATCAGGTCATCGAGAAATTCGTCTCCGACGAGATCAATCTCACGCCCTTTGATCGCAAAGCCCCCGACGGACACATCCAGCCGGGCCTGTCCAATCTCGGCATGGGCTACGCCTTCGAGGAACTGATTCGCAAGTTCAACGAGGAGAACAACGAAGAGGCGGGCGAGCACTTCACCCCCCGTGAAGTGATCAAGCTCATGACCTTCCTGATCTTCATCCCCATCAAGGACCGCCTGCCCAATCCGCTGACGATCTACGATCCAGCCATCGGCAGCGGCGGCATGCTGACCGAATCGCAGAACTTCATCAGCGATCCGGAAGGCGAAATCCGGACCGATGTCAAACTCTTTCTTTATGGCAAAGAGGTGAATCCCGAGACCTATGCCATCTGCAAGTCAGACATGATGATCAAGGGCAACGACCCGGAAAACATCAAGTTCGGCTCCACCCTCGCCAGCAACGAGTTCGCCGGCAAGCGCTTCGATGTCATGGTGACCAACGCGCCCTACGGCAAGTCCTGGAAAAGCGAGCAGGGCAACATTCTGGATGGAAAGGAGGTGACCGACAGCCGGTTCCTCGTGCGTCTTGCCGACTACACAGGTCAGCGCCTCGACATCCTTCCCGCCGTTCCACGCTCCTCCGATGGCCAGCTCTTGTTCCTCATGGAAATGGTCGACAAGATGAAGCCCCTGGCGCAGAGCCCGGTGGGCTCGCGCATCGCCTCCGTCCACAGCGGCTCGGCACTGTTCACCGGCGATGCCGGCAGCGGCGAGAGCAATATCCGCCGCCACGTCATCGAGAACGACTATCTCGAAGCCATCATTCAGCTACCCAACAACCTGTTCTACAATACAGGGATCACCACCTATGTGTGGGTCTTGTCCAACAACAAGGCCCCGCGGCGGCGCGGCAAGGTCCAACTGATCGATGCCGGCAACCTCTACCAGAAGCTGCGCAAGAACCTGGGTGAGAAGAACTGCGAGTTCAGTGAGGCGCATATCCGGGAGATCACCAGGCTTTATCTGGACCTGGCCGATGAGGGCCTGGCCAAGGTCTTCAACAATCGCGATTTCGGCTATTACAAGGTCACGGTCGAGCGGCCCTTGCGCCTGGCCGCGCAATTCTCCGCTGAACGGATTGCCACGCTGCGCTTCACGCCCGGGTTGCAGGAGGTCATGGAGTGGGCCTATGGCAAATATGGTGACGCCGTCTATGAACAGTTGACGGTCCACGCCGAGGCCATCGAGAGCCATTTGGAGCGCGAGGAGATCGGTCTCTCGCCCAAGAATCGCAAGAGACTTCTTGCCGCATCGACCTGGCGAACCCAGCGTGACATCATGGAGATTGCGCAACAACTCGCCACCAAGGTTGACACCGATGAGTTCCTCGATTTCAACTCTTTCAAGGGTCTGGTCGAAGCGGCCGGCAAGACACTGGATCAGAAGCCATCCGCAGCACAGATCAAGCAGATACTCAATGCAGTGAGCTGGCGCGACGAGCGCGCCGCCAAGGTCATCAAGCAATCGGTCAAGCTCACCGGCAAGCGGCTCAACGAGCTGCTGGCCCAATTGGGCACCACCCGTGAGCGGTTGGGCGATTATGGCTATTGGCCGACCGAGACCGGCGAGCATGTCGAGTATGAACCGGACAGCGAACTGCGCGATACCGAGAATGTCCCGCTGGCACTGGATACCGAACTTCCGGCATCCAACGTGATCCATGACTATTTCATCCGTGAGGTTCGCCCGCACGTCGACGAGGCATGGCTGGCCATCGACAAGACCGTGATCGGCTATGAGATCAGCTTCAATAAATATTTCTACCAGCACAAGCCGCTGCGCAGCCTCGAAGAGGTCACGGCCGACATCTTGGCGCTGGAGGCCGAGACCGATGGGCTGCTCAAGCAACTGGTGAGCTTCGTCGGGAGTGCGAAGTGATGGAAGACGACGCGGACCTTGATGATCAATCTCGCGAACGCTCATCGCGACAACCGGCCATGATCATCGCTCCGGCCAGGCGATTGGTCCGCACAGCGGACCCTACGGCTTACGTTGCGCCCGTAGGGTCCGCTGCGCGGACCGACCACTTCACGGCCAGGGCTGTGGCCGGGATTGTGATCAAGGCCCGGCAACCCGTCGCGGCCCGAGGCCGCTCCTACGCCGTAGGGGCGGCCCCCGGCCGCGACGAATGTGAGCGGGAATCGAGTACCTTATTCCGCCTAATCCTGTGCCCCTGGTCAAGCCCCGAAGGGGCGCCACATAACAGCCCAGGGCCACGCCCTGGGTCGGACGTATCCCAGGACCCAGCCCTGAAAGGGCGTGACATAACGAACCCCACCGTTATGTCACGCCCTTTCAGGGCTATGCCGCATCAACAATCCGGACCCAGGGCGTTGCCCTGGGCTGATATGTTCGACCCCGTTGGGGTC
>CAILVI010000348.1 GCA_903837595.1 uncultured Thiodictyon sp.
GGCTGCCGTCGGTCTTCAGCGCCAGGCTGTGATAGGCCCCGGCCGCCGCTGCCGCGACCCCGGTCAGGACCTGGACCGGACTGAGGCGGCGCACGAGCGTCCCATCACCGAGCTGGCCGCGCGCGTTGTCGCCCCAGGCCCACAGGCTGCCGTCGCTCTGCACGGCCAGGCTGTGGTCAAAACCGCCCGCCATGGCCGTCACTCCACTCATGACCTGGAGCGGAACCAAGGAACTGATCGTCGTGCCGTTGCCGAGCCGGCCGACCGCGTTGTCACCCCAGTCCCACAAACTGCCGTCGGTGCGCAGTGCCAAAGTGTGAACGTTTCCGGCCGCCACGGCCGCCACCCCGGTCAGGACCTGGATCGGCGCCGGATGGGTGCCATTGCTCCAGCCGTCGCCGATCTGGCCATTCCCGCCCGCCCCCCAGCCCCAGAGGCTGCCATCGGGCTGGATGGCGAAACTGGTGTCGGACTTGGTGGCGATGCGCTGCTGCTCAGTGGTGCCGACCGCATAGCCGCGGGTCCGCTGGTTGTCGCCCTCGTCACCCTCCGCGGTCACACAGTCACCGTCGACGAAGGCGCGCAGGGTCTTGACCCCGAGCCCACCGGCCGCCAGACCGCTCACCGTCACCGTGGTACCGGCGCCCGCCGCCAGGCTCGGCAGCGCGATGCTCTGGTCGGCCGCGGCACCACAGGCCGGCACCGTCGCCTGGTCGGCCCAGACGCGCAGGGTCCCCGCCGCCCCGGGGACCTGACCCCAGTTGGTGACCGTGACCGTGGCCGCGAAGGTCCCGTTGACCGTCGGGGCCGGCGCATTGATGACGAGGTCGCTCACCGCAAAGTTGGGGGCCGGCGCCACCACCTCATAGGGCGTGGCCCGCTGGTTGTTGCCCTCATCCGTTTCGGCGGTGAGACAGGCGCTGTCGACGAAGGCACGCAGGGTCTTGGCCCCGGCCGCCCCGGCCGGCAGGCCGGTCAAGGTCACCGTATGGCTCGCACCGCCCGCCAGGCTCGGCAGGGTCGCCGCCTGGCTGCCCAGGGCACCGCAGGCCGCTGCCGTGGACTGATCGGCCCAGACCTGGAGGCTGGCGCCGGCCGCCGTGGCCGCCGTGCCCTGGTTGGTGACGGTGACGATGGCATCGAAGGTCGTATTGGCACTCGGCCTGCTCCCCGGACTGAGCACGAGCGCGGTCACCGCGAGGTCGAGGTCCTGGGGCACCACGGTGTAGGGGGTACCCGACCAATTGTTGGTCTCGTCGGACTCCGCGGTCAGACAGGCGCTGTCGATGAAGGCACCCAGGGTCTTGGCCCCGGCCGCCCCCGCCGCCAGGCCGGTGAGCGTGACCGTCTGGCTGGCGCCCGCGGCCAGGCTCGACAGGGTCGCCGAGCGCTCGCCCAGGGCCCCGCAGGCCGGCGCGCCGGTCTGGTTGGACCAGACCTGCAGCGCCCCGGGCACCCCGGCCGCCGAGCCCCGGTTGGTCACCGTCACCGCGCCACTGAAGGTGCCATTGGCGCTCGGGTTGGGCTGGGTCAGCACGACGTTGCCGATCACAAAGTCGGGAATCAGCGTCCCGACGTTATAGGCCAGGGCGGTCTGATTGTTGCTGTCATCGCTCTCAAGGGTCTGACAAGCGCTGTTCACGAAGGCTCGCAGGGTCTTTGCCCCGGCCGCCCCGGCCGGCAGGCCCGTGAGGGTGACCGTGGCACTGGCACCCGCCGCCAGGCTCGGCAGCACGGCGGACTGGTCGCCGACGCCGCCGCAGTCCACCGGCGCGGCGCGATCGGTCCACAGTTGCAAGACCCCGGACGCCCCGGCCGCCAGACCCTGGTTGGTCACCGTCACCGTCGCGGTCAAGGTGCCGTTGGCGCTCGGGTTAGCGGGTGTCAGGGCGATGTTGGTCACCGCAAAGTCCGGGCGCGGGGTCGCCGCACCGATCCCCGCAACCTGAACCGGAACCAATCGATCCACGACCGTGTTGTCACCCAACTGACCGTAATTGTTTTGCCCCCAGGCCCACAGACTACCGTCCGCCTTGCGGGCCAGGCTGTGCCTGAAGCCGCCCGCCACGGCCACCGCCCCGGTCAGCACCTGGGTCGGATGCGGACGGCTGCCATACTGAGTGCCGTCGCCGATCTGGCCAAACCCGTCATCGCCCCAGGCCCAGACACTGCCGTCGGTCTTCAGCCCCAGACTATGGGTACCGCCGGCCGCCATGGCCGCCACCCCGGTCATGACCTGGACCGGCAACGCGCGATCGATCGTGGTACCGTCGCCGAGCGCACCGAGCCAATTGTATCCCCAGGCCCACAGGCTGCCGTCGCCCTTGAGCGCCAGTGAAAAATTCTCACCGGCCGCCACCGCCACCACCCCGGTCATCACCTGGACCGGCAGCGTGCGATTGCTCCCGGTACCGTCGCCCACCTGGACATGAAAATTGTCGCCCCAGGCCCACAGGCTGCCGTCGGTCTTCAGCGCGAGGCTGTGATAGGCCCCGGCCGCCACCGCCATGACCCCGGTCATGACCTGGACCGGACTCAGGCGCCGGGTCACCGTGCCGTCGCCGAGCTGGCCATGCGCGTTGGCGCCCCAGGCCCAGAGGCTACCGTCGCTCTGCACGGCCAGGCTGTAGTCAAGACCGCCCGCCATGGCCGTGACCCCGCTCAGCCCCGGAACCGGAGCCGGAATCAAGGCACCCGTCAGCGTGCCGTTGCCGAGCTGTCCGCTCGTATTACCCCCCCAGGCCCACAGGCTGCCGTCGGTCCGCAACGCCAGCGTATGGATGTTTCCGGACGCCACCGCCGCGACCCCGGTCAGGACCTGAATGGGCCCTGGATGAAATGGGTTGTTCCAGCCGTCGCCGACCTCACCATTTCCGCCCTGCCCCCAGCCCCACAGGCTGCCGTCCGATTGGATGGCGAAGCTGGTGTCAAACCTGGAGGCAATGCGCTGCTGCTCGTTCGTGCCCACCGCATAGCCGACGGTCGTCTGGTTGTCGCCCTCATCGGTCTCCGCGGTCAGACAGTCGCCGTCGACGAAGGCGCGCAAGGTCTTGACCCCGAGTCCACCGGCCGCCAGACCGCTGACCGTCAACGTTGTACTGGCGCCCGCCACCAGACTCGGCAGGGCGACGCTCTGGTCGGCCGCGGCGCCACAGGCCGGCACCCCAGGCTGGTCGGCCCAGACCCGCAAGGTCCCCGCCGCCCCGGGGACCGGACCCCAATTGGTGACCGTGATGGTCGCCGCAACGGTCCCATTGACCGGCGGGGTGCGCGAACTCAGCACCACCGCGCTCACCGCAAAGTTGGGGGCCGGCGCCACCACCTCATAGGGCGTGGCCCGCTGGTTGTTGCCCTCATCCGTTTCGGCGGTGAGACAGGCGCTGTCGACGAAGGCACGCAGGGTCTTGGCCCCGGCTGCCCCGGCCGGCAGGCCGGTCAAGGTCACCGTATGGCTCGCACCGCCCGCCAGGCCCGGCAGGGTCGCCGCCTGGTTGCCCAGGGCACCGCAGGCCGGTGCCGCGGCCTGGTCCGCCCAGACCTGGAGGCTGGCGCCGGCCGCCGTGGCCGCCGTGCCCCGGTTGGTCACCGTGACGACGGCATCGAAGGTCGCGTTGGCGCTGGGGCTGCTCCCCGGACTGAGCACGAGCGCGGACACCGCGAGGTCGAGGTCCTGGGGCACCACGCTGTAGGGGGTGACCGTCCAGTTGTTGTTCTCGTCGGACTCCGCGGTCAGACAGGCGCTGTCGATGAAGGCGCGCAGGGTCTTGGCCCC
>CAILVI010000349.1 GCA_903837595.1 uncultured Thiodictyon sp.
GCGGCGGTCTTGGGCGGCGGCGGGGGTACCGGCCCGCGTCCGCCATCGACTTGGTGGGCGATCAGGCGCCGGGCATCGGCAACGGTCATGGGCGGCTTTACCCCGTACAGGGGGCCAAAGAGGCGTTCCCGCGCTTCGGCGACCTGGGCAGCGCGCGATGGCGAAGGGGGAACCGGGCGCACATGAACGCCACTGACGGGAGCGGTTGCGGGCGCGGTCTGGGGGGCAGGTGCGGGCGCGGTCTGGGGCGCAGGTGCGGGCGCGGCGTGGGGCACCGCCGGGGGAGTTGGATCAAGCACAACGGGGGGCGGGCGATATTTGGGATTCGGCACAAAGCCATCCTCGGTTAGCCAGCCAGTTGGTTCGAGTCCTGTCATCGGTTAGGTCTCCTCTCACGATGTAAAGGTGCCCCGCGCTGCATTAGCCGGTAAAGGCTAACGGCGCGTCAGGCGGGGCGGGTCTGTTGCCGGTGGCGCACCCACTGTAACAGGTGACTTCCCTTTCAGCATCACAACACGGACAGCTTGCCAGCGACTAACCGCAACGAATAGCCCCCATTAACTGCGGTGCGCAGATGTCATGAACGGCGCGGACGCTATTAGGCAGCGGACGCCAGCGGGCGGCGGCGAACAATGTCGCGCGCAACTTGCTCGGCTTGGGCGTTTCTGGCAACGCGCTCAGGTGGCACACGCGCGGCCAGACAAGGCTATTGAACCGGGCGATCTCATCAGCCAGGGCAACGCTACGCGACCACGGCGCCGGGCCGGTCATCATGCCGTGCGCCTCTCTCAGGGCCATATCGCGAAGGTGCCGGCGGTAGATGGTCCGGGCGCTGTCGCGGCCAACGCTGCCAGCCAAGCCCAAAGCCTGCTCCAGATCGGCGGCACCTTCGTTCAGCCAGCGGGCAACCCCATCGGCGAAGCGGCGGCGGTCGTCGGGGTCCGGGAGGTTGCCGACTTCCAGGGCGGCGGCCACGCGGGCAAGGGCGGCGGCGGGGTTGTCGGTCGGGGTGTCGGTCATCATGGGCGGCGCCTCCGCTTGGTCTTGGGTTTGGGTGGTGCATCCGGCCAAGGCGGGGCACGGCCAGTCACTACCAGGGTTTGAAAGGGCTCATGGGTGCGGCGGTCCCTGAAGGCCCGGCAGCGGTGCGCCTTGGTCGGCGAAGTCAGCCGGCCGCCATGATCGCAGTACCGTTGACCGCCGAAGTGTGCACACTCGGGACAGCGGACCGGCGGCGCGGTGTTCTTGATGTGGATCGGCCAGCGTCTAGCCATGGGGCGGGCTCCCGTCCTCGGGCTCGTAGGTCTGTGCAGCGGCGTTCAGGGTTCTCGCGGCGCGGCTTAGGCTGTCCGCGAAGTCATCCAGGACGGTGCGCAGTCCGGTCTCAAGGGCGTTGTGCATGGCGCCCATGGTGGCCAAGCCGAACAACAGCGGCGCCAGTCGATCAGGTAGACCCTCGAAGGCGGCAAGCAGCCGCGTTCCAACGTCAGCAAGAACAAAGTCAACCTCGGACCGCTCGCACAACAGACCCGCCCTGATATCCAGTTCCATGGCGGCCTTCTCGACGGCCAGGCGCTCACGGGCAATCCGCAGATCCCTGAGTTCATCGCGAGCGGTGGCGGTCGCGTCGTCTTGGCGCGATCCGCGCGGCGGCGGCGGGTGCGCGTCGATCCGGGGCCGGGTTGAGACGGACCAAGCCGCGTCGGCGGCCTCGAAGTCGATCAGATCCCGGCCGTTCACCTTGATCGTGGTGATCCTGCCTTCGGCCAGTGCCCGGGTAACCGCGGACGGGGAGCAATCCCGGTGCCGGGCATACTCGGACTTGGTGCCGATCTTCCGGCCGGGCGGTAAAAGGCTCGCTTGGGCCTCATTTTCGGGTGTTTTTTTCAACTTTTCACATTCCGTTTTCACTTCGCCCTAGCGAAAATCCGCGCCTTTAACTACCGCAGTGCTGGGGGTCTCCAGAGGGACCCAAGGGGGGCGCTATTGCGCCGACTGCGCCGAACTGCGCCGAACCGGGCGCGGCGCAGTTCAGGAAACAAGGGGTAATGACTCCGGCTACTACTGCGCCGGAGTCGTTATCCCTATAGGGCGGCGCAGTAGTAGAGGGCGGCGCGGTACGCATCATTTTGTGTTCATTATCATGGCGTCTGGATGGCTACTGCGCCGACTGTAGCGGCGCAGTAGGGACCGGGCAAAGGTAGGTTTTCCTGCTCCCCTGGCATTGGTCCCTTGGTAACGCATCGTCTACGATCCTACCGCTAACCCTGAGTTCTGCGACGGCTACGCGGATTTCTGCGCGGGTCATGCTGATAATGCCTTTCTTCTCCTCAAGATCGCGTAAGGTGTACCGTCGGCCTTGGTCCAGTTCGGAACGCAAGAACCGCTCAAGTTGGTTGGCTTGCCGAATCTGTAATACCTCGGGGGGGTCCGGCGGTAATTCGGTGAAATGCTCAAAGCAAAACCCGGTGCGCTTTATCCAGATGCGTGGGAGGTTTGGCGGGGCATAACTCAGCTTGGCGCGTGCCATGATCGTTATGCTTGAGTTCGTGCCAGGATGGCATCCCATGGGCGGCCGCGGGCCGGCGGTGTCGTCAGGGTTCCATCGCTGCAATACCGTGGTCATGCGCGTCCCATCAGGAAGGGCGGAACCTCCGCGCCCGCTATATTGATCGAGCGTGGCCTCGCGCGCGTTCATTTTTCCCGTATGGTGGATTACGCGAACACAACAGTTAAGGCCCTTTACCATGCGTCTGGCGGCAGTGATGATGCCTTGTTCGTTGTCGTTTACCATGGCTTCACTGGCGCCGAATGATACCAGTGGATCAAAGTTCACCACTACCGGTGGGTCGTCCCTATAGGCTCTAACGATTCTATCGGCCAAGGCCGTAAGAACAATGTTTCCGTCTTCGGCGCGAATCAACTTTACTTCGGCACCGGTAACGTCCCAAACCCCAAACCCGTTTATTGCTTTTGACCTTTCGTCTGGGTCCAGGTTTAGGGCCGCAACGATTTCCCGAAAACGAGCCAAAAGCCTTTCTCGTTGATCTTCCGCAGTAATAAATAGAGTCCAGCCAGGCGACTGGACATCAAGCCCCCAGACTGGGCGACCGATCGCAATATGTACAGCTTCGTGGATCATGATCGTAGTCTTACCGGTGCTCCCCGGCCCAACCACTTGCGCTACATCCGCATAAGTATGTTCGGACACGACGCAACGCGGTGTTAGGCAAGCGGCTGAAAGCTCTTCCTCGGTAGCGACCAGGGCCGCACGTGGGGGAGGCGTGGCTTCATCCGATACCCCACGATTGCCAATCTCGCTAAATCGTTCCTGAGCATCCGTTAAAACATCCGCATGATTTCCGCTAGAGTATGCTGCATCAATTACTTCTTCGGCATTCCTGATAATGTCTCGGCGGCGCGCAGCGTCGGCTACAATTCGCGCGTAGTGTATGGCGTTCTTTGGGGTTGGCGTATCATGGATTAGCGTTCCCAGATATGAAAGTCCGCCGGATGCCTCTAATTGTTTTGTCCGTTCAAGAGTATGGGCAAGCGTTACATGATCCAGGGGCAGATTATTACTTGCGAGCTTCGCCATTGCCCGGAATAGCAACCGATGCGCCCTGTGATAAAAGTCTTGATCGCAGAGGATAGGGGTTACTTCGTCCCATGTCTCGTTATCGAGCAAGATCGATCCTAATACGGATTGCTCAGCGTGCAGATTATGGGGCGGTTCGCGGATTGGCTCCGGTGCGTTCATCCCGCCCGATCCTCTTCATCGTCTAAGGCGCGCAATAGCAGGAAGCGGACATAGCCCCCGAGCGGGTAGTGACAGCGGGCGGCGCTGGCCTCCAGTCGGGCGATCTCGCGGGGGGACACCATGATGGGCAGGGTTTCGGTGTTGGGGTCGGGTTCATCTCGAAACCGAAGATGCGCGGCACGGGAGGGAGCCTTGTCGGGCGCGGGGGCCGGGTCGGCGGTCGGTGGCGTGGCGGGGGGCGTTTCCCGGGAAACGGGCGGGCGCTTGCGGGCGTCGATCTCGCGGGCCTTGGCGGTGACGGTGACTTTGCCGTTTGCGACCTCGCGCACGTCGTCGGGGGTGCCTTGCTTCACCACCTTGCGGGCGCGCTCCATTGTCCGCGGCGAAACACCAGCAGTGGCGGCAGCCGCGGCGGCGGCCTTACCCGTTTCGTTAACCTTAGCGCCACGTGGCGCTAAGGTTTCGTTTTTGTGTACCTTGCCGACCTTCTGTCGAGCGGCGGCCTCCGCCTCGTGCGTGCTGTAGGACTCCGCGGCAGCCACTACGGCGGCGCGCTGCGACGCGTCCAGGTGTCGCCTATGCAAGTTCTCGGTCAGAACGAAAGCAACAGGGTCGGCACCCTCCCAATTCTCGAAGCGGGCAGTAATCCCGAGTTCTTCACAGGCGCGGGCGCGGTGCCGACCGTCTAGGATTTTGCCCTGGTAGAGCAAGACCGGATGGCGCTGGCCATGGGCCTGGATATCGGCCTTCAGGCGCGCTAAGTCCTCCCTGCTCATTTCCGGCAGCAGCAGACAAATAGGGTGGACCTCCGGCGGGACCTCGGGCCGGACGGGGGTCCCAGGGATGCGGGTCTCTGGGATCTGCGCGTGCGGCTTGATGCCGCGGCGCGGTGGATGTGTGGGGGCGGGTTGCGCCCCATCCTTGGGGCGGGCGGTCATTCCGGCGATGCCTCGTCGATGCCGCGCGGACCCAGGGGGCCGCCTGGGGCGTAATCAGGATTGGCAGCTTTGAGTCTATCAGTAATCCCGGTAATTAGAAGGTAATAGCCGTATGCATCGCGATCCCCCGTGAGTTCGGCTAGTTCCAGGTGAGCGAGAACGTCAAGTTGGGCGATTGCATCGCCGACGGCATCAATCAGCCGGATGTCGGCCGGCGGGACCAAGACGGACGTCAATCTGACGGCCTCGGTGGTCTGGTCTGGCTCGGGGAACCCGCCGGCGGCGGCCTGGTTCAGGGCGCGGCGGATGTGGTCTTGCGTGACGGCACCGGGCGGCGCGGCGGCGGCCTCGGTGGTCTGGCCTTGGCGGTAGTTAGGAGCGGCGGGGCAGTCGTTAATGGTGCGAATTGTGGTCATGGGTCAAACTCCTCGGGTTAGGGTTTGACCGCACACAGGCGGGCATAGCGAGACGGACCGCACCCGAGCGGGTACAATCTGCATCGCCGGTGACCGGTAGTGCGGTCTTTACGCTGTAGGCCCCGGCAAGGGCCTATCGCGACGGCATACGTCTTTCAGTTCTCGGTCTGTCACCTCCCTGCCCAGATTGCCGGTTGCCCCCGGGGCCTGGGCTCTCTCGTTTTGGAGCCAGCGGCGGCGGGCCTTGGCTTGCCTGGATGCGCGGCGATCTTGGGAACGCGGGCTCATGCTGCGGCTTCCTGCTCCAAGGTCCGCAGGCTTTCACCCCGCAGGATGTCCAACACCACGCGCTCGAACTGCGGGCCGACCAAGCTCCCAGCCGCACCGCGGCGCACAATGAGCTGACCCGAGCGGACCAGTTCGGCGCGATGCCCCCGAATAAACCATTCGGCGGCGGAAAAGCTCGAAAAGATGTGTCCACCATACGCGGACACCCAGGGCCGCAGTGGTTGGTATCCCGAAAATCGGTCGGTTTCGTCTCCGGCAACCTTGGTTGCTACATTGCTCGACATAGTGCCTCCGGTAGTCGCCCCCACGGCGATTAGTGTCATCAAACGGTGACACAAGGCACTCTAGCAGCTTACTACGTTGATTTTTTAGCGTTATTAGGACATATGCTAAGCAAGTGTCCCGGTTTCGGCCGAACCGGAGCGGCGCTTGTTGAGGAAGGCTTTCACCCTACGTTCTGTGATCTTGTCGCGTCTGGGGTCGTCGCCAGCGATCTTGTTGGCGCGCTTCCACAACCTGACATCGCCGAAGCCTTGCGGGCGCTCGCCTTCAAGCTGTTCATACGCTGTCGTCAATATCGAATTAAGCCATTCTTGCCAAGAAGTGGCCCTTCTGCGGCGGATAATCTTGGTTCTATCGGCACCAATGATTCCTCTGAGCCTTGCGTCTGCGCGTTGATCGGAAATGAAAAGGCTCAACCTTACCAATATGATGCGCATCATTCGCTCGGCTTCATCGTCGCCATCAATAGCACGGCCTAATATGTCTTGAAGTAGACATGCGACCAAAGTGCTATTGAATGGGGCACCCGACATTAGGTCATTCATAACGGCGGCAAACACGGCGGCTTTATCCGGGTCGAACTTGTCAGCAAAAAAAGAGGCGAAATCTTGAAGGGAATCACTCATCTGAACACCCGATCCACCACAGCAAGCTTGTCGCTCGCGTTCTGGTGCATGTAGCGGGCCGAAGCCGTCAAGGTCCGGTGGCCCATGATCGCCATGATCTGCGCTTGCCCAACTCCGGCGGTGGCGAGTGCCGACCCGCAGCCGTGGCGCAGTTGGTGGAAGTTCCGGCCGGGTAAGCCGGCCTCGGTGCAGACCTTGACCCACAGTCCGCGGAAGTGGTGGGGACAGCCAAGCCGGCCGGCGAACACCAGGGCGTCAGGGGTCTGGCCTGGGAGCTTGGCCAGTTCGGCGGCGGCGCGTTCTGAGAGGGCGGAAACGATGGGTTGCCCGTTCTTGGTCTTGTCCACCGTGACGGTGCGCTTGTCCAGGTCGATATCACGCCAGCGCAGGGCCTGCAGGTTGCCGACCCGCAAGCCAGTGTGAAAGGCGGTCAGGATCAGGGCCGACAGCCGACCCCATCGGGTATCCAGGACGCGGGCGACCTTCAGCAGCCGCTCGACCTCCTCGGGGCGAAGGTAGCGGTTGGGGTCTTGGGTTTCGGGGGCCTTCTCGATCCCCCGGGTTGGGGGCACATGGGCGCGCGGCAGCAGCCGCAGCCGGCGGGCGTACTTGAAGATGCTTTGAAGCTGGGAGACGTAGCGGTTGAAGGTGGAACCGGCCAGCGGAACACCCGCGGACGCGGTGTCTTGACCGCGGCGGGGCTTGAGTCGGCCGCGTTCGGCCAGCCGCACCAGGGCGGCGTCAACATCTTCGGGGGTGATCTCGGACAGTTCTCGGCTTCCCAGGCATTCGACCCAGAAAGCGAGCCGACCGAGCGTTGCCCGGTCGTGTTCGCGTGATGCGACGAACGCATCAATCACGGATGTGAGGGTTGCCATTGCGATTCCTCAGCAGTGCAAAACGATCAGAACCCTTTCAACAGGGTCATCTGTTCGCCGTGGGGGCGCACTACCCGAGAGAAATCAACACCCTACAAGGAAAATGGAGCGGGAAACGAGACTCGAACTCGCGACCCCAACCTTGGCAAGGTTGTGCTCTACCAACTGAGCTATTCCCGCTTGGAAGCCGACTATTGTAGACCCTCTACCGAAACTGTCAAGCGCTGTTTTTTTCACCTGTTCGCCGGACCCTCATCGGCGTGCGTGGATCACCTGGCCGGACAGGCTGGGCCAGGCCGCGCGCAGATAGATCACCATCGACCACAGGGTCAGCACCGCCGCCAGATACAGCAACACCAGACCCAGCCAGTAGACCCAGGGGCCCAGGGGTGAGTGCCACAGCAACATCAAAATGATCGAAATCATCTGCGCGGTGGTCTTGAACTTACCCACTAATGATACCGCAACCTGGGCGCGCGCGCCAACCTCGGCCATCCACTCGCGCAGCGCCGAGACCGTGATCTCCCGGCCGATGATGACCATGGCGGGCAGCACCACCAGGGTCCGCGGGTCCGCCTGCACCAGCAGGACCAGGGCCACCGCGACCATCAGCTTATCGGCGACCGGATCGAGGAAGGCCCCCAGCGGCGAGGCCTGGTCCCAGCGCCGCGCCAGATGGCCGTCCAGCCAGTCGGTGGCTGCGGCCAGACCGAAGATCCCGGCGGCGGCATAGGGCGCCCAAGGCGCCTCCACATAGAACACGCCGACGAACACCGGGATCAGGCCGATCCGCAGTAACGTCAACAAATTGGGTGTATTCCACATGGGTCGGACCGCGATTCAGGGGGCAGGAATGGGCTGATGTAAGGCGTCGTGCAGCGTGTCGTGGATACGCTGCGCCAGGTCGCGGCTGATGCCCTCGACCCGGGCGATGTCCTCGACTCCCGCCTGGGCCAGGCCGCGCATGCCGCCGAAGGCCAGCAGCAACTGCTGCCGACGCTTGGGGCCAATGCCGCCAATCTCCTCCAACACCGAGGCGGTACGCGCCCGCGCCCGGCGCTGACGGTGGCCGGTGATGGCGAAGCGGTGGGCCTCGTCGCGGATCTGCGCAATCAGATGCAGTGCCGGGGAGTCGGCCGGGAGTATAACGGGCGTCCCCTGCCCCAACAACCAAAGCTGCTCGGTGCCGGGACGCCGGTCCGGGCCTTTGGCAACGCCGACCAGCGTGAGCCCCTGCAGCCCCAGCGCCTGGAGCGCCTCTGCGACCGCCCCAAGCTGGCCGCGCCCACCATCGATAAAGATCAGGTCAGGGATCGGGTACTCGCCGGTTTGGACCCGGGTATAGCGCCGGGTCAGGGCCTGGTGCATGGCGGCGTAGTCGTCGCCGGGGGTGATACCTTCTATATTGAAGCGCCGATAATCCGACTTGCGCGGACCCGCGTCATCGAACACCACACAGGAGGCCACGGTGCGCTCGCCCATGGTGTGGCTGATATCGAAGCACTCCATGCGCCCCGGGAGTTCCGGCAGGGCCAGGGCCTCACGCAGTGCCGCCAGGCGCCGGGCATAGCCCGCCTGGCTGCCGAGCCGCGATTTCAACGCCACCACGGCATTGCCCCGGGCCATCTCCAGCCAGCGGGCGCGCTCGGCACGCACCCGCGAGCGGATCTGCACCCGGTGCCCGGCACGCTGCGTCAGGGCCGCCTCCAGCAGCTCCTGGTCATCCGGCGCCGCGGAGCAGATGAGCTCGCCGGGGACCTCCTTGTCCACATAGAACTGGGCGAGGAACCCGGCCAGCAAGGTCCCCTCGTCCGTGTCCGCCGGGGCCAGCGGGAAAAACGCCTTGTTTCCCAGGTTGCGCCCGCCGCGGATAAAGAAGACCTGGACGCAGCTTTGCCCCCCCTCCTGAGCGGCGGCGATGATGTCCAGATCCCCGCCCTCCCCGCTGACATACTGACGCTCCTGGAGCCGGCGCAGGGTGCCGATCTGATCGCGCAGCACCGCCGCCCGCTCGAAATCAAGCCCCGCGGCCGCCCGCTCCATCGCCTGCCCCAGCTCCCCGATCACCTCCTGGGTGCGCCCCTCCAGAAACTTGATGGTATGGGTCACCTCCTGCGCATAGACCGCCTCGCTCACCAGCCCGACACAGGGCCCGGTACAGCGCTTGATCTGGTACTGGAGACAGGCGCGCGAGCGGGTCCGGTAGAAACTGTCCTCGCACTGGCGCACCGGAAACAACCGCTGCAACAGTTGCAGGGTCTCGCGCACCGCCCAGGCGCTCGGATAGGGGCCGAACAGGCGTCCTGGCCCCTTGCGCGGGCCGCGATAAAAACTCAGCTGCGGAAAGGCATCCTCGGTACTCAGACGGATGTAGGGATAGCTCTTGTCGTCGCGCAGCAGCACATTGAAGCGCGGCTTCAGTGACTTGATGAGGTTGCTCTCCAGCAGCAGCGCCTCGCCCTCGCTGCGGGTGACGGTCACCTCGACATCCGCCACCGCAGCGACCATCAGCAACAGGCGGCTGTTCAAGGCCCGACTGAAATAGCTCGCCACGCGGCGCTTGAGGTTCTTCGCCTTCCCGACATACAGGACGGTGCCGCCCGCATCCATCATCCGGTAGACGCCCGGCCCCTCGGGCAGCTGCGCCAGGCGTTCGCGGGGATCGCAGGGTACGCTCGGCGCCGACTCGGGCGCCGCCGGGTCAGGCACCCTGGGTGCCGTCATTGATCAGCCCATGACGGAAGGCCAGCCGCGCCAGGTCCACGTCGGTATGCACCCCGAGCTTCTCGTAGATGCGCGCCCGATAGGTGCTGACCGTCTTGGGGCTGAGCGAGAGGCTCGCGGAGATGTCCTGGGTGCGCTGTCCGTCCAGGATCATCACCGCCACCTGCAACTCGCGGGCGGAGAGCTCCTTGAACGGACTGCCGGTCTCCCCCCCCCACTGCGCCAGCATCCGCGCCTGGGCCACCGACGAATCCACATAGGGCCGGCCGCTCGCCACCAGCCGCAGCGCCTTCACTAACTCCTCCGCCGGACACCCCTTGGTTAGATACCCCATGGCCCCCGCCTCGTGCAGTTGGGCCGGGAAGGGATCATCGCCCAGCATAGTGAGTGCGATCACCCGACAGTTCGGGACCAGCCGCAACAGCCTGCGGGTCGCCTCAATGCCACCCATCCCCCCCGGCATCTGCAGGTCCATCAAACAGATATCAGGCTGCAACTGCTTGGCGAGCCGCAGCGCCTCCTCGCCGCTGGCCGCCTCGCCAACCACCTCGATCTGGTCCTGCTCCGAGAGGATGAGCCGCAGCCCGGCCCGGAACAGGGCATGGTCGTCAACGATAATTACCTTGATCATGGGCTTTTCTTGTCGTACGGTCGAAGGGTCGGGGCGGGTGCTGTGCGCGCAGGTCTCACGTCACCGCCCATTGTATGCCGGAACGACCCCCGACCGGCCGGTTGACAGCAAGCACCCAAGGGTTATACACAGACACCGGCCACAGCAAGCAGCGCAGGGGTTCTGGCTGGAGGCGCCCTTTGCCCAAGGGGACAGCTACGACATCCTTCATCTTTTGGGGTGGCGCGAGCACCGTGGCCGTTAGCCTTGGATGGCCCAAGGCTGAAGCCTTGGACTCTAGAAGATGGGCGCTGGCCGCAACGATGATCAAGGCCGCCCGACGCTTGGGGAGTTCGCTATTCCAGATTGATCTGCGCACCCAACTCAACCACCTGGTTGGGCGGCAAGCCGAAATAGCTCGCGGGATTTCTCGCGTTGCGAAAAAGGCGGATGAAGAGTCGCTGCCGCCAGCGGGCCATGGGGACTCGCTTGGATGGAATCAGGGTCTCGCGCCCCAGGAAAAAGGTAGTGCTCGCGGGCTCGCCGGGGAGGCCCTGACTGGCCCAGGCATCCAAGACGTCGGTGACTCTGGGTGTATCCATGAACCCGATTTCCATCCGCGACTGATAGAAGCGCCCATTGATGGGGGAGAGACGCACCTGTTTTTCCGCCGCAACATAGGGCTGGCTGACGACGGCCACATGCAGGACGATCACGCGTTCGTGCAGACACTTGTAATGCTTCAGACTGTGCAGCAGTGAATGGGGCACCAGCCCGGGGCGCGCCGACAGGAAAACGGCGGTGCCGGATACGGTTGGTATATTATCCGCCTCGATCAGCGGCACGAAATCCGCCAGCGGCAGCTTGTCCTTGGTCAGGCGCTCGATGAGCAGCGCGCGTCCGCGCCGCCACGTACTCACCGGGATGAAGATGAGCCCGCCAATCAGCAACGGGAGCCAACCCCCATCGCTGAGCTTCGACAGGTTAGCCCCGAAGAATGCCAGGTCGATTACCAGGAACAGGCCCAGCACCAGTGAGCTGCGCACCAGGCCCCAGCGCCAGCGGCGCCGCGCGACGACGAACGCCAGAACCGTCGTGATGCTCATGGTGCCGGTGACGGCGATACCATAGGCGGCGGCCAAGGCCTCCGAAGTCCCGAAGGCGAGCACCAGCGCGACGACCGCAACGAAGAGCGTCCAGTTGATTCCCGGGACATAGATCTGACCTCGCTCCTGGCTGGAGGTGTGCAGGACCGTCATGCGCGGGAGAAAGCCCAGTTGGATCGCCTGGCGGATGAGCGAAAAGGTTCCGGAAATCACTGCCTGGGAGGCGATAACGGTCGCGACGGTGGCCAGTACCACCAACGGAATCAGTCCCCAACCCGGCGCCAGCAGGAAAAACGGATTGTCGGTGAGTTCGGGATGGGCCAGCAGGAGTGCCCCCTGGCCGAAATAATTGAGCACCAAGGCCGGGAACACCACCAGGGTCCAGGCGGCCCGCACCGGGGCACGGCCGAAATGACCCATGTCCGCATACAACGCCTCGATACCGGTGATGGCCAGCACCACGGCCGCGAGCGAAAAAAAGGCGAGGCGAGGGTGCATCGCGAAAAAGCTGATGGCATAGGTGGGCGACACGGCGGCGAGCACCCCGGGTGCCCCCATGATGGCGCGTACACCCAAGATGCCGAGGATCACGAACCAGACCGCCATAATGGGGCCGAACCAGTCCCCCATGCGCCCCGTGCCGTGTCGCTGGACGGCGAAAAGCCCGAACAGGATCACCAACGTCGAGGGTATCACCCAAGTCGCCAGCGCGGGGGTGATCATCTCCAATCCTTCAACGGCCGACAGGACCGAGATGGCAGGCGTGATGATCGCCTCACCGCAGAAGAGTGCCGCGCCGAACAGGCCCAGGACAATCAGGCGCTGACCTAAAGCCTGCTTTGCCAGACGCCGCTGCACCAGCGCAATCAGGGCCATGATGCCGCCCTCACCGCGGTTGTCGGCGCGCAGGATCAGGGTCACATACTTCAGCGAAACGACGATCACCAGGGACCAGAATATCAGGGACAGTATGCCCAGAATGTTCTGCGGATCGACCGGCACCGGATGGTGCTGATTGGCGAACACGGCATGCATGGCATAGAGCGGGCTGGTGCCGATGTCGCCATAGACGACGCCCAAGGCCGCCAGCGACAGCGCCCGCAGGCGGCTGCGTGCGGCCGCTGGGCTAAGGGTTGATGTGCTCACGGATAGGTAACACCCTTTAGTAAATTGGGTAGGACGATCAAGATCTGTATGGTGTTGCCATCTGAGGTCACCCCGATCCTCCCATCATGGACGGCAACGATGGCCTTGACGATGGCCAGCCCCAACCCGGCCCCTTCACCCTGGCGGCGCCGCGCCGGGTCGACGCGAGCGAGGCGATCGAACAGCCGGGGGCGGTGTTCGGCGGGGATCGGCGTCCCGGGATTCTCGACGGCGATCCGGGTGGCCCCGGTGGCGGCGCCCAAGTGTACTCGCACGCACCCACCGGCGGGAGTATGGCGGATGGCGTTCGCCAGGAGATTGCTCAAGGCCCGGCGCAGCATCAACCGGTCCCCGGGCACGGCGGAGGCGGTGCCATCCAGGGCGAGGGTGACGCCGCGCTCGTCTGCCCGGGCATCGAATTGCTGACCGGCGTGCGCAGTTCGGGGGCGATATCGGATGAAAAGTCCGACAGGCGCCGGAAGCCATCCTCCAACCGGGCGAGCATGGCGTTGAACGCCACCGCCATCGTCTGCACCTCGGCGGGCAAACGGGCCAATGGGCAGGCGCGTCCCTAGCCCGCTGGCCTCAAAGCGCCCGAGCGGGCGCAACCCCACGTGGGTCGCGGCCCAGCCTAGGGCCGCCGTGATCAGTGCGGCCAGGGGCATGGCCAGGGTGTGGCGGAACCCGGTCATGAAACGCTGACGATGCGTGATGTCCAGCGCGATGGCGACCGTCATCTTGGGGTCAGCGAACTGTCGGGTACCGCGCGCCATACTGTGGTCCGAGCGCATGAACCCAGCAACCCCTCGCTCCCAAAGGAGCGAATTGAGACAGGAGAATACCTATGTCATTATCCGGAAGCCTTGCGGCAATGGTATTGGCCACCGCCGTGTTTGCGGCGATTGCAGACGAGCCGCCCGCGGACCGCTAGAATTTGAAGGATGGCGCGACGCTCTATGTCCACCCGGACGGTAGCACGCGGATGATCGACCCCTACGGCAAGCCGATGGCGATGAGCGACGAGGTGCCGATGCTGCTCCAAGACGGCCGCATGATCATGATGAAAAACAAGTATGTCTGGGTAAAGCTCGATCCACCCGGACAGCCCACCACGGCCCGGATTAAAGAATATCCGGCTCGTCCGCTATGAATAGGAAAATACGTTTCGTCTGGAGTGTCGCCGTGTCGCTGGCCGTCGGAGCGAGCGCCCGCGCACTGGCCGCCGATACGATGATGCCCATGGCGCATGGCGCCATGACTGCACCTGATGCGGCGGCAGCGCCGTTGACCCAAGGTCAGGTCAAGAAACTGGATAAGGGCCATGGGACTCTGACGGTTGCTCAGGACCGCTTGCCCAATGGCATGCCGGCGATGACAATGATGTTCCGCGTCAAAGATCACGCATGGCTGGAGCGGGTGAAAGAAAACCAGAAAACCGCCTTTGCGGTCGAAACCCTGAACGGCACCATGACCATTGTACGACTCGAAGCGGCAAAGTGATTGGCACCTTCCGTTGGTGGGCCTGGCGCAGACGGGGGTCGATTGCCGGGCACCACGGGGTGCCCGGCATGGTGGGGCTAACCTAGACGCGGCGCGCGTCCATCATCCGCTCGATGATAGGCTGGAGGATGATCTCCATGGCCATCCCCATCTTACCGCCGGGCACCACCATGCTGTTGCGCCGGGACATGAAGGAGTCCTTGATCATGGAGAGCAGGAAGGGGAAGTCGATCTCCAGCTTTTCGGGCTGGCGGAAGCGGATGATGACGAAGCTCTCATCCGGGGTCGGGATATCACGGGCGATGAATGGATTGGAGGTATCCACCGTCGGCACCCGCTGGAAGTTGATGTCGGTCATCGAGAACTGGGGCGTAATATAGCGGATGTAGTCCGGCATGCGCCGCATGATGGTATCGACGATGGCCTCGGCGGAATAGCCGCGCTCCGCGTTGTCCCGGTGGATCTTCTGGATCCACTCCAGGTTGACGATCGGCACCACCCCCACACCCAGGTCAACATGCTCGGCGACATTGTGGTCGTCAGACACCACCAGTCCATGCAGACCTTCATAGAACAACAGATCGGTGCCCTCGGGCAGGTCCTCCCAGGGGGTGAACTGGCCGGCCTTAAGCTGACTGCCGAGCCGGGCGTTCTGTTGCATCGCCTCATCATCGCTGTGGATGTAATAGCGCTTCTTGCCGGTGCCCGACTCGCCATAGCTGTGGAACAGCTCGGCCAAGGCGTCGAAACGGTTGGCGTCCGGCCCGAAGTGGCTCAGGTTGCGACCTTCCGACCCGGCACGGGCGGTCTCGGCCTTCATCTCAACACGGTCGTAGCGGTGAAAGCTATCGCCCTCGATGACGGCGGCCTGGATGCCGTCGCGGTAAAAGATGTGTTCGAAGGCACGCTTGACGGTGGTGGTGCCGGCACCGGATGAACCGGTGACGGCGACAATCGGATGTTTCTTGGACATAGTGGTCTCCCCTCAGCTCTTCAGATCCGACACCTGCCCCGCCCCCGGCACCCGGCGAGGTCGGCTCGCGGGCTAGGGAGTCAAGGTCAGTGGCGGGGTTTATCGTTCGGGATCGTACGCGGCGGGCCGGGGGCGGCATCCTTGCCGGCCGGCCGACCAGCCGTCATTCTTGGTGTTTTTTCAGTCGCCGCGGTTCGCCTCGGCCACGCAGACCTTGCCGGTCCAGTGGCCATCAGGCCGGCGACCGAGCTGCTTCGCCGCGCCGGCACGGAGCGGAATTTCGAGCGCTATGCAATTGGCTAATATACCATGACCGGCGAGGCCAAACGCCAGCAGAGTTTAGCCGGGGCACCCGGGCGGGCGGCCGCGGACGGGCATAGCGGATACCTCTGATCGATAACAGCACCACGGGAGGCGACGATGACGACCAAGAAGGGGTTTGCCGGTCTGCCGGCAGACTTGACCAGCAATCCGGAGTTCCAATCCTCCGCGGTCCGGCTGGCCGTTTGGGTCTTCGGCACCCTGTATATCGGGCTCGCCGCCTGGACCGACTATTACAAGGTCGACATCCCCTATTTCCTGACAGTTTTCGGCGTCTTCATACTCGCCTTGCTCGGGGTCTTCGTCAGCATCCTGATCCGCCCGGTCTGGCCAGCGCGACGCTATGTGTCGATGTCCCTGGATATCGTCGTCATCAGCCTGGCTATTTCCATCACCTGCGAGGCGATCAGCCCCTTTTACCTCCTGTATATCTGGATCTTCATCTCCGCCGGGACCCGCTACGGCACCCGCTACCTGGTGCTGGCCTCGGTCGAGTCGGTCGTTGCCTACAGCCTGGTGTTGACTACCCTGCATCAATGGTCCAAGCACCCCTTTGAGGCCGTCTTCTTCCTCCTGATCCTGGTGTTTCTGCCGGTGTATCAATATGCCTTGCTGCGGCGGGTGCAACAGGCCAAGGACGAGGCGGAGCGCGCCAACAAGGCCAAGGGGGACTTTCTGGCCTTCATGACGCACGAGCTGCGCACCCCGCTCACCGGTGTCATCGGCATGACTGAACTGCTCAAGACGACGCCCCTGGATACCGAACAGCAGGATTATGTGGGCGCTATCTCTCAATCTGCCAAGATGTTGAGCGCCCTGATCGGTGACATCCTGGACTTCTCCAAGATCGACGCGGCCAAACTGCGGCTGGAGCGCCTGCCATTCAAGCCACGGGCGGTCGTGCGGGAAGTGTGCGGCGTGCTGGAGGGTCTGGCCGTGGCCGAAGGGGTAGAGCTGACGTGCGAGGTCGCCGCACAGGTACCCGAGACCATTACCGGCGACCAACTGCGGGTCCGGCAGATCCTGTTCAATCTGGTCGGGAACGCCGTGAAGTTCACCGAGGAGGGTGAAGTCCGGGTGCGGGTCACGGTGAGCCCTCCGGCGGAGGGCATCAGAGAACCCCACTTGTTACTGGAGGTAGAAGACACTGGGATCGGCATCCCCGCCGACAAAATAGCGCATATTTTCGAGAGCTTCCGTCAGGCGGACGACTCCACCACCCGGCGCTTCGGCGGCTCCGGTCTCGGCACCACCATCGCCCTGGAACTGTCGCGCCTGATGGGTGGCAGCATCGGCGTGGCCAGCGAGGAGGGACACGGAAGCCGCTTCTGGGTGCGGCTGCCACTGCTGCGGGGTGCCCCCCCCCCGCCGCCGGCCGCGGCGAGCCGGCTGCGGGGACTGCGCGCGCTGATCCTGGAGTCAAACCATACCCATCGCGACTTGATCTGCGCGGCGCTTGAGCATGCGGGGGTCAGTTGTCGCGCGCTGGCCGATCCCGCCGAAATCATCGCCTTGGGGATCGCCCCCGCGGACCTGGACTTTCTGGTAATTGCCGACCGACTGCCGGGGGGCGACCTGGTGGCGACCCGCCGTGCGGTCGACGCGATCATTGGGGAGCGCGGCGCAGACGACGCTGCGCCCACCGCCCTGCCCTGTCTGTTCCTGGTCTACGCGGCGCGCCGACCGGTAGTACAGTCTCCACGCATGCGCTGCCTGGGCAAGCCCTTCCTCGCGGAGGACCTGATCGGCGCGGTTGAACAACTGCTCGGCTTGGCGCCGGCAAGTTTGCCTGGTGAAGCGCCGACGCCGGGCTTTGCCCGCAGCGCGGCTACCGCGCTGGCCGGCATCCGGGTGCTGGTGGCCGAAGACAACAAAATCGCCGCCAAGGTGCTCACCACCTTCCTCACCAAGATGGCCATCGCCTATACGCAGGTGGAGGATGGCGAGCAGGCGCTGCGCGAGGCGCTGGCGGGGGACTACGGCATCGCGATCATTGATCTGCGGATGCCCAAGCTCGATGGCATCGCCTTCACGCGCCGCTACCACGCGCTCGCCGCGGGACGCGAGCTCCCCATCGTCGCCCTGACCGCCAATGCCTCCGAAGAGGTCAAACAGGAGTGCCTCGCGGCCGGCATGGTCGACTTCCTGGCCAAACCGGTCAGCCCGGAGCTGCTGCGCCAGACCATTGAGCGGCTGGCGGTGCGCAGATAAAATCTGCCCTGCAAGATCTGAGCAACCCGAGAATAAATGGCTGGCCCGGTCTTGAGGGCTCAGTTTGCCGCCTCTCGCTCGTCGATCTGACACGATGCGCCGCCCTCAGATGGTACCGGCAATCGCCTCCACCGCCTCGCATAGGAAATGACCGAGCATCAGGTGGACCTCCTGGATACGCGGGGTCTCATCGCTCGGGACCGCGAGCACGATCTCGGCCGCGTCGGCGAGCCTCCGCCCGCGCTCGCCCGTGATCAGGACCCGCTGCACACCCAGCTCCCCCGCCACCGTGAGCGCCCGCAGGATGTTGGGCGAGCGCCCACTGGTGGAGAGCGCCCAGAGCACATCCCCGGGCCGGGCCAGGGCCGCGAGCTGGCGGGCGAAGACCTCGGCGAATGAGGAGTCATTAGCCACCGCGGTGGTGGCACTCAGGTCGAATCCCAGGGCGATAGCCGCGAGCGGGCGCCGGGTCTTGTCCAGGAAGGTGCCGATCAATTCACCGCTCAGATGAGTCGCCTCACCGGCACTGCCGCCATTGCCGCAGATAAAAAGGGTCCCGCCGGCCTGGATGGCGGCGGCCGTCTGCGCCGCCGCACGGACCGTCGCCGCGAGCAGCGCCTGATCGGTGCGCACCAGTTCCAGCAATTGCGCCGCGGCCCGCAGGCGTGCGGCCAGTCGCTCGCCCAGCGCTTCGGTCATCTCGATGCTCATCTCGTTGCTCACCTTACCTATAGGAGACGGTCTTATCGATCAGGTCCAGGTGTTTGCGCTTGAACAGTGTCCAGCTCTTGGTCTTGCGGTCATAGACCGAGTTGACGAAGCATTTCCAGTGCGCGTCGTCCACCGCGGGAAAGTCGGTGCGGTAATAGAAACCGGGGTAACGCGACTCCTCGCGGAATTGCAGGTGCTTCAGGTGGGCCTCAGCAGCCAGGATGCGGTGCTGATTCTCCCAGGCCCGCAGCAATTCATGCAGGTCCTTGGCACGCAGCCGCAGCGCGTCCTCCTTGAGCATCGCCAGCTTCCCTTCGGCCACCTCCAGCATCTTGGCATTGGTCCGGTACCCGGTCGAGACCCCCGCCGCGTATTCGTCCATGATCTTCTGCAGACGCAACTGGAGCATCCGCGGGGTGATATAGTGGGGATTCACGTCGATCGCGGTACTGTAGTCGCGATGCTCCAGGAAGTTGCGTACCGGGCGATAGACCTCAGCCACCAGTTCATCGACCGGGGTATCGAGCTGCGGTGGTCGGTCGCGGTGGTCGATGGCAAACTGGATCATCGCCTTTACCGCGATGCGCCCCTCAGCATGTGAGCCGGAAGAAAACTTGTGGCCGGAGGCACCAACGCCGTCGGCCGCGGTGAAGAGACCCACAACCGTGGTCATGGAACGGTAGCCCCAATTCCAGCCGGACGGCAGGTGACCCGGGATGCGTTCCGCCTCGGGATGTTCCTCGGTGGTCGGGGCGCCCATGTCGGCGGGACCTGAGACCCAGATCCCACAACCGCCGGAGTGGGAGCCGAGCAGATAGGGCTCGGTGGGCATTAGCTCGGAGTTCTTCTTTTCCGGCGCGCTGTTTTCACCGGCCCAGACGCCGGCCTGACCGACACACATATCCAGGAAATCTTCACAGGCCTCGGCCTCCAGATGTTTGATCTCTTTCGGCGTCATGCTCTCGGCCAACTTGCCGAGCGCGCTCACGGTGTCGATGTAGATCGGCCCCCGCCCTTCCCGGATCTCATTGAGTAGCACATGGTTGCGCAGGCAAGAGGGGGTGACATAGGCCCGGTTGTAGGGAAAATAGGCCTCCAACAGTTGGTGAACCTCGGGCTTGGCCAGGTAGTCCTCGCCAAAGGCATTGACCGCCTTGGCCTTGAAGAACAGAAACCAGGCACCCACCGGGCCATAGCCATCCTTGAAGCGCACCGGCACGAAGCGGCTTTCCATCATGGTCAACTCCGCCCCCGCCTCGGCGGCCATGGCGTAGGTCGAGCCCGTGTTCCATGCCGGATACCAGGTGAGGCCCGCGCCTTCACCCACCGAGCGTGGGCGGAAGATACTCACACAACCGCCGGCCACCAGCAGGCACGCGGTGCAGCGATAGATATAGATCCGGTGTTCACGCAGCGAGAAGCCGACCGCCCCCGCAATCCGATTGGGGTCGTGCTGGTCGTTGATCAGCTTGACGATGACAACGTGCTCTGCGATGCACTCGGGCCCCAGCGCCCGCCTGGCCGCCTCGGCGACGATCTGTTTGTAGGACTCGCCGTTGATCAGGATCTGCCACTTGCCCGAGCGCACCGGCACCCCGCCCGCCACCAGTGGCTTGCCTTCGTCGCCGGCCTGCTTCCAGATTGGTAGGCCCCACTCCTCGAACCGATGCACTGAGTCGTCCACATGGCGGCCCAGATCGTAGGTCAAGTCATCGCGGGTGATGCCCATCAGGTCGCTCGCGACCATGCGGGCATAGTCGGCCGGATCATTCGCGCCGAGGTAGGTGTTGATGGCAGACAGTCCTTGGGCGACGGCGCCGGAGCGGTCCAGGGCGGCCTTGTCCACCAGCTTGATCCGCAGGTCGTGCCCCGCCTGCTTGGCGGCCCGCAGCCAGGGCCCAGCCTCATAGGCGGCACCGCAGGCACCCATGCCACCGCCGATGATCAGTAGATCGAGCGTTTCCTCGACGACCTCGGGCTTGCCGAATACACCTGCCATGTCGGATGTCCTCTAGGTGCGGATGAGCTGATCGGGTGCCGCCGCGCGCAGCCCATCCGCCCCGGTGGTGAAATAACCGGGCTTGCCGATGTTCGCGAGCTCTGCGGCCGGCTTGCCGCCATAGGGGTCAAGCGAGTCCGCCGCCGCCGTGCGCACGGGGAACTTGAAACGCTTCATGGTCCCGTTGCGGAACTTGATGGTCCACATGATGGCATCGCTGGTGCGCAGGGGCTGCACTGAGGCGCCCAGCGGGACGACATCGGCATAGTGCCGGACCTCGATCGCCTGCGTTGGGCAGTCCTTCACACAGGCGTAGCACTCCCAGCATTGATCCGGCTCCTGATTGTAGGCCTTCATGGCGTGGCCGGTGTCGACGCCGTCGCGGTCGAGTTTCATCAGGTCGTGTGGGCAGATGTACTCGCAGGCGATCCGCGCCAGGCCCTTGCAGCCGTCACACTTCTCGATCCGCACAAAGCTTGGCATCGCGCTTGAGTCTCCAGTCAGTTCAATGCGGCGGCTGGCCGCCGGGAAAGTTCCACCGGTCAACAACGATCGTTCCACAAATATCTACTAATAAGACAGGAACTTGCCGACCAGACGCACGCCCCCTGGAGGGCCGACGCACGCCATTTTACACACCTGGGGGCCGACCGCGGGGGTGTCACTGCCGCAGCAGCAGTTCCAAATTTGGGCGGTAGCCGGATTTCTGGTGGATGCGCTGCGCTTATCCACCCTACACGTTCAGCCTTGGCGTAGGGTGGATAAGGCGCGCCGCACGGTTCCAAGGGTTGAGCAGAGCAGCCGGGCGCGCCGCATCCACCAGCAGCACGCGACGATTCCCCAAATTTGGAACTGCCGCTGCCGCAGGGTAGTGACTCGGCCGGCTGACTGTCAAACCGCTCTTGCGTGCCCGCTGCCTTGCCTTGCGTTGCGGACAAGCGCGGCTTCTGCGGTTAAGGTGACCTCCCCCACGTCAGCGTCGGCACCAACCCCATGCGCCTCCCCCGTATCTACCTCGATCACCCCCTGCACCCAGGCACACAAATGCGCCTGCCCGAGGGACCAGCACGCCACCTGACCCAGGTCTTGCGGCTCACCCCTGGCGAGACGTTGCGGCTCTTCAATGGCGACGGGTGCGACCGCGCCGCACAGGTCATCGAGGTCACGCGCTCGGGGGCAACCGTGGCGGTCGGGGCGGTCGGTGAAGCGCAGCCCGAGCCCCCCTTGCACATCCATCTGGCCCTGGGCATCTCGCGCGGCGAGCGCATGGACTATGCGATCCAGAAGGCCGTGGAACTGGGCGTCGCCGCCGTCCAGCCCCTGTTCACCGAACGCAGCATGGTCCAGCTCAAGGGCGAACGCCTCGAACGCCGTCTGGGGCACTGGCAGGGCATCGTGATCGGCGCCTGCGAGCAATCCGGGCGTCGCCGCCTCCCCGACCTGGCGCCCGCCTTGCCCCTGGATGAGTGGCTCGGCCTAGCGGCGCCGAACACCCTATTGTTGGACCCGCAGGCGCCGCAGGCCCTGGCGCAGTGGTCACCGCCGGGGCCTGAAGTCACCCTGCTGGTGGGGCCTGAAGGGGGCCTGAGCCCGCGGGAGCGCGACTTGGCCGCCCGGCATGGGGTGACCGGGGTGCGCCTGGGACCCCGCATCCTGCGCGCCGAGACCGCACCGCTGGCCGCCATTGCGGTGCTCCAGGCGCTCTGGGGCGATCTGCGGGCCTGAGAACTCCGACGCAGGCAGTTCGCCCTGGTCTGCGCTAGTATCACTCAAGTATCTGCAGCAATCCCCAACACCACCAGCATGCCGCCCATCCGCTCCTTGCCCTCCGCTACCCATCGGCGCCCCGTCTTGCGTCATCCGCCGTTCGCCGGCGCCGACGCATGAACGCCGCGCCGCCGCCCACCCGGTTGGCGCCCGGCGCGCGGCGGGTGCTGCTCACCGGGTTAGCCATCGCGGTGTGCATGGCGATCGGCGTTGGTGCGGTCGCCTTCTATCGGTTCCAACTCCATCAATCGCGCCAGGATTTTGAGGACGATCTATTCACCATCAGCGACCTGACCGTCCATCAACTGGTCGCCTGGCGGACGGAGCGCTTGGGCGATGGCGGGATACTGACCGACAGCCCATTCCTGACCGAGGCCATTGTCCGCTGGCGTGCCGCGCCCGAGCCCGAACCCGCCGCGACCCAACGGCTGCTGACCCACTTCCGCAGCCTGCAGCAACATTATCGCTACCGGGACGTCAGCCTGGTGAACCCGGACGGGCAGATCGAGCTCAGCCTCACGGGTGCCGAGGGCGCGCTGGCGGGCGAGGACGCGACCGCATTGGCCCTGGCGTTGCGCGACCGGCGGGCGGTCCTGACCGAGTTGCACCTGGGCACGGCGCATCCGTTCCCGCATCTGAGCGTGATCGCCCCGCTCTGGCGCGACACCGCCCCTGACAGTGCGCCGGTCGGCGCCATCCGGCTGCTGATCGACGCGCGCGCATCACTTTATCCCCTGCTGGCCAGTTGGCCGATACCCAACACCAGCGGGGAAATACTCTTGGGCCATCGGGATGGCGACCAGGTCATACCCCTGAGCCCGTTGCGCTATGCGCCCGGGGCGGAACTGCGCCGACGCGATCCACTGAGCCACACCGAGCTTCCCGCGGTCAAGGCCGCACTGGGAGCCACTGGCATCATCGACGGGCGGGACTACCGCGGCACGCCGGTGGTCGCGGCGATCCAAACCGTGCCGGACTCACCCTGGTTCCTGGTCGCCAAGATGGACAGCGCCGAGGCCTTTGCACCCGGACGCAACCGCGCGGGCCTCACGCTGGCCCTGATGTTGAGCGGGACGGGTGTGCTCATAGGGCTCGGCGCGGCCCTCTGGCAGCGCCGGGAGAAAACCCATTACCGGGCGGCCGAACAGGCGTCGCGCACCGAGATCGCGTTGCGCCGCGACCGGGAGCAGGAAATCGAGCGCATCACCCGCCTCTACGCGGCCTTGAGCCAGATCAATCAGACCCTGCTGCACAGCACCACCCGCGAGGAGGTCTTCGCGTCGATCTGCACCATCCTCGTCGACACCAGTCACTTCGCCATGGCCTGGGTTGGGTGGGTCGATGCGGACACGCGGCGCGTGCTGCCGGTCGCCTCTTATGGTGATGACGCGGATTATCTGGGGAGCATCACCCCCTATGCGGACGAGCGCCCGGAAGGCCAAGGCCCCGCCGGCACGGCCATCCGCGAGGACCGCGTGGTTGTGTGTGCGGATTTCCCCGGCGATGCGCAGACGCCTTGGCATCAGGCTGCCAGCCGCGCGGGCTGGGCCAGCGCGATCAGCCTACCGATCCACTTCGCCGGACGGGTCGCCGGGACACTGATGCTGTATTCGCGACAACCCGGCCGGTTTGGCGACGAGGAGATTGACCTGCTGCGGCAGGCCGCCGCCAATCTATCATTCGTCCTGGATGCACTGGAGCGTGAGCAACAACGCCGACAGACCGAGCGGGAGCTCAAGCAGGCATCCGACCGCTATACCATGATGCTCGGCACCACCAACGACGCCTTTTGGCTGGTCGACATCGCCACCGGCCGGGTGCTGGATGTGAATGATGCCGGGGTACGGATGAGCGGCTATGCCCGGGAGGAATTGCTCGGCATGCACATCGCCGAACTGGATGTCGAGCATGACGACACGGCTGTCAGCGCGCATAGCCAGCTCATCGTCACGCAGGGTTACGCCCTGTTCGAGACCAGGCACCGGACCCGCGACGGTCGCATCATCGATGTGGAGGTCAGCACCACACCGGACCCGCAGTCCAACACCTTCGTGGCCTTTCTGCGCGACATCACCGAGCGCAAACGGGTCGAGCAGGAGATCCGTGTCCTCAACACCCAACTGGAGGAGCGGGTCGCCCAGCGCACCGCCGAACTGGCCAAGGCTAAGGAGGCCGAGGAGTTGGCCACGCAGGCCAAGTCCCATTTCCTGGCCAACATGAGCCACGAGATCCGCACGCCGATGAATGCCATCATGGGGTTCGTTCATCTCTTGCAGCAAGAGGACCCCGATCCGGCCCGCCGCGACAAGCTGGGCAAGATCGACACGGCCTCCCGGCACCTGTTGCAACTCATCAACGACATCCTCGATCTCGCGAAGGTCGAAGAGCAGCGCCTGGTCCTCGAAGCCATTGAGCTCAATCTGGAGGCAGTGATCCGGCACGTCTGCACTCTGGTCGGCGCGAAGGCCTATGCCAATGGGCTGGAACTGGTCCTGGACCTGGACCCCACGGTGATCGCGCCAACGTCGCTCATCGGCGACCCCACCCGACTGACCCAGGTGCTGCTGAATTTTCTGGGCAACGCGGTCAAGTTCACCGAGCAGGGCGCGATCCGCTTGCGGGTGCGGGTGATGGAAGACCGCCCGGATGACCAATTGGTGCGCTTTGAGGTCCAGGATACCGGCATCGGTATCGCGCCCGAGCACATCACCCGGCTGTTCGAGGCCTTCGAGCAGGCCGACAGTTCCACCACGCGCCGCTATGGCGGCACCGGCCTGGGCCTGGCGATCAACCGGCGGCTCATCCAACTGATGGGCGGTGAGGTCGGCGTCACCAGCGCGCCCGGCGTGGGCAGCACCTTCTTCTTTACCACCCGACTCGGCAAGGTCCCGGGGGCCGTGCAGCGTCCGCCACAGCCGATCAGCTTGCGCGGCTGGCGGGCGCTGGTGGTGGACGATCAGGCCGCGGTACGGGAGGTGCTGGCCGCCATCCTCACGGCTTGGGGGATGGAGGTGACGGCTCTGGACAACGGCGCCGCCACGCTGGAACTGCTCAAGGCGGCCGAGCCGCCCTACCACCTGGTCCTGCTGGACTGTCACATGCCGGGGCTGGACGGGATCGAGACCGCCCGGCGCATCGCGGCCTTAGCGCTGCCCCAGCCGCCCATCCGCCTGCTGCTGGTCACGGCCTATGATGACCTGCGGCTGCGCGCGCAGGCACAGGACGTCGGCTTCGCCACCGTCCTGACCAAACCAGTCACCCCCTCCGACCTGCACGACGCATTGAGCCGGGTGCTGGCGGGAACCGCGTCGCGCGAGGCGCCGGACAGCTTCTCCGAATCCGCCGCTGCCGCGGCCCTGTCCGCGGCTCACCACGGCGCCCGGGTGCTGTTGGCCGAGGACGAACCGGTCAACCAGGAGGTCAGCCAGGGACTCCTCGCCGCCGTCGGGCTGGAGGTCGCAATCGCCAACAACGGCGCCGAGGCTTTGGCGATGGCGCAGCGCGAGCCCTATGCACTGATCCTCATGGACATGCAGATGCCTGAACTGGACGGCCTGGCGGCCGCCCGACTGATCCGGGCCTTGCCGAGCGGACAGACCGTGCCGATCATCGCCATGACCGCCAATGCCTTCACCGAGGACCGCGAGCGCTGCCTGGCGGCTGGGATGAACGGATTCATCACCAAACCGGTCGACCCGGTGGTGCTCTACAGGATTTTGCTGGACTGGTTGCCGCCGCAGTCCACGCTCCCCGAAGCGTCCCTGGCGACGCCGCGTAGGGATGCATCTGTGCTGGACCGGGACTTGGACTTGGACCGGGAACTGGGGCGTCACAACATTAGCGACAACGCGGTCTATCAGCGGCTGCTGCGCTATTTCGTTGACTCTTACCGGGAGGCGGGGGATGAGATCACCGCCCTGGTGGCCCAGGGCGAGCATCCGGCGGCCGCCGCGCTGGCCCACAAGCTCAAGGGCGCCGCCGGGACCTTGGCCCTGCCCAAGGTCGCGCGCATTGCCGCAGCGATCGAGCAAGACATCAAGGCCGGGCGGGCGAGCGCACCGGGCCAGCAGCAGTTACGGGCGGCGCTCCAGGCGGCCGTCCAAGCGATCACTGCGTTGGTCGGGGTCGCGCCAGAGACCGCCGACGCGCCGCCCGTGGCCAGCGATTCAGTCGTCATCGGTCCCTTATTGCGAGGCTTGCTGCGCGCGCTGGATCGCGATAACCCTGACCAGGCCGAGCCCATCCTGGCCGCGCTCGCGCCGCTACTGCCGGACGGCCCTTGGCGCAGGCTGCGTGAACCGGTCGACGCCTTCGACTTCCTTGCCGCCAAGGCGCAGGTACGCGCGCTCGCGGCAGACCTGGGGATCAGCCTCGCCCCGGAGGGAGTGCCACGATGACCATTAGACCTATCCTGTGCGTGGATGACGAACCAGCCAACCTGGCCTTGCTGCGTGAGACCCTGAAGACCGATTATTCACTGGTCTTTGCGCGCAGCGGAGCCGACTGTCTGCGGGTGGTCGATAAGCACCAGCCGGCACTGATTCTACTTGATGTCCAGTTGCCGGATCTGGACGGCTACGCGGTCTGCCGTCGGCTCAAGGCGGCACCTGACACCGCGGACATTCCGGTGATTTTCGTGACCGGTCAGACGCGCGAGCAGGACGAGCAAGCCGGCTTCGATGCCGGCGGTGTCGACTATGTGACCAAGCCGGTCCGCCCCGCCATCGTCAAGGCGCGGGTGCGAGCGCACCTCTCACTGGTAAGCGCCAGCCGACTCGAACTGGCCTATTGCGATGCAATCTACATGCTGGGTGCCGCCGGTCACTACAATGATTCAGACACTGGCGTGCATATCTGGCGCATGGCTGCCTATAGCCGCGCGCTGGCCAAGGCGGCCGGCTGGGAACCGGAGCGCTGTGCCCTGATCGAGCTGGCCGCCCCGATGCACGATACCGGTAAAATTGGTATTCCAAGCACGATACTGAGGAAGCCCGCACTGCTCGATGCGGCCGAGTGGGAAATCATGAAGAGCCACACCCGGATTGGCTATGAGATCCTCAGTCGCAGTCAGGCCCCGGTCTTCGCGTTGGCCGCCGAGGTAGCGCTCTGCCACCATGAACACTGGGACGGCAGCGGCTATCCCCAGGGACTGGCCGGCACGGCCATCCCCGAGGCGGCACGCATCGTCGCCCTGGCCGACGTGTTCGATGCACTCTCGATGCCGCGGCCCTATAAGGAATCCTGGCCGCTGCCGCGGATCATCCGCCTGTTGGAAGCGGGTGCGGGGCACCATTTCGAGCCGCGGCTGGTGCGGCTCTTCATGGACATCCTGCCGGAAATTATTGACTTGCGGGATCGGTGGGACTCACCGGACAATAGGCTGGATTGAGAAGCGGCGCATTGGATGATCCTGCGCCCCAGATCGTGCGGCGCACCCCCACCGGTCCACTGCTGTGCATCAGCGGCACGCACCGCGCAGCTGGTCGCAGCCGCGCCGGCTGATCCTGGCGGTCGCTGCGACCACCTTGCGTTCTGGAAGCGAAGCCACCAGCCTTATCGCCCATGGACGACATCACCGCCCCTCACGATGCCTTCTTCCGCGAGAGCTTCGGCCGCCGGGAGATCGCCCAAGACTTCCTGCGGCACCATCTGCCGCGGGAGTTGCTCGCCGAGATCGACCTCGACACGCTGGAGTTCTCCAAGGACACCTACGTCTCGAAAGAACTGCGCTCGACCTACTCTGACCTGGTTTACCGCGTGGGACCTCATGACGCTGAATTGGTGATCTACCTCCTGTTTGAGCACAAGAGCAGCCCCGAGCACTGGACCCTCCTGCAACTGCTGCGCTACATCACGGCAGAAGGCGATCAATTCCGCAAGCAGCACCCAGAGGCCCGGCACCTCCCGCCGATCTATCCTCCGGTCATCTACCATGGCGAACGGCGCTGGCGGGTACCGGCCGACTTCCACGCACTGGTCCGCCCATTGCCACCGGCACTGGCCCCCTTCGTGCCCCAATTTTGCTACGCCCTACACGACATCTCGGCGCGGACCAACGCCGAAATCAAGGGCGATGTCATGACCCGACTGGTCCAATTGGCGATGCGCGGCATCTTCAGCGACGAACCCATCGAGCGGCTGAGCGAGTTGCTCGCGCTGATTGAGCACGTCAGCGACAAGGCGAGCGCCTTGTAGATCCTCGAGTCGCTGTTGCGATACTTTGTCCAGGGCACTCGGCGCGTAGACGAGCAGCAAATCCGAACGCTGCTGGAACAGACCCCAACCGGAGACCCCATCATGCAGACCTTCATCGAACGTTACATCGAACAGGGAGAAAAGCGCGGCGAGCAACGGGGCGAGGCCAAGATCCTCCTGAGGCTGATCGAAAGCAAATTCGGCCCTCAGAGCGAACCAGTAAGGCAACAGCTTCTGGAGGCCGATACCGAGACCCTACTGCACTGGTCCGATCGCATACTCACCGCTGATAGTCTGGAGGCGATTTTCAATCAGGAAAACAGCTGTATGAAAGCGCAGTCAGCCCCGATTAGAGGGAATTTTCCGGAAATCAAGAGTTGACTATACATTTGCTCTAAAGGAGTCTAAGCTTGAAAATCGCTTAGGGCTGTATGCGATCCGGAGCCCAAGGCTTATGCCCAGATAGTAACGTTGCATGGTTCTCTCCGCATCGCCGCGGATAAACACAAGCACTTATTTTCGCTAAGAGGTTTAGCTGATGGACCGCCAACATCTTCGATTCGTTGCTCACATAGATATCCTGGGAATGTCTGCCATCATGGAGCACGACGCAGAGGAAGCATGGGGGATGCTGTCCGATCTCGTAGCCGCCAGAGATCACATAATGAACCTCGGAATGGTAAATCTTCACTCCAAGAAAGCAATCGCAGCTTCTCAAGTAATTCAATCCGCCACATTTTCAGACACAATTATTTTATTTACAAAGGGGGCATCCGATAGCGAGTTACGATATATGATAATACTGCTGGGCGAAATCTTTCATAAAGCGCTTTATCGATGTGTCCCGATACGGGCCGGCTTGTCTTGCGGGAAATTTTTCTTCAATACTGAGCTTTCGATGTATGCAGGCCCCGCACTTATCGAGGCGTATCGCATTGGCGAGGCAGCCCAGTGGATCGGCATTTCTCTGGCCGACTCGATCCAGCAACAGGCTAATAAGTTAGACATGAAAAGCGGCGCTAGCGACATCATTGTGAAATGGCCAGTGCCCGTAAAAAACACGGGCACTGAACAACGTTCCGTCATCAACTGGCCCGCCATTTTCGCTCACGACCTCAAAATCACTCCACCGATATCGGTCGCGCACTTTTACCAGGCGTTTGAACGCAGCTTTGGTCCGTTTTCCTCACTACCCGCAGAGGTGCAAGCAAAATACATAAACACCGTCAATTTCATGAACCAACAGTTGGCGTTGCATGCATCGGCATAACGAACTGAGAGTTAAGCTATAGTGCTGTGACCTCCCGTCATGATCGAGGGTTAAGAGCCTCGATCAATGCCTGTGACACCTCATTTTTTGGGATCAAGGTCAATTTCCGCCCCTCAACAATGTACGCGATTTCAATGATGAGGTCCGCCGCCGGCAGCAGACCGGCGCCGCGCTCGGGCCATTCGACCAGCCAGAGGGCCTCGTCACTCAAGAAGTCGCGCAGACCGAGATACTCCAGTTCTTCGGGGTCGGCGAGGCGATAGAGGTCGAGGTGATAGACCCGGCGGGGGCCGATTTCGTAGGGCTCGATCAGGGTGTAGGTGGGGCTGCGGGCGGGGCCCTGGTGGCCCAGGCCACGCAGGATGCCGCGGGCCAGGGTGGTCTTGCCGGTACCGAGATCCCCGCGCAGATAGATGACAACCTGGCTGGGCAGGACGGCGGCCAGACGAGCACCGAAGGCGGTTTGGGCGTCGGCGTCGGGGAGCAGGATGTCCATCACCGCGGCCCCACCGTAGCCTCACCATTGTCGACTCCATTGGAAATCGGACGCAGCGCGGCCAAGACATCGCCGGCGATCAGGCCGCGCTCCCCGTCGCGGGCCGCGCGATCCCCGGCCGCGGCGTGGAGACAGACGCCGAGGCAGGCGGCGGCCTGGGCGTCCAGTCCCAGAGCACCGCCTTGAGCCAACAGGGCCGCGATCACGCCGGTCAGCACGTCCCCGGCGCCGGCCGTGGCCATCCCGGGGTTGCCGTCGGTACAGAGCGCGGGCGTGCGCTCGGGGTCGCCCTGGACCAGGGTGCCGGCACCCTTCAGGACCACCACGCCGCCATAGCGCCGCTGGATCTCATGCACCGCCGCAAAGCGGTCCTGGCCGATCTGGGCCTTAGTGCATCCGAGCAGGCGGGCGGCCTCGCCCGGGTGGGGGGTCAGGACCCAGTCCGGATTCGGCGCGGGTGACTCGGACAGCAGGTTCAGCGCATCGGCATCGACCACCAGGGGCTTGCCGCACCCGCGCACCCGCTCCCAGAGCCGACGCGCCCAGGGGCCACGCCCCAAGCCCGGGCCGATGGCGATGACCGTGGCCCGCGCGATCAGCGCATCCAGTGACCCGGGGTCATCCACCGGGCTGACCATGAGTTCGGGCCGGGTGAGGTTAAGCTGCGCGGCATGATCCGGGTGGGTGGCCACCGTGACCAGCCCGGCCCCAGCGCGCAGCGCGGCCTCCCCGGCCAGGCGGGCGGCACCGGACATGCCGGGGGCACCGCCGATCACCAGGACCTGGCCGAAGTCCCCTTTATGGGCGGCACGCCGTCGCGGGGTGAGGCGGGCCGACTGCGCGATCCAGTCGATCCGCCGTGCAGACGCTACCACCCCGGCATAGACTGCCGCCGGGACCGCCAGTGAGTCGAAATAGACGGCGCCACTGACGTCCGGTGCGGCCCCGGTGAAGAGGCCCTGCTTGAGGCCGATGAAGGTGATGGTGGCATCGGCACGCACCGCGTCCCCGAGCACGGCGCCGGTGTCCGACGCCAGCCCGGAGGGGATGTCGATAGCCAGCACCGGGGCATGACTCGCGTTGACCGCGGCGATGGCCGCGGCCCAAGGACCAGTCACCGGCCGGTCGAGCCCGGTGCCGAACAACGCGTCGACGATAACGCCGGGGTGCTCGGGTACATCCACGAAGGGCTCAATCGGACCACCGGACGCGCGGTAGGCGGCGAGGGCCAGGGCGGCGTCGCCACCCACCCGAGCGGCATCGCCGATTTGCAGCACGCGCACCGCCAGACCATCCGCCCGCGCGAGACGGGCGATGACATAGCCGTCGCCGCCGTTGTTACCCAGGCCAGTGAGCACCGTCAACCGCGCTGCGTCGGGCCAACGGCTGCGCAACAAGTCATAGGCGGCGCGGCCGGCGCGGTTCATCAGTTCGATGCCGCTGATGGCGTGAACCGCGATGGCCGCACGGTCCAGGGCACGCGCTTGGTCGGCGCGATAGAGTTCATAGGGCAGAACGGGGATTGGGTGGGACATGGGATTCTGTTAGCGGTTGCAGCGGGTAACAAGGAATCAAACCGCGAGGTCGGAGCTGGTCTGAGAATAAGCGGACAGGATCAACAAGATTATCCAGGATTAACAGGATGAGAAAATGGCACATCCCGTCAATATTCAGTCACGCTAAGAATCCTGTAAATCCTGCGAAATCCTGTTAATCCTGTCCATTTGCCAGCCGCCGGCCTCGGGGCGCACAGCGCCCAACACCTGCGTGACACCGCTGGGGCGGTGTCACGAGCGTTTGGGCGGCATCAGCCACGCAGGTGATGATAGATATCGAGATACTGCTGTCCGGGCTTATTCCATGAGTTATCGGCACGCATGCCGTTTACCCGCAACTGACTGAAATACTCCGGAAAGCGGAACCACAGACCGATGGCGCGGCCCATCGCCGCCTCCATGGCGGCCTCGGTCAATTCATCAAACACGTAGCCGTTGCGCTCCTCGAATGGCTTGTCCGAATAATTGGCGTCGAACACCGTATCGGCCAGACCGCCAACCCGCCGCACGATGGGGACCATGCCGTATTTCATGGCGATCATCTGCGTCAGGCCGCAGGGCTCGTAAACGCTGGGGATCAGGATCATGTCGGCTCCGCCGTAGATCAGGTGCGCGAGCTCCTCGTCATAGCCGAGTTCCAGGTGACAATCGGGGCTTGACTCGAGTTCCCGCTTGATGCGCCAAAACTGGTCGTTCACTGCCGGTTCCGGGGCTGACCCCAGGAGCACGAACTGGCAACCACTCTCCAGGGCGAAATAGATGGCCCGGCGGATCAGATCCACGCCCTTCTGACGATCGAGCCGGCTGACCACCGCGAGGATCGGCTTGGCTGCGTCCTCAAGCCCCAGGCGCTCACGCAACGCCTTCTTGCTCAAGGCTTTTTGCGGCAGGGTGTCAGGGCCGTAAGTGGCCGGAAGATGGGTATCCGACTCCGGATTCCAGACCGTGTAGTCGATGCCGTTCAGGACCCCGCCGAATTTGCGGTCATACTGCTGAAGCAGACCCTGGAGCCCCATCCCCTGATCGGTATGTTCGATCTCCCAGGCGTAGCGGGGTGAGACGGTCGTGACGAAATTGGCGAACACAATCCCGCCCTTTATCAGATTCGCCGCCTGCGGATTACCCGGGTCGAGCAGCCGCTCCATGGTCATCAGCCGGTCCGGCTTCAGACCCACCTGGCGCAACACGGACTCATCCACCACGCCCTGGTGTCCCATATTGTGCAGGGTGTAGCAGGCGCGGGTGTGGGTCAGTCCCAGGCCCTGACAGACCTCATAGAGCAAGACCGGAACCAAGCCGGTCTGCCAGTCGTGGCAGTGAATCACGTCCGGGTGCCGGTCGGATTTCAGCATGAATTCGAGCACCGCCCGGCAAAAGAAGGCGAAGCGGTGGGGGTCGTCCGGCTCCCCGTAAATCTTACCGCGCCCGAAGAAATTCTCGCGGGCGTGCTCGACGATGAAATAGCACTTGAGTGCGTCGACCTCGCCATACTCGACGTCACAGCGAACCGATTGGTCATAATAGGGCACCCACAGGTCGCGATAGACCTGGGTCATGCCCTGGATGCACTCGAAGCGCAGGCAATCGTATTTGGGGAGAAAGACCTCGACCTGGTTACCGCGCAGCGACAACTCGCGCGCCAGCCCCTGGACGAAGTCCCCGAGGCCGCCGGCCTTCGCGATCGGTGCGCACTCGGCGCTGACCATGGCAATATACATCGTTTTCCTTTAGCGTCTGTGCGTCCTGGTATAGCCAATGCTTGGACTTTGGCTCACTGGTCCCGCGTCAGGGTCAATTCGGGCGGCGGATTGAGCGCCAGTGCCTGGCGCAGCAGCGCTGGGTCGTCCACCCGCACCACCAGTTGGAAACGGCCCCCGGGCCCGACCCGGAAGGGCTGACCGAACAGATCGATCAGACTGCCGGGCGCGGCCTGTCCAGTGATCCGCAGTTCGGCCTCGACCTGGAGACCCGCCACCGCGCTCGGGGGATGTCCATAGGCCAAGGGTGTGAGCGGGGAAAAGGTCACCGCGTCGGTCGGGACCGGGGACAGGACCGGGGACACCAAGCCCGGCCCCACGTCAGACTCCCCGGGCCGCGGCAGGCGCACCGGGCGCCCCTCCAGGGCGCACTGCGTGGAGCCCGCGTCGGCAGCGGGCAGGTCCCAGCGCCGGGCCAGGGCCGTCACCCCAACCTCGCCCAGTGGCAGCCGACCCACGGGCGTCGCTGCGCCCCAAGACGCTGCCGCACCATCGTCGACCCGGTCCATCCCCGTGATCGTCACCAGCGGGAAGACCGACACCAGCGACCCAGGGGACACTGCTACCAGCGCGGGCTCCGGGTCATCCACGGTGAGACCCGTGCCCGGTTGCGGTTGCGGTTGCGGTTGCGGGTGCGGGGCGGGCTCCAGACGCCTGAGATCGACCCCGACCGGGGACACGTTGTCCAGTTCATTGGAGCGAGCCAGCAACAACCAGCCCCCACCCCCATTGGTCAGGCCGAGTTCAGCGTGATAGCGTCCGTGATCCGCCGCCACCGGGAATGTGGTCTCCCCGGCACCCTCACGCACAACCGCCAACAGGCTGGCCTCGTCCACCCGCTCGGCGCCCCCGTCAGGACGCGCACGGCGCAGCCGCAGCACGGGGTGGCCGCCCCCGCTCGGGAAACTGCCACCGGCACGACGCAGGTCATCCGGCGCCAGACGCCAATGCGCGCGCAACGTGCCCGGACGGCTGCCGTAGAGTACAACACCGGTTCCTGGCTCCCGGCCGGGGAAATGCGGATGCAGCCCATCGGGCGCCGCTACGGTCGCTAGCAGCGGCGGCGCGGGGACCAGTTCGGCCGGTTGGGGCGCCACGTCCGGGTCGCGCGCCCCGCTCGGCGTCTTGGCTGCCGCAGTGACAGCCGCGGCAGCCCCCCGGGCAACGGGATCAATCGCCGGCACCGAGGTCGACCGCCTACCCGCGCGCTCAGGTCCGATCACCGGCGGTCAGCGCCCGACGCTTGCCGCCAGCGGCGACACGCCCGGACCGGGCTCAGTCTGGGGAATGGCGGCCGGTGTCGCGACCGCCGCGGCCGGGGCCGGCAGCGCGCCCGGTGGGGGCGCGACGCCACCGGGAGGGGGGACCGGCGCTGCCGCAACGGTGAGTGCCGCCTCTACCTCGTTCAGCTGCGCGGCGGCCGGGCCAGTACGCGCGTACAGATGGGGTAGCCAGGCCTCGCCCCAGAACAGGAAGCAACTGGTCTGCGCCTCCAGGATCAGGGTGCGGACGCGCTCCAGTGCAGGACTCACGCACTGCGCCGGCAGCCGCTCGCGCAGATCCCAATAGCGGGCGCTCAAGTCGCTGACCGCGGTCGCCGCCGCACGCTGGCGTTCACTACCCGCCCACTGGGAGCGGTCATAGCCCGAGGTGGAGCCGACGTTCCAGGCCCCGGTCTGCACCTGGGCCAGGGCGGCCGGCGGGTTGTCCGCCAGGTAGGCATTCAAGGAGACCGGCATAATCGGGTACGCGCCGCCACGCACCTGCTCCATGTAGGGCGCAAAGAAATAACCGAAAAACCCCGCCCCCTCGTGTGGCTGGCGGACCCAGGCCCCGTTCTCGCCATCGGACCAGGTGGTGACCAGTCGCGACTCGTGCGGACGCGCTGAGCCCCCGACCCGCCAGCGCACATCGTTCTGAAACCAGCTGACATCGAGACCGGTCTCCTGGGCCATGGAGACCTCGCGATCCCGCGGCACCACGGTGATGCAGACGCCCTCATGGCAGACCCGATAGGGGCGAAAGACGTCGGTGATGCCGTCCTCGGGGCGCACATGCACCCCGTCCACCACCAGATAGTCGTAACCGGCCTGGACCAGGGCCGGGATCATGTCCATGGTGAAGGCCATCTCGGGCGGCCAGAAGCCCCGCGGCGCGCGGCCAAAGGCGCGCAGCATGGCTGCGCGAGCGCGCGCCAACTGCTCGGGCCAGTCCGCTTGGGGGATGAGTGGAAAGATGGGGTGATAGTGACCCATACCGATCAGCTCGATGTTCTGCGCCCGGGCGTAGCGGTCGAGCATCTCGGGGATGTCCAGGATATGGCGGTAACGATCGACGATGTCAGGGTCGAGCAGTTGGTCCAACAGGACGCCGGAGAAGCCGATATGCAGATGGGCCGTGTCCGGATAGCGCTCCGCGTAGCGGACCGGGCGCTCGTAGCAGCGGATGATCTGCTCCGCCTCACCGGGGTTGGCCTCGATCAGTAACCGTAGATTTCCCGGCGGCTGGTGCATGTGCAGCCCAAGGGCATGAAAGATCGTGCTGCCTGTCATCGTCACCCTACCGCGCATCGGCCGACCCCGGGCGGGGCCGCGCTACCGGTGCCGATGATCGCACGGCCACTGCCCAGGCGCCAGACGGGGCGGGCGGTGCTCAAGGCGCAATGAGCGTGGCGCCGCCGGCAACCGGCCGCCCCTCCAGCACGACCACGCTGCGCGCGCCCACCCACAGCGCCCCAGGCGCGAGCGGGTGCTGGTCCGCCGGCCCGATGAGGTCCAGCGGCGCGGCGGCGCCGGTGTCCAGGGCGCAGTGCCAGACCTGTCCGGTGAGCGCCGGCAACTCGAATGGCGCCGCGGTGACCGCCATGTTCATAGCGATATAGAGCGGTTCTTCGGTGCGCGCCACCGGTGCCAGCGTCAGGGCCAGTACCTGGGCCGCCGGGTCCGCCCAAGGCGCCTCCCCGACCCGGGTTCCGTGCCAGGTCACGTCCGGCAGGTCCGCCCCCGGGCGGGGCTGGCCGGCCAGGAAGCGCCGCCGCCGCAGGCTCGGGTGGCGTTTGCGCAGTGCAATCAGACCGCGCACGAAGCGCAAGTGCTCGCGATTGGTCTCCAACAGCGACCAGTCGAACCAGCCGAGTGCATTGTTCTGGCACCAGACATTGTTGTTGCCCGACTGGGCGCGGAGGACTTCATCGCCGGCCAATAACATCGGGATACCCTGGCTCAGGAACAGGAGCGCGAGCAGGTTCTTGGCCTGGCGGCGACGCAGGGCCAGCACCTGCGTGTCAGTGGTGTCGCCCTCCACCCCGCAGTTCCAGCTCAGGTTATCGTCGGTGCCGTCGCGGTTACCCTCGTGATTGGCCAGGTTGTGCTTGCCATTGTAGGAGACCAGGTCCCAGAGGGTGAAGCCGTCATGACAGGTGACGAAGTTGATACTGTTGATGGGTTGGCGCAGATCGCCCCCGTAGAGGTCGCTGCTGCCGGCGAGCCGCGTGGCCAACTCCGGGATCAGGCCGGGGTCGCCGCGCACGAAGCGCCGGATGCTGTCGCGGTAGCGTCCGTTCCACTCCATCCAGCGGTAGCCGGGAAAGGAGCCGACCTGATAGAGACCGGCCGCGTCCCAGGCCTCGGCGATGATCTTCGCGGCCGCCAGGGTATCGGAGAGTTCGATTCCCCACAGCACCGGCGGGTGTTCCATCGGCTGTCCATGCCCATCGCGCGCCATCGCGCTGGCCAGGTCGAAGCGGAAGCCGTCGACATGCATCTCGCGCACCCAATACTCCAGGCAATCCAGGATGTAGCGGGCGACGAAGGGGTGATTGGCGTTGACGGTGTTGCCGCAGCCGGTATAGTCCAGATACATGGACTTGTCGAGCTGATCCAAGCAGTAGAAGGTCTCGTTGCCGAACCCCTTAAATGACAGGGTTGGACCGCGGCCATTGCCCTCGCAGGTATGGTTGAAGACGACGTCCAGGATGACCCCGATCCCGGCCTTGTGCAGCGCGCGCACCAGGTCGCGGAACTCCCGGCGGTGGCTGCCCAGTTCCGGCGTCACACAATAGCCCGGGTGCGGCGAGAAAAAGCCGTAGCTGCTATAGCCCCAGAAATTCCTTAAACCCGCCGCCCCCACACCCGGGGGCACGTCCTGCTCGTCGAAGGCCATGAGCGGCATCAGCTCCACATGGCTGATGCCCAGCCCCTTGAGATAGGGGACCTTCTCGATGAGCCCCGCAAAGGTCCCGGGGTGGCGCACGGCGGCGGACGGGTGGCGGGTAAAGCCCCCGACATGCAGTTCGTAGATGATCATCTGCTCGGAGGACACCCGCAGGGTGGTGTCCCCACACCAGTCATAGTCATCGGCGAGCACCACGGCGCGCGGTGAATCGTGGGGTCTGACACCATCGGCAGCGCGGCGCGCGCGATCCCAGGCGCACGGATTGACCGCACGCGCCCAGGGGTCGAGGAGCTCGATGCTGGGGTCGAAACGCCAGCCGTGGCCGCGCGGGTCATTGGGGCCGTCCATGCGCCAGGTGTAATGGGTGCCGGGCGGCAGGTCCACCACCAGCAGGTGCCAGGAGAAGAAGCTGTGGTTGACCTCCGGGTCCAGGCGGATGACCTGGAAGGGCTCAGCACTGTCGGCCGCGGCGTAGAGCAGCAACTCGGCGCCCACCGCGTGGCGGCTGTAGACCGAAAAATTGATCCCGTGCTCCTCCAGGGTGGCGCCCGGCGGATAGCGGCGACCCGGCAGTGTGCGATAAGGACCGTGAGACTCTGGCATAGACCTGACCTGCATGCTTGGGACCGCTGGAGATGCGGAAATGCCGGGACGCACAGGTCTTAAGAAGGCGCGCAGAACACAATCCAGTCGCAGACCGTTGCCGGGTGCGCCGCAGGGGGCCGCGGCACACGCGCTGTGAAAACGTCCAAGCAATTGTAATGTTTTGTAAACTTCGCTCCGTCGTCCGCGGGACGGCGCAGCACAATCTTGATCATAACACGCACCCGCGACGGGTGATGCGATCGGTGGGGGCGGTAGACGCGCGCCTGGGAGCGCCGACCGTCCGTGGGCCTGACCGCGGGCGGTTCAGGGCTTCGGGTTGGTCGCACCCTACTTGGTTTTCGTGAAGGACCAGCGGCGCTTCACGCCGTCACCGAAAAGCTGTCGGTGATCTGGGGCGCCACCCGACGACAGTATGGTTTGGCGTCCGCAACTGGTTGTGCTCAGCACAACAATGGCAACCCTGCGCTCTGCCAGATTCTGCTGATAGCGGAGGTTTTGATCGGTGGTGACCAAGACATCAAAGCCATGATGCTCTGCCTGCTGCAACAGTTCTCCGTTCGTCAGGTTGCTCCAGCCCAACTCGTACGCGGTGGAAACCTGATGATCGGCAGATGATTGCGTAGCGGTGCAGGTGTGCCTTGATCGAAAAGTACGCGCACTACGCCGCCTCTAACGTACGCGCAGCGTGCTCCAGCACGGCACGCGCCTGCTGGACTGTGACCCCAGGAAACCACGCAACGAAATCAGACAATTGCGCCCCGTCCTCAAGGTTTTCAAACAGGGCGGAGACCGGTACGCGCGTACCACGGAAAACCCACGCGCCACTAACCTTTTGCGGGTCGCGCTCGACGGCAGGACATGAGGACCAATCGTTCATGGTGTAATGCTGAACCTCCCACTTTGCGTTGCGCCCGACGGTTACGCCGCGCCGGCAAAGTTCGGCTGCGACGGCGTATTCTCCTGACAAGCCAATTGTTTCCGTCTCAATAGACATATTCACCCTGAAGGTCAGGTGTTCCAACACGCCGACCGATTTGCATAAGTCGACCCCGACACGATGCGCCCCTTTCCCGTACCAGGAAACGATCACCCAAACGGCATACGGGAGATCTTAAGTCCGGTTTTCTGGCAAATGTAAGGGGTTTGTTTGCATCTCAATATCGCCGCCCGAGGTCCACCCACCGCCACACCGCCCAGAGCCCGATGAGCGCACAGACCGCCCCCACGCCGAAGGCGGCGAAGGGACCCGGCGTCACCCAGAGGACCCCGCCGATCAGACTGCCCGCCGCCCGCCCAGAAATGAATGAGCAAGCGGTGCATCACCAGGGACACCAGCACCTCCGACACCACCCCAAAGACCCACAGTTCCTTAGGGTCCGCTGTGCGGACCAACGACTTCGCGGCTAGCTCGGTGGCCGGAAGCATGACCGAGGCCGCCGTTCGGAACACCGATCGGTCTGATCACTGATGGGCATGATTGCTTTTGCTTTGTCTTAACCGATCCCCGAAATTCCAAATCCGGTTTTGGGGTGGTCCCGGTCCACCTGCCAAAGGCAGCCCCCGACAAGCCTGTTATGGACTGAGGGTCACGACACGGTTGCGTCCTGCTTCTTTCGCCTGGTAGAGCGCCTGATCCGCCTGCTCGAGGAGCGCATCCAGCGACATGGACTCACCCGCCAGGCCCGCGATCCCGACACTGATGGTCAGCGACACCGGCTGGCCTTTCAAGTCAACCGGTTGCGCGGTCAACGCCAAGCGGACCCGCTCCATGATCCCCTGCACCTGCGCTGGCGTCGCTTCCGGGAACAGCACCAGAAACTCATCGCCGCCAAATCGCGCCAGCACGTCAATGTCGCGGATATGTTCCTGGCAGATGCGGGTCACGGCGATCAGGGCCTGATCGCCGACGGTATGTCCATGGGTATCGTTGATGGACTTAAAATGATCAAGATCCATGATCGAGAGGCCCAGCGGGTGGTCAAGCCGAATGGCCCGTTTGATTTCGCTGGTCGCCAGTTCGATGAACCGCCGCCGGTTGACGACGCCGGTCAGCCCGTCCATGGCGGCTTGTTGCTGCAACTGTTCCTCGAGACGTTTGCGTTCGGTGATATCCTCCAACAGGGCCACAACATAGTGTACCGATCGATCGGGGTGACGCACACACTGTAGGGCGAGTTCGGTAAAGACCGTGTGACCGTCTTTACAGATAAAGCGCTTCTCCAGATTGTAGCGCTCGATCTCGCCCGCCATGACGCGCTCAAACTGTGCCAGATCGACGGCCAAATCATCGGGATGCGTGAGATCCGTCCAGGTCATCGACAGCAATTCGTCTTTGGTGTAGCCCAGCAGGTCGCACAGCTTCGCATTGACATCCAGCCAGCCTTTGTCCGGCGAGGTGATGGTAATACCGATCAGCGGCAGCTCAAAGTAACTGCGGAAGCGCGCCTCACTGGCGCGAAGTTCATGATCGGCCCTTTCCCTGGCCAGCAGCAGGATACCGAAACCGCCGGCCAGCAGCATATAATAGACTGCCACGTGGAGCACCTGATGCACCAGCGACGAGGTGAAGATCGTCGGGTTCTCGGATGGCAGTGAGGCCCATAACATGCGGCCGGCAAAGACCGCAGCTATCGCCAGGTAACTCCACCCAAGATAGCTGGCCAACGCCGAGCGCGTACCCTGCTGTTTCAGAAACGCCCATCCAGGTAAGGCGAAAAAGATCGTGTCTACCACGGACGCCGCGATGATCCGCTGGGTCACCGACAAAAAGGGGAAAGCGGCCGCCATCAGGATGATGACTGCAAGGCACGAGAGGTGCAGTGTGCGGCTGACGGGGCGTCCAGTGATGCGAAAAATCGCCCAACATTCATAGGCAAAGCCCCCCAACAAGCAACTGTTGGCCACCGCCATGCTCCAAAAATCCGGGATTGAGCCCCGTCCGCAGAGCAGTAGCGAGCCGATGCCTTGCATAATCTTGGCCGCGGCCCAGTACGGAATCCGCTGCGACGGCCCCTGCCCGCGCTGATACAGTATGAGCAGAAACCCAAAAATAAGCTGGCCGAATCCGAGAAACAGAATAGCCGTCTGGGTGTCGATGATCATTGCAGTGAACAGGGGCTCAATTGACTAGGCGCAATTAACTCTTTTTTGGTCTTTCCTGGTCAGACCCAATTGAACCGGGCCCCATTTCTGCCGTTTCTGTTCCCGAAAACGATCAAATATGCGGCATGATCGCGATTGTAGACCCCGTTTCTTGGCAAATGCAAAGGTTTCTTGTGCATCAGTATGGCGACCGGTTTGTCGCTGTCAGGCGTCACCGGGGCTTGAGCCAGGCGCCAGCCGCACATTGGGCACAAGACTCCATGACGATCAATATCGCCGCCCGAGATCCACCCAGCGCCAAACCGCCCAGAGTCCCAGCAGCGCGGCAAACGCCCCCACACCGAAGGCGGCCAAGGGGCCCGGCGTCACCCAGAGGACCCCGCCGATCAGGCTCCCCGCCGCCCCGCCGGCACCAAAGCTCAGGCTGTTATAGAGGGCCTGGCCCCGCCCCTGGGTGCGACCGGGAAAATAATGGTGGATCAGATGGATTGCGGCGACATGGAAGGTGCCGAAGCTGGCCGCGTGCAGACTCTGCGCGACGATCTGGATCGGCAAGGACGCAACAAAGGCGCCGATCAGCAGCCAGCGCAGCGCCCCCAGACCCAGGCTCCAGAGCAGCACCCGCCGCGCCCCGAAATGGATGAGCAGCCGGTGCATCACCAGGAACACCAACACCTCCGCCACTACCCCGAAGACCCACAGCCCTCCCACCAACCCGGTCGAATAGCCGGCCTCCTTGAGGTGGATGGAATAGAAGGCGTAATAGATGCCGTGCCCCAACTGCATGAGAAAGCAGGCGCCGAGCAGCGCGATGACCTCGGGGCGCCGCAGCAGTCCGCGCAGCGTCGGGGCCGGACCCGCCGCCTGGACCGGTGGGCTGTCGGGGACCAGCAGGGTGCTGAGCCAGTTCGCCAGATAGAGGGTCAGGACCCACACCGGTACGATCGCCAGCGGCGCACTCTCCAGATGCAACCCCAGGGTCCCCACCACCAGGATGAAGCCCACCGATCCCCAGACCCGCACACGGGCATAGTGCGCCGGCCGCGACCCCAGGTGATTGAAGGTCACCGCCTCCACCAGCGGTAGCGAGGCGTTCCAGAAGAAGCTGAAGAGCGTCATCGCCGCCGCCATGGTCCAGAAGCCGTCGGCGACAAAGACAGTACCGAAGACCAGCACGGTGCCCAGGGCGGCGAGGCGCACCAGTGGCATGCGCCGGCCGGTGCGGTCCACCCAGTGCCCCCACAGCAGCGGTGCGACGATCTTGGTCGCCCCCAGGATCGCCATCAACTGGCCGACGGCCAGTGCGTCGAACCCGCGGGATTGGAGATACAGGCCCCAATAGGGGACCAGGGCACCGAGGGCAGCGAAATAGAAGAGGTAGCAGGCCGAGAGCCGCCAATAGGGCAGCGTCGCCCGGGGGCCGACGGCCAATGCGCCGCGGTTCAGCGGGGCGCCGCGGCCGGGATCGGCGGGGTCGGTGGGATCACATCGCCGTTCTGGGCGCGCTGGCGCAGCCAATGGTCCAGCAGGACGATCGCCACCATCGCCTCGGCGATGGGGGTGGCACGGATGCCGACACAGGGGTCATGGCGGCCGGTGGTGACGACCTGCGTCGCCTGGCCATGCGTGTCGATGGTGCGCCCCGGCAGCCGCAGGCTGGAGGTGGGCTTGAGCGCGATACGGGCGCGGATGTCCTGCCCAGTGGAGATCCCGCCCAGGATACCCCCCGCGTGGTTGGACAGGAAACCCGCCGGGGTCAGTTCGTCGCGGTGCTCGGTCCCCTTCTGCTCGATGCAGTCAAAACCGGCCCCGATCTCTACCCCCTTGACCGCGTTGATACTCATCAGCGCGTGCGCCAGGTCCGCGTCCAACCGGTCGAAAATGGGCTCGCCGATCCCGGCCGGCATGCCGCTGGCGATCACGGTCACGGCCGCGCCGATGGAGTTACCCTCCTTGCGCAGGTCGTCCATGTAGGCCTCCAGCTCGGGCACCGTCTGCGCACAGGGGCAGAAAAAGGGGTTGCGCTCCACCTCCGCCCAGTCGAAGCCGCGGGGGCGGATCGGGCCGAGCTGCGAGAGGTAACCGCGCACTAGGACACCGCAGCGCTCGAACAGGTATTTCTTGGCGATGGCCCCGGCGGCCACCCGCACCGCGGTCTCGCGCGCCGAGGAGCGCCCGCCGCCGCGGTAGTCGCGCCGGCCATACTTTTGGTCGTAGGTGTAGTCCGCGTGGCCGGGACGGTAACGGTCGGCGATCTCCGAATAGTCCTTGGAGCGCTGGTCCTCGTTGCGGATCAGCAGCCCAATGGGCGCGCCGGTGGTCTCGCCCTCGAAGACACCGGAGAGAATCTCCACCTGGTCGGATTCGCGCCGCTGGGTGGTATGGCGCGACTTACCGGGCTTGCGCCGGTCCAGATCGCGCTGCAGGTCCGCCGCGCACAGCGCTAGCCCCGGCGGGCAGCCGTCAACGATCCCGCCGATCGCCGGGCCGTGACTTTCACCGAACCCGGTGACCACGAAGAGCTTGCCGAAGCTGTTACCAGACATTTTGAGCGTCCTAATAGGCCGGCGGCATCACCTTATCGGCTGGGTTCAGCCAGGCGTTACCCTTGCCCAGAACGTCACGGTTCAGGGTGCTCGTGGCCTGATGGAGCTTGACCCCATTGATAATATAGGTGTAACGGGAGGCGAGATAGTCGAACTCGGCCTGGAACAGGCTGCGTTGGGCGTTGAGCACGTCCACCTGGGTACGGGTGCCGACCTCCAGACCCGCCTGAGTGGATTCGAGCGAGGAGCGCGCCGATTTCACGGCCGCCTGGCGGGCCTTCACATCCTCAATGCTGGAGTTGATGCCGCGGAACGCATCCTTGACCTGCTGGTCCACCTTGCGGCGGGTTGCATCCAGTTGGTCCTGGGCGGCCCGAAAGTTGTACCCCGCCTGACGGGTACGGGAGGCCACCGCCCCGCCCTGATAGATCGGCACCGTCAGGGTCAGGGCAATGGTGCCGGTATCCGAGTCAGTGTTGTATATGGCCCCAGAGCGGACACTGCCAACGCTCGCCTGGAGCCCGACCGTGGGATAGTACCCGGACTTCTGGATCTCGATGTTGGTCTTGGCGGAGGCCGCCGCGTCGACGGCGGCGATGATCGAGAAATTGTTGCGCTGGGCACTGTCGGCCCAGGTTGTGATCTGGTTGGGCTGCGGCGGACTCAGCGGCAGCTTGTCGCCAAGCCGGGCCAGGGGCAGATGGATGGGTCCCACGATCACCCGCAAGGCCTCCCAGGCATTGTCCAAGGTGGTCTTGGCGAGGATCAGACCGGCCTTGGATTTGTCGGAGGCCGCCTGGCTGTCATTGACGTCGGTGATGGCCACCAGCCCCACCTCGAACCGCTGCTTGGACTGTTCCAACTGGCGCTCGTCCGCCCGCACCAGGGCCTCCTGCACGGTGACCGCGTCGGACGCCTTCAGCACGTCGAAGTAGGCCTGCGTGGTGCGCACCATCAGATCGATTTCGGCGCTGCGAAACTGCGCCTCGGCCTGGGCGATCACGGTCTCGGACTGCTTGAGCGTCATCCAGTTGGCGCGGTTGTAGACCGACTGAGTCACCACCGCCTTGCCGCTCTGGGTACTGTAATTATCCCTAATGTTCATAGTCCCGAATTGGGTCGTCGAACTACTCTTAAGATTAGTGTAGTCGACGGTCCCCTGCAGTCCGACATTAGGCAGCATGGGGGCGATGGCCTGGGGCCGGGTCTCCATGGTGGCAAAGAGCTTTTGCTCCGCCTCGCGCAGCGTTGGATCGCTCTGCACCGCCAGGTCGTAGATCTGGATCAGGTCGTCGGCGCGCCCCGCACACGGGATCATGAGGGCGGGCGCAACCACAAGGGTGGCGATCAGAGAAGGGCGCAGTTTCCGCATCACAAGAGTCCTGGTACAGGGGGCGGCGGGGTCCGTCGACCGTTAAGCCGGGCAGTATAGGCGACGCGCGCGACCGGGCTCAATGTCAATGGACATGGCGTCCCAGTCGCAACTGAGACCGGCAAGGCAACTCGACGAACCATAGGGATGCCTCTTGCAACGCGACAAACTGTCTCGCGAGATAGATATTATCACCGGAGCGTCTTTCAGGCATCCACGAGTTTGCGCAGGATCGCCGTTGCCTGCTCGATCTCCGCATCGCTCAGCGCGGCACTGACCCACGCGTCGGTGATGGTGACCACCTCGCCGATGGCGGCCGCGACGATAGGCTGCGCCGCCGCCGTCAGCTGCACGGGCTTGACCCGCCGATCGGCGCTATCGGTCAGGCGCTCGACCAGCCCCTTGGCCTCCAGTTGCTGCAGAATCTTGGCCAGGCCCCCGGAGGTGATAAACACGGATCGCTGGAGCACCGAGGGGGTCAGTACCCAGGGCGGGGGCGAGCGGCGTAGCGTCGCGAGCACGTCCAACTCCGCCGGGCTGAGCCCATAGCGGGCGCTCAGGGCCTCGGCGCTCTTCATGTGCTTGTCGCGCGCACGGTGGAGCGCCACGACAAACGGCATCACTCGGGCATCGAAGGTCTCCGGCCAATACATACGGTGCATGGCAACAACGTCGCGCGGATCATCCGGCATGCAGGCAGCTCCTTGGGCTAACGACTGGGCAATTCCGGAATTATGTTGCCTGGAAGCCAATTTGGCAATAGTATCTGTCTTGCGAGATAGTTTTTCGCGCTGCACGAGAGAGTCCCATGTTGCGTCGCCTTGCCTTGCCGGTCTCGATCATGACCGCAATCCTGTTGTTGGCCGGATGCGGCCGGCCCGCCCCCTCCCCTGCCGGCGGCCCACCCGGGGCGCCGCCGCAGGTCGGGATCGTCACGGTCGCGCCGCGCGCGGCCACCCTGACCACCGAACTGGCCGGGCGCACCTCGCCCTACCGGATCGCCGAGGTACGCCCGCAGGTCGGCGGCATCATCCAGGAACGCAGCTTCCAGGAGGGTGCCGCGATCACCGTCAACCAGGTGCTCTATCGCATTGACCCGGCGCTCTATCAGGCCGCGTACGACAGCGCCAAGGCCACCCTGAGCCGCTCGCGGGCCACGCTGGATCGGGCCCGCATCAAGGCGGAGCGCTACACCAATCTCGTCAAGTCCAAGTCGGTCAGCCAGGAGGATTACGACGACACCGAGGCCGCACTCAAACAGGCCATAGCCAGTGTGGCGGTCGATGAGGCGGCCGTGGAGACCGCCCGCATCAACCTGGAATTCACCCGGGTCACCTCCCCCATCGCCGGGCGCATCGGCCGCTCGATGGTCACTCAAGGGGCGCTGGTGACGGCCAATCAGGCGATGGCGCTCGCCACCGTCCAGCAGCTCGACCCGATCTATGTGGACCTCACCCAATCCAACAGCCAGCTGCTGCAATTGCGGCGCGCCCTGGAAGACGGCCGCCTGCAACGCCCGGACGGCAAGCAGGCCAAGGTGACCCTGACGCTGGAGGACGGCAGCACCTTTAACCAGATCGGCCGCCTGGAATTCTCCGAGGTGACGGTGGACCGCGGCACCGGCGCGGTGACCCTGCGCGCCTCCTTTGCGAATCCGGACCATGTCCTGTTGCCGGGGATGTTTGTCCGCGCCCGGGTGGAGGAAGGGGTGCGCCCCGACGCGATCCTGGTCCCCCAGCAGGCCGTGAGCCGCAACCGGCTTGGCCAGCCGACCGCCCTGGTGCTGACCGCGGACGACCGCGTGGAGAGCCGGGCCCTCACCGTCGACCGCGCGCAAGGCAACCTGTGGCTGATCGACAGCGGTTTGAATCCCGGTGATCGGCTCATCGCGGAAGGGACCCAGAAGGTCAAGCCCGGGGACAAGGCAAACGCCGTGGCCATAGACCTGAGCGCCCAACCCGGACCCGCCGCCCCGGCGACCGCAAAAAAACCCTGAGCCAGCCGGAGCACACGCCACCATGGGCCGCTTTTTCATCGATCGCCCGGTCTTCGCCTGGGTCATCGCCCTCGTCATCATGCTGGCGGGGGTCCTGTCGATCCTGAGCCTGCCGGTTTCCCAGTATCCGAGCATCGCCCCTCCCGCCATCGCCATCACGGCGACCTATCCCGGGGCTTCGGCCCAGACGCTGGAGGACTCGGTGACCCAGGTCATCGAACAGCAGATGAACGGACTCGACGGCCTGCGCTATATGTCATCCACCAGCGAATCCAACGGGGTGGCGAGCATCACGCTGACGTTCAATAACGGGACCAATCCCGATACCGCCCAGATGCAGGTCCAGAACAAACTGCAACTGGCCACGGCACTGTTACCGGCCGAGGTGCGCCAGCAGGGCCTCCAGGTGGCCAAGTCGGTGCGTAACTTTCTGATGGTGGTGGCATTCGTGTCCAAGGACGGGCGCCTGACGAACGGCGATCTCGGCGACTATGTGTCCAGCCTGGTCAAGGACCCCATCAGTCGCGTCGCCGGCGTGGGCGAAATGACCCTGTTCGGCTCCCAGTACGCCATGCGCATCTGGTTGGACCCGAACCGACTCAACCAGTTCGGGCTCACACCGGCCGACGTGGCGGCGTCCATCAAGGCGGAAAACGCCCAGATCTCCGCGGGCCAACTCGGCGCCATCCCCGCCGTGCCGGGTCAGCAGATCAATGCCACCGTCAATGTCCAGAGCCGGCTGGCCAGCCCGGATGCCTTCGGCGCCATCCGGCTGCGCACGCAAGCCGACGGCGCCACCGTCTACCTGCGCGACGTGGCGCGCGTGGAGCTTGGCAGCGAGCAATACGAGGTCATCGGACGCCACAACGGCAAGCCCGACGTGGGACTCGCGATTCGTCTGGCCACCGGGGCCAATGCACTGGAGACCGCGACGGCCGTTAAGAAAAAGATCGCGGAACTCTCGGCCTTTTTCCCGGCCGGGATGGAGGCCGTCTTCCCCTACGACACCACGCCCTTTGTGCGTATCTCCATCGGCGAGGTGATCAAGACCCTGGGCGAGGCGGTGGTCCTGGTCTTCCTGGTCATGTATCTGTTCCTGCAAAACTTCCGCGCCACCCTGATCCCGACAATCGCGGTACCGGTGGTATTGCTCGGCACCTTCGGCGTGCTGGCGGCCTTCGGCTACTCCATCAATACACTCACCCTGTTCGCGATGGTGCTCGCCATCGGTCTGCTGGTGGATGACGCGATCGTGGTGGTCGAGAACGTCGAGCGGGTGATGCACGAGGACGGCCTGCCGCCCAAGGAGGCCACCCGCCGCTCCATGGATCAGATTACCAGCGCACTGATCGGCATCGCGCTGGTGCTGTCCGCGGTCTTCGTCCCGATGGCCTTTTTCGGCGGTTCCACCGGCGTGATCTACCGCCAGTTCTCGGTCACCATCGTCTCCGCCATGCTGCTCTCGGTCACGGTCGCGCTGATCCTGACGCCGGCGCTCACCGCGACCCTCCTGCGCTCCACCGATCACGTGCGCGAACGCGGCTTCTTCGGCTGGTTCAATCGCACCTTCGCGCGCAGCGTCGAGCTCTATGGGAAGGGTGTCGGCGGCATGTTGAAACGGCGCCGGCTGTTCTTGGCGGTCTATGCCTTGCTGGTGGTGGCGCTGGGCGTGCTCTATGTGCGGATGCCGACCGCCTTCCTGCCGGACGAGGACCAGGGCATCCTGATCAACTCGGTCATGCTGCCCACCGGGGCGACCCGCGAGCGCACCCTGGAGGTGCTGAAACAGATCGAGCGTCATTACCTTGAAACCGAGTCCGAGGCGGTGCAGGAACTCATCACGGTCGCCGGCTTCAGCTTTGCCGGACGCGGACAGAACATGGCCATCGGCTTCGTACGACTGAAGGATTGGGACCAGCGCAAGCGCCCTGACCTGCAAGTCAAGGCCATCGCCGGACGGGCCATGAAGGCCTTCTCAGGGATCCGCGATGCCCAGGTCTTTGCCTTCCCGCCGCCGGCGGTCATCGAGCTGGGTACCGGCTCGGGCTGGGACCTGCAGCTTCAGGATCGCGGCAACCTGGGTCATGACGCACTGATGGCCGCGCGCGGTCAGTTGCTCGGCATGGCCGCCGGCAATCCCGCGCTGATGGCCGTGCGACCCAATGGCCGCGCGGACGAACCCCAGTATCAGGTCGAGGTGGACCGCACCAAGGCTGGTGCACTGGGCCTGTCGCTGGCCGCGATCAACAGCGCCTTGTCGATCGCCTGGGGCAGTGCCTATGTCGACGACTTCGTCCATGAGGGGCGGGTCAAGAAGGTCTATATGCAGGCCGATGCCCCGAACCGCATGGTGCCGGAAGACCTCAACGCCTGGTATGTGAAGAACGACCAGGGCAACATGGTGCCCTTCTCCGCCTTTGCGAACACCCGCTGGGTCTATGGTTCGCCGCGCCTGGAGCGTTATAACGGCCTGCCATCGGCGGAGATCATGGGGCAGGCCGCGCCCGGCATCAGCTCCGGCGCCGCCATGGCCATCGTCGAGGGTCTGGTCGCCAAGCTGCCCGCCGGGATCGGCATGGAGTGGACCGGCCTGTCATTCGAGGAACGCGCCGCCGGTGCCCAGGCCCCGGCACTCTATGCCCTGTCCGCACTGGCGGTCTTCCTGGCCCTGGCCGCCCTCTATGAGAGTTGGTCGGTGCCCTTCTCGGTCATGCTGGTGGTGCCCCTGGGGGTGCTGGGCGCGGTGGTCGCGGCCCTGAGTCTCGGGCTGCCCAGTGACATCTATTTCCAGGTCGGGCTGCTCGCCACCATCGGGCTGGCGGCAAAAAATGCCATCCTGATCGTCGAGTTCGCCAAGACCCTCCAGGAACAGGGGCAGGATGCCATCGGCGCGGCACTGGCAGCGGCGCGGATGCGGTTGCGCCCGATCGTGATGACCTCACTGGCCTTCGGCCTGGGCGTGCTGCCGCTCGCTCTGAGCAGCGGCGCCGGATCGGGTGGCCAGAACGCGATCGGCACCGGCGTGATCGGCGGGGTGATCGCCGGTACCTCGCTGGGGGTCTTGTTCGTGCCGCTGTTCTTTGTGCTGGTGCGGGGTCGGAAGCGGCAGCCGGTACCTGACGAGGTCAGCGCCGTGCAATCGTTCGAGGTCGTTCATCAGCCACACCGGCCTTGATCATTATCCCGGCCACCGCCCCCCGCTCTCGTGACACCGCTGTGCGGTGTCACGCCTGTGTCAGGCGCTCTGCGCCGGGAGCGCCGATGGCCGGGACGATGATCAAGGGCATCATGGTTAAGGCCAGCGGCAGGTTTAGGTCGCCCTTCAGGGCGACCGGCACTGGGCTTTGCCGAACCCGTATCCTATGGGTACGATAGACCAGATGAAGACCGACCATCCCATCTACCTGTTCCTGTCCGCCTGCGCGGAGGCCTTCCGGGTGCTGACCGGAGGCCTGAGCCTGGCGGGCGAGTACCGGTTCTGTTCCCTCACCATCAAAGGACTGGAACGGCGGCTGGACGGGATATTCGAGCCCGAGGGGCACCCCGGACCGGTCTATGTGGTCGAATTTCTCGGCCAGCCCGCGCCTGCGGCCTGGTATAACCTGCTGACCAAGATCGGACTCTACGGCGAGCAGCATCCGGAGCGCGACGTGGTCGGGGTCCTGGCCTTGCTGCGCGAGCAAGACACCCCACGCTACCCCAGTGGGGTCGGCGATGCGCGCTCACTGGTGACGGGCGTGGCCCTGGATCGCATCCTGCCCGACTGGTTGGCGCGCGAGCCGGAGAACCCGTTCGTGGCGGTCTTCGCACCCCTGATGATTGAGGATGACGCGGAGTTGCAGGCGCGCGCCCCGGCGCTGTGGCGGACGGTTCAGACGGCACCACTCGCGGTACGCGACGTGCTCAGCCAGGTGCTGGAGTTTTGGTTTTTCGAGCGATTTCGCGGGCTCACCGCGAAGGAGATCTGGTCGATGTTGAATCTGGTGACTCCCATCCAGGAAACGCGGGCCTATCAGTCGATCTTTGCCGAGGGAAAGATTGAGGGCAAGATTGAGGGCAAAACCGAGGGCAAGACCGAGGGTGAGACCGCGGGCAAGGTCGGCACCCTCAAACGCCAGTTGACGCGCCGATTCGGTGCCCTGCCCGCTTGGGGAGAGCGACGCATCGACGCTGCGCCTATCACCCAACTCGACGCCTGGCTCGACGGCATCTTCGACGCCGCGAGTCTCACGGACCTGATCGGACCGGAAGCCGACCGCTAACCCAACTTCGCCGCCGCGGGGAGCCGCCGGAAAAGCAGATCCTAGTCGCAGCAAGGCGTCACCCCTGTGTCAAACGCCCCGCGCTACGCGCACCCGCTGCGGGAGGTGGGGCACAAACGGGCTGATCCAGGGCCCGCCGCAGCGCGCTGGCGGCGGGCTTCAGTGCGGGCTGGTAATGATCCACGAAACGGCACAGATCGTCCGCCACCAGCCGGCGGATCGCCAAGGGGGCGACCTCCTGGCTACCGCACTTGGGCAGCACCCAGGGCTTGCCCGCCAGCCGGCGGGAAACGGCCTGACCCAGCAGGGCATAGCAGCGCTTGTCGGCCAGGCTCGCCAGTTGCACCCCGTTGTTCGGGGGCGCCTGATCGCGCAGCTCAAAGCGCCACCCGAGCCGATTGGCCGGGTTGTCCATCAGCTTGGCGTCGTCGAGCATGGCGAGCGCCGCCCGCTGCGCCTCGGCCGCCTCGCCCCACTCGCCGCGGGCCCAATGCGCCAGCGCCTGCTCGATGCGGGCGAGCGGGAACTGGCTGATCTGCCGGTACTGCTCGATCGCCGCGTCGGCCGCGCCCCCATCCAGCAGGGTGCGCGCCAGATTGCTGCGGTACTGCGGCGACTGAGGGGCCAGGTCCACCGCGCGTCGATAGGCGGCGATGGCGTCCCCGTCCTCGCCCGTCAAATCGTGGACCAAGCCGAGCAGAAACCACGCCTGGGCATTCGCCGGATCGGCGGTCACGGCGGTCTCCAGGGACTTGCCCGCCCCGCTGAAGTCACCCCCCTTGATGGCCAGGGCGGCCTCCAACACCAGCAGGTCGGCATCGGCGGGCGCCTGGGCGCTCAGCTCGTGCAACCGCTGCCCCAGGGTCGACCAGTCCTGCGGCGGGGTATTCAAGTGATCGCCCAGCTGGGCCTTCTCGCGCAGTGAGTCGAGCCCCGGCCAGCCTGAGAGCCAATCCGGGATGGCCTTCAGCCTGGTGAGCGCGGTGTCGTAACGGGCAATACGCAGCGCGGCACGGGCACTCTCCATGGGGTGGTGCAGAAATACGAAATAGAGGCCCCCCATGACGACGGCGCTCGGCACCAGGGTTAGACCCAGTGCCCGCCAGAAATGCCGCGGCCGGCGGAACTCGATCGGACCAAGTTCAAAGCCGAACGCGGCGATCTTCTCGATCTTGAAGAAGACGCCCGGTTCTGCCGCCGGCGGCGCCGCCCCGCCCGCCCCCGCCGCGCCGGAACGATCCTGACGCCCCGTCCGGCGCCCGCCCCGGCGCCCGCTCATGGCTTGGGCAGCAGCGTAAAGCTGTTGCCCTCGGTCGAACTGAACGGGTACTGCTCAAAACCGCGCTTGCGGGTGATCCGCGGCAGTTCCTCCTCCACATAATCGGCCAGTTCCCGCACCTCAATGGTCCCGTTGCCGTTGCGGTCCGCGGCACCGCCCAGGCCCTTGAGCAGTGCAAAGGTGAAGGCGCCGTGGCCGCCCTCGCCCTCCACCGCCATCCGCTCGTCCGCGGTGGCGGCGATCATGGCCCGGCCGGTGAGCCGGCTCAATCGATCGATGGCGTCCTTGTCGCCGATCCCGCGCCCGGCCGGGGCGCCGAAGCCCCCGGCGCTACAGGTGTCGATCAGCACCACCGTCTTGGTGGCCGGGATGGCGGCCAGGAGCTTGCGAAACTGGTCGCTGGTCAGGCTGCGCTCGTGCAGTGCCGCGCTGGTGGTATAGACCGCGTCCGCCGGGATGAAGTGATAGTCACGCTCCAGGCTGGCGCCGTGCCCGGCCAGATAGAGCACGAACACATCCTGAGGCGCGACCTGTCCGGCCAGCTTGGTCAGCGCGCCGCGGATCGCCTCCCCGCTCGCCTCCCGGTCGGGGAGCACGCGCGCCGTCACGGCGCGGAACAGACGCGGCCCGCGCTCCTTGAACAGGTCGGCCATGGAGCGGGCGTCCGCGGCGGCAAACCGCACCCCGGCTTTGAGGTTCTCGTCGCGGTAATTGGACACGCCCACCGCCAGCAGCCAGAGCGCCGGCCGGGCCTGCTGCCCCGGGCGCACCTGCACCTGCACTCGCGCGGGCGCGGACTCGACCCCGCGCGCGTTGACCGCGCTCACCCTGATCTCGGACTCATGCGCCTGCGCCGCCTGGGGCAGGGTGAAGGTCTGGCTCTCGGTGCCGTCGGCAAACACGCCCACCGCCCGACCCTGTTGCTCCACCCCGTCGATGCGGTAGATCACCCGGCCGGTGCCGCCGCCCGGGTAGCTGACCCGCACCTTCACCTGGACCTCGCCGTCGGTGCTGACCCGCGCCGGGGACAGCAGTTCCACCCGCGGCGGGCGGGCCTCGGGTCCGGCCAGCACCTGACGCACATCGCCGCCCTGTTGGACCGCCGCGGCCATCAATTCATCCCCGTCCGGATCGAGCCGCCGGGCGATCAGTCCGGGCAGATAAAAACGCTCGCTCAACTGGCGGGCGGCGACGAACTCGCCGGCCTGGTCCCGGCCATGATTGAGGTGATAGCCCATCAGCTCCTCGGCCTTGGGGTCCGAGGCGGTATAAAAACCCTCCGGGGTCCAGGCGACCCAGCGCTTGCGGTCGGCGTGGGGGAAGAAGGCGAGGACCTCCCGGCCGTCGCTCGCGCGGTGCCAGCGGACGGTGCCGTCGCCGTAGCCGGCCACGATAAAGCGGCCGTCGGGGCTCCAGTTGACTGCCCAGGCGGCGCCGGGGACCGGCTGTTCCCAGACCTGCTTGCCTTTGCGGTCGAAGCGGCGCAGGTACCACTCGGTGCCGAGTACGACGCCCTGGCCGTCGGGGGCGATGGCGAGGCTGCGCGAGCGCTCGTAGGGGTCCAGGGTCAGCGCACGGCCGTTGAGGCTGGGGCTCGTGCCACCCTGCCAGCCCTGGATTGCCAACCCGGGCGCACTGGTGCGGGCGGCGGAGAGCCCAGGGGCGTCCGGACCCAGTGCGCGGCCGGCCAGGTCGAAGGTGTGCGCGTCCTTGCCGCCGTATGCAAAGCCGAAGCGCACCCGGCGGGTGTCCGCGGACAGGCGCAACTGGTCCCCCTGGTCGCGCAGGTCGGTAATGGCCCCGTCCTGGCGTCGGCCGACCCGAAAGGCCGGGTCGATCACCCCCCAGGTAGGGTCCTGGGCGGCGAAGAGCAGACCGCCGCCGGGGAGCGGGACCAGGTCCATCACCGTGTTGCCACTCAGTGGCAGATCGCGGTGGCTGGACCAGTCGCCCACCGGCCAGCGGCGGACCAGGCGCTTGCCGTTTACACTCCAGCGCCCCCGGCCAGCAGATAACGGCCGTCGGCGCTCCAGGCGACCCTGCCGAGATCGCCGTTGTCCACATCGGCAGTGTCCGGCCGGGCGACCTGGGCCAGTGTCCCACCGTCCAGGACATCTACCGCCGTGCTGTCGTTGAAGCCCACTGCGATCAGGCGCCCGTCCGGAGAAAAGCGGGCGGCGTAGGGCTCTTTGCCCCCACTCGGGCGGGAGGTCTTGGGCTTGCCTAGCCGGCCCCCGTCCATCGCGTATAGGCGCACCTGACCGTCAAGACTCGTGGTAACCAGATGCCGGCCGTCCGGGCTGAAGTGTGCGCTTAAGGAGGCGGCACCGTAGTCCGTGTCCTGTCCGGTCTCGGCCCAACTCCCCGTATCGAAGACCCGCACGCCGCCCCTGCCTCCCAGTGCCCCGGCCAACCGGCGGCCGTCGGGTGAGAATGCGAGGTGATTGATGCCGCTCGGCAGCCCCGTCAGCCGGCGCCGCAGGCGGCCATCGGCGCGGTCGAACAGATAGATCGCGGTCCCACCGTGTGAACCGAGCGTGGTATATCCCCCCACCGCCACCAAGGCCCCATCCGGCGACAGTGCCACGGCATTGAGCTTGCCCTCGTTACCCTCGCCCTGGGGCGGGCGCAGCACCAACACCTGCCGCCCGGTCGCGACCTCCCAGACCCGGGCGGTCTTGTCCTCCGAGGCGGTTACCGCCCAGCGCCCGGCGGCATCGGTGGCGATGCGCCAGATCAGGGCCGTGTGCATCCCGGTCTCGATCCGCGGCAACGGCTTGGCCGGCGGTCCAGCGCCAGCGGACCCCGGATCGGCCCTGGTGCCGGCCGCGCCGGCGAGCACCAGCAGGAGCGGCAGGAGAGTGATCAGCAGGCGTGGTCTCGACCAGATTGCCATCGCGGTTCCTCGCGGCGGTCCCCGGCGGCCCGGTGCGTCGGCGTCGCTGGACAGACCGCGGATTATGATTCGTCGGCGGCCAATTGACGCACATCGGCGGCGTGAATGGCAAGTCTGACCTCTGGTGACAGCGCTGCGGCGGTGTCACCCAGGTGTCCGGCGCTGCGCGCCGCGAGCCGGCCGAGATGACAATGACGGCGCTCGGCTACACTATCGGCCAAACCCCATCGATCCCGCAACTTGAGAGTCAGACGCCATGCCGATGAGCGACTTCTATCAGGTCTTCCCGGAGCTCGCCGAGGCCGAGCTGCGCCGTGTCGAGCCCGCGCCGGGCGAGTATGAGGGGGTGCCCGCCGACACCTATACCTTGGCGGAACACTACTGCGACGAAGCAGGCTGCGATTGCCGCCGGGTCTGCATCGTCGTCGCCGCGGCTGACCGGGAGGCGGCAGCGGCGACCATCCTGCTGCGCCTGGACTGCGACGGCAAGCAGCCCGCCCCCTATCTGGACCCCGCGCAGCCCCAACCCCCTCAGGCCCCGGGGCTGCTTGAGCTGTTCGCACTGGAGCTGAGGCGCGACCCGGGCTATCTGCCCCGCATGCAGCGTCACTATGCGATGTTCAGGGCGCACTGCGATGGTCATCCCTATGCCGGGGCGCCATTCGCGGCGCCGGCGCCGACACTCACGGCCCTGCCGGGATCGGCCGGGGGCGCGCCGCGACACAAGGTGGGCCGCAATGACCCTTGCCC
>CAILVI010000350.1 GCA_903837595.1 uncultured Thiodictyon sp.
CCCTTGAACGTCAGCGAAAGGCCGGCCCAGCGGACCAGGGTCCGCGTACTCATCGTGACGGTCAGCTCCGCCCCACCCTCCTTGGCGCCGACGAACAGCCGGCGGATTTCGCCAGCCACGGTGATCATCTTCTCCGCGATCAGGTCCGGCAGCTTCGGGACCTGGGTCTTGATGATCTCCTTCTCGACCGCGGGTTCGGGATAACCGACCTGGACCACCCGGAAGCGGTCCATGAAGGCCAGGTTCTGGCGCAAGACCCCCTGATAGAGCCCCGAGCCGTCCCCCGCGCCCACCGAGTTGCCGGTGGCGAACACCCCTTAATATATCGATCTCGGCGGCAAAAACTTTTTCCAGCGTTACTTGACGGGTTGTTGGTCATGTATTAGCCTTGACCCTAATTGTGTCAGGACAGCAGAGGGCATGAGCCAGGTAAATGGGTCACACTCGAGTTAATTTCGCCCATACCATCCCAAATTATATTCCAGCCTGATCTCTTTTGATCACTAATCGAATCGAGGGACGAGACGCGATGGCAATCTCCGAAAAAGAAAAGGTGAGCCGATCGAGAGAGGAGCTTGCGGTACTGGAGGGCGTGATCGATTATGCCGACCAGATGGTCTATCAGCAAAGGAAGTTTGAGTACGAATCACTGCGACGTCACGCCTACGGCAAGACGGTCGTGATCGAGACCGAGAAACAAGGCATACAGACGTTTCGTCTCAGCTCTACACCGGTCGTCTATCCAAGCTGCGTATCCGGATACGCCACACCCCATTCTCCGGTCGGCCGGCTGTGCAGTTTTCTGAAACCGGGCGATGAGGACGAGACTCCTCGCTGGGGCGAGTACCGCGTCTTGGAGGTTCGGCTCTTTGACCGGTTCGATGGCATCCTATTCGAGCAAAATGTTAAAAATTTCCTGCGGATGACGGTCGATGGCGATCCAGGCAAGGTCAAAATCACAAATCTTCGGTCGTTTCTTGCAGGTGCAACCGCCCCGGTCGCGTCCACGTCTGTTAAGCAAGTCCTAGCAGAACCATCGCAGCGGACCTCGGACGAGGAAGTGGCCGAACCCATCTCAGTTCTTGAACCACCCCACCTCCGCGTCGATGCAATCCCCGTCGACGACGATGAGGTGGAAACTCCCTATGGTACCTTGGAGTCCGAGGAAGAAGATTTATCCAGCAGTACCCCGGCAGCCCGTGCCGAAGAATATTACGGCCTGAGCGAGACGTTCTACATCAATCGCACTCGCGAGCAGGATGAGGTGATGTCACGCTCGCCGATGGGACCGATGTTCGTAGAGGGCGTCGCGGGTTCCGGCAAGACCTCAGCCGCACTTGGTCGGACCAAGATGCTGTCCGATTTCAACGTGAATAGTCTCATAGATGAATTCAACAATCTCGTCGATGAATCCAAATTTCGTGCGATTGTGGGTGAAAAACTCGATTACTGGTCAGAAAAATTTTCCGGTCAGTTTTCCCAACAGAGTTGTGTGGGGTTCGTCCGCACTGGGGAGCTGATTCAGTATCTCCGCGAAACCTGCCGCCGTTTGGATTTGCCGAACCTGCCAGTTCAGGAGTATTCAGAACTCCGCAGCCGTTTGCGTCTACATCGGCGGGTGGAGCGGAGCAGGCCTGGTGCTTCTCGATGGGCAGGTTTGGACGCGCCCCGAGAGACACACACAGCCACCACGATGGCTTGGTTGAAGGCCGCTGACCGGGCGATCGCAGCCTACTGGTCTCGGTTGCTGATCGCTGACTCGCCCACTACCGATGATATCGCGTCAGCGTTCGCTCCCGCGGACCAGACGGTCGCCTTGCGGGTCGGCTCTATGGCAGTAGATCGATTACGAGCCGAGGTCGCTCGACTCGCGAGCGAGTTAAACCGGTCGATTGTTAAGAGCGGATTCGCGCTTGATCGTCTCGCATCGCGGATTCAGGATAAAATCCAACAGATAAGACAAGATGTCCTTGGGAAGGACGTCCTATGGGTCACGATCGGCGATCGTTCCTGGACCGCCCCACGGGAGCGGGACCTCGCGCAACAACTCATGGCGGAAAAAGTACCTCTGTTCCTACGAAACGCGGCTCGACTCGTGTTTCTCGATGGGTGCGACCCCGTGGATGATTCGCTGGTTCTGCTGTCCGAAACGGGTGATCCACTGGCTTGGGGTGAGGAAACCCGCGCTCTGTTGGAGCAAGGATCGATTGTCGTGCGTGACCCGACGGGGATTACCGTTCCCGCGAGGTTGTCGGATGTCCAGGACCTATACCTCCGTCTCTTACCAGAGGCCACAGACCGGTTATACGTTCTGCGCGACGGCAAACTGCGACCCTTGGGCCTGTCTCGTGGTTTGGGAAAAAGGCAACTGACACTGGTTCCGAAAGCAGCGGCAACGAGCAACGAAGAGCACCTGGAGAACTCCGAAGGCACGGCAACTAGGATGGCCGATGGCCCGACATCGCAGACTTCAGTCGACCGACTGTTCAATAGTGCCGCCCGCCGCGCCTTGATCGCGCCATTGGCTTTTCTCGCCGATGCCTATTCAGCCTCACTCGCAGGTCACCGGTCATTTTTTCCGGACCCCCTGCTGGCCGCCTGCATTGACCAGCAACTTCGTCAACGCAAGCTTGCCGAGGAAGACCTTGATCTCTTGCTATGCATTGCTCACATCATCGGCCGTGGTTTTACCGGAATACCCCGGGAACTCAGCGAGCCTCCTTTTTACCAGGCTGTGTTTGTCGACGAGGTACAGGATTTTACTGAGCAGCAAGTTTTCTTGATGGTTGAGCAGGCTCGGCCGGAGTATGGGGCAGTCACCGTGGTAGGCGACATAGCCCAGAAGCTGCATAACGGCAGCGTGATCGACATCCTCGCCTGCTTCCCCGACCGATCCGTACCGCGAGTCCAACTGACTGAGAACCTTCGACAATTGGAAGCCCCAGGCTTGGCGTGGTTCAGTGCTTGCTTCCGGGCGCACCTTCAGGACGGGCTCACGAGTTATGAACCCAGTGCTGAGCTTCGTGCCCGTCTTCTCGAACATGCCGACTACCTGTATGGCCCTGAGCTGAGTTTTGTGGAGGACGAAGAGGATGCGGTGGACAGAGTGATCGATGCGCTGCGAAACGTCCAACCCCACCACACTGCCGCGGTGATCCTGAACAACCAGAAAACTGCCTCAGTTTTTTACGATCAATGCAAGGCCAAGCTTGCGGCCCAAATGGTGGATGCGGAGCTATCCCAGAAAATTGATTTGTCCCGGCGCCACGTACGACACTTCACCTCTGTGACCCATGCCAAGGGGCTGGAGTTCGATGTCGTGATTGTGCCTTATCTGGAGTCCTATGATTTCGATGATCCAGCGCATATTAACCGCTTGTATGTCGCCTTGACGCGATCACGCTGCAAACTGATTTTATTGAGCCACATTTCGCGTCCACTCTCAGCGTTCGATAGCGTCTGGGAACGGTATGAGAACACACTCGCCGCGCTGTGATGATGCCGATAAGTGACTTGATTAGACCATGACCGTCCAGGAGATTCGCACAGCAATCAGTTCGGAACTTGCTGCCACGCCGGAATACTACGACTTCAAAGTCCAGGCGATTGAGCGAGTCCAGAACATCTGGAGGATGACCATACAACCTGGAGCGGTACACGCGGACGGTCGCCATACCAGGGTTGTCCTAGACGACTCGTTTGACGGCGCTGCGGCCTGGTGGGCGTGCCCACCCAAGGGTGGGGCTAGTGTCCTTACGGTGATTTCGGAAGACGATCAGATCATTCTCAAGGACGCAACGGCCCACCCGCCTGGTGCCGGTCAGCTCATTCGGCTCTATCCGCCACGCTATCTACAGGCGCTGGCGGAATGTTGGCAAGATAATGCCTGGGCCACTGGCGCATTTGCCTGTCTGGAGGATCTCGGTGCCCCATCCACGTTCCCTGTGAATCCCCTGTCCGGCCATAAGTTTCGCTGGCTGCGCCGTGCCCAACGGCAGGCGCTTAAGCTCCTCGGGAACACGAGCAGCTTTCTCTGGGGACCACCGGGAACCGGCAAGACGACGGTCCTGGGAGTGATCGTCGCAGAGTATTTGCATGTCAATCCGCGTGGACGGGTCCTATTGCTCTCGACAACTAATCATGCCGTCGATCAGGCGACAGTCGCCGTTGACAAGGCGCTGGAATTTTCTAATCGACGGTTACTGCGTGACACCGTCAAGAGAATCGGCAGCAGATTCATTGCGAGCGAGTACCATGGCCGTGAGCATTTGCTTCCTGTCTTGGATCGCGAATTGATTGCGCGTCTTGCCAGAGCTGAGGGCGAGCGCCCCTCGCCCAAAGAGATTGAGGATTACAGCGCGTGGGCGGAAAAGGTCGAGAAATTGCGCAAAAAGGTGCAAACGCAGTCCCTAAATGTACTGCGAAGCGCCCGACTAGCAAGCATGACCACGACTAGGGCAGCGTTCACACTGGCAGACCTTCGTGAACTGCCGCCTTTCGATCTGCTGGTTTTCGATGAGGCGAGCCAAGTCGGACTCGCTCATGCCCTAATGCTGATGCCCCTAGGTCGATCACGCTTGTTCGCAGGGGACCCGGCGCAGTTGGCCCCGGTGGTGCGGAGTCAATCGAAGCACGCGCAACGATGGCTTGCCCGTTCGCCCTTCGATCTTAAGCCTAACAGCGGACCATCGATCTGCATACTGGACGAGCAATCCCGCATGGCGGAGCCGATCTGCAGCATAGTCAGTCAACTATTCTATGGCGGGTCGCTGAGGGTCGCCTCCCACATAGAGAATATAGATACGTGGAGGGCCGAGCGGCAGGTGGTGGTCGGCGATATCGCTGCTGACCAACATATCAGTCTCCAGCCAGTGTCCGAATCTGGTACCTGGTCGCAGCATTACCAAGGCCCGATTCGGTATCAGTCGGCTGAGTTGATTGCAGAACTCTTGAGTTCGGCGCTCGACACTCTCTCCACCAAGCCCGGCTCAGTGGTTGTCCTGACACCGTTCCGCGCGCAACGGGCGTTGTTACGCCAACGATTGAGTGCCCACGGGGTTAAAAGGGTCAAAGTCAGTACTGTTCATCGGGCGCAGGGCAGTGAGGCGGCTATTGTGCTCTTCGATCCTGTCGACGGATCGAATCCATTCCTGCTCACGGAGGACGCACGGCGCCTGATTAATGTGGCCCTGAGCAGAGCCCAGGCAAAGATCATCCTATTCTTGTCAGAAACCGACTGTGCGAATCCTTTATTTGGACAGATCTCAAACATTACCAGACTTGCAAGTGACAGCCGCGTCGCGATTCCCTTGACCGATTTGGTCTGGGAGGTAGGATTCCCGCGGATTGCCATTGGACGGCGCGTTACGGTAGGCGGCTATGTCGGTGAGGTCTCGCGAGCGGCTAGTGATAATAGCAAGCTCTGGATAATCAACGAACTGACAGGAGGCGAACACTGCTTCCAAGTGTCTATTCTGCGCGATAAAACCAAATCGAGAACAGTCTGAAGCGCGACCAGGGGATAACCAACCGCCTGATCCTGAGCCAATACCGCAGGGAACCTGGAAAAAAAGCAAAATAATTTGGTAAGATTTAGAGCGACAAGGCCGCGGGACGATCCGCCATTCCATGATCCAAAATGGAGACGCCGCCTGCGGTGTTCCACCCTATGTGCCATAGGCACTGTTGTTGCGTGATACCTCGTTACTGCCACACATTGGACGCGTGAATCCGCGCGATCAGGCCTTTAAATCATGAGTTGTTTGGATATAATTGATTGAAAAACCCGACCCTCTGCCCGCTCTGCCCCACGAAATAACCAGCATTCCCCCATTGTCTGCTCCCTATTGCACCGCCCCCTTAACGTTATCGACAGTGGCTGTAGCAGACGTTATCACCCGGGATTGCTGGTCTTCCGCATACCATACATTTTCGTAACGATGAATTAGTTCGAGACGTCGAGCCAATAATCCCTCTTTTAGATATCTTTTTCGATTTACTTAAAACATGAACGCGCTGGATATGGCTGGCCAAGCGATCCTCTTGAACTAGCGCGTCACATTGAGGGCACTTTCTGAGGGGTGACCCTTTGACAATGTGCTCTTGGGATAGCGAAGGACCTATCGTCTCGATTGACGCATCGGACGCTTTATTGGATTGCGATAAGGCATTTTCAGCGTTTCCTATCTTTGTGAATCCACAGCTTGGACATGCCATAAGCTGGTGCTTTCTCGCCCCGCATTTAGGGCAGCTTTCGTGTGCCATCGCACTCCCTTCTTTTGTAAGCACAACTCGCCGCCAGCAGGCCGCCGGAGCTTGTGCGTATGCCTTGGGGGATATCAAGATAGAACTCGCTGGTAGGGGTTCTTATCGACAATCGCCGCCTGGATTTTCTTGTCTAGCAAGTCCGTAAGCGAGCGGTGCGCCTCCAGCATCATAACGAGTTCGTCAAGATTTAGGAGTGCAATTATCTTCTTGTCCAAGGCTTCTCTGCACTCACTGATCGTTGTATCTGCGTAGCCGTTTGCGGCGATAAACAAAGCGCGGGCGCCATCTCGCTGATAGAGCCGCACAAGGTGTTGTCCAATGCTGTCAACGCCAATGGCTTCTTTTAGCCATTTCATTTCTACCAGATAGATCTGGCCCTTGAATTCTATGACGCCATCAATCTGCTCAATCACTCCGGCGCCGCTAGCATCCACTCTCTTGAAGTCTTTTCTTATCGAGATTTCGTAAATCGTGAAAAGATCGTTTACAACGGACTCAAGCAACTTGCCCCGTTTCTGGGGTTCATTGTCCATCGGAAACAAAATGTAAAGACGCTGCTTCAGGTCATCAATTCTTTTCCTGCGTTCTTGTGTTGCAGCGATCTCCTTCCGGCTATTTTCCGCCCGTTCCTGCCTCTCCTTTTCTCGTTCTTGATTAATGCGCGTAAAGCTGTCCTTCACGTTGACAACGCGTTGCACTTCGGAAACCAAGCCCTTTGCTTTTAGCTGATCTTCAGACCAACAGGACGAGAAGTTCTCAAACTCGGCTACGCGCTTGATGATCTCTCTGCGTTCGCGAAGTGTAGAGTCTTCTTTTTCATTAATCCGCTCGAGAACTGTCCTCACGATTGCGAACTTATTGATATTCTGCCGATCATTATCGACTCGTTGCTGCAAATCCGAGAGGACATCTGCTTGAACGCCAGCGC
>CAILVI010000351.1 GCA_903837595.1 uncultured Thiodictyon sp.
GGCCCCCAGGCCGCGACCGGTTGCCGCGCAAGCAATTCGCCGCAGTGATGTGATCAAGCCCCCTCAGTAATACTGCCGGATATAGTTCTACACCGTCATCGAAGTTCCCTAAGTAATCGACGCCCAGTCCACGGGTCTTCTGTTCCGACTCGGACGCCTCCGGCGGCAACAGCCGGTCGAGTACGGCGTTATAGAGCAGGCAGGATTCGCGATCGAAGGTCACGATCTGGCCCTTGAAGCCATTGGGTTCGACCTTGCCCTGGAAGTGCGCGAGGTCCTCGCAGACCCGGCGGATGCGCTCGGGCGTCGTGACCAACACGGCCATCTTCGCGGCCGTCTGGGCCAGGTTGTCGCGATCCAGGTCGGACAGTCCGGGATCGAACGATCGCTGCCGGGCATCGGCGGTTCTATGTCCGTGATACTCGGCTCTATGTCGGCGCATGTCGCGACATTCCCGAGCTATCTCGCGCCATGTCTGAGCAATCTCCGTTTCATGTCGACACATGGATCGATCGCTGCCGGGCGTCCGCCGTCCTATCGGCGCAAGCCATCGATCGATGTCGGGCATCCGTCGTTCCATGTTGAGGTATCGAGCGATGGATGTTGGACATCCAAAGTCCTATCTCCGGGATAGTCGGCTGTATGCTGGCGCATGTCGCGACATGCACGGAAGATATCGCGCCATGTCGCAGCATCCACCGTTCTATGTTGAAACATACACCGGAGAGTGTCGGAGAATCGCCATCCTATCATCGGGATACATGGCCCTATGTTTGCGAATCCCGGTTATGTCTTCGCAATAGGACGATGGATGTCGCAGCATCCCTCAATCCATCCCAAAACATAGATTCGTCTATCTCTGAACGTCTTCGTCCTGTCTCCAGAATACGCGATCGACGCAAAAAGGTCCGACGTTCACTGTCGAGACATCCGTTGCCCTATGTCGGGCCATGGGATTTTGTGTCTCCGAAAGTCAGCGCTGTATCTCCAGGCGACATCGGTGTGTCTCTGGAGGTCTCGATCCTGTCTCCAGCATGGATCGTCCATGCCTGGACAGCTGTCGTTGTATGTCCGGCATCGATCGATCCATGTTCGCGAACAGCGTACCGGCCAGCCGCAGTCGCGGGGCAGGGCGCCTGGCACCGGGACCTTGATCATCGCTCCGGCCACCGAAGCGGGCGGGTCGGCCGTCAGGCCGACCACTGGAGGTCGAGGCTTTAGCCGGTCCGGCTCGCAGGCGCCACTGATTTCTCTTGAGTTTGCCGGAAGCCGCCACCGGCTAAAGCCTCGACCTCGGGTTGCAGACGGACCGGCTGGCCGGAACGATGATCAAGGCCAGAAAGAGGTTCATGCGGGCGATGGCCGAGGTGGTGAGGTTCTTCTCCTGCCCATACAGCTTGCCCCAGAGCCGTTTCACGTCGCCATGCTGCTTCTTCATATGCGCCACGGCGGCCAGCAACATACCGCCGGTGCCGCAGGCCGCTCATAGGTGCTCTCGGTTTCGCACGGGTCGAGCATATCGAAAATCAGCCGCACTACGCTGCGCGGCGTGTAGAACTCACTGGCCTTCTTGTTGGTGGCGTCGGCGAATTTCTTGATCGCAGATGCGTTTGAAGAAGAGGAGCGAGAAGAGTAGGTCTTGAAATCCGCCGCGTCCACCGGACCGCGCAGCATGCTGGCGGACTTCCAGAGATGGCATTCCAAGTGGATCAGGGCCGATCTGTTGGTCGGTCATTGCTACTTCTTCACTGCAAAAATCTCGAGCTCACAGCCCCCGACCAGTGCCAACGCACGCTCAATCGCCGCGCTGATCCAGTGTGGATCGTTACCAAAGGCGCCGCCGCCCAAACGGGTGAGCAGCACCCGGTTTGAGACGCCCCGACGGGCGTTCAAGACACCCGCGAGCAGGGTCGCCTCGTAGGCGGCTTCAAGTACCAGTTGCGCGATGGGTTTCCATGCGCTGGCCGGCGGTTTGCCATAGGCCACGGGCATCGCAGAGCAATAGGCCTGGGTCACTTGCGGGCCGGGTGCCGTCGGCGCGTCGGTCACTTCCACATCCCAGTGCAGGCCGATGCGCAGCAGACCGCGCAGGCGCTGGCGTTCGGCCTCATCCGCGACCGCGAGGCGGGCCGCGATGCGTGCCAGGCCACCGTCCGTACCGAGGGCATAGCCGTTGCGCCACTCCCACAACGGGTTTTCATCATGACCCAATGCCGTTCCCAGGTCGGCCAGGGTGTTGATCTGCCGCTGCGTGGTCTGACCGGTCGTGCCTTTCACGGGTACCAGATAGTTGCGGTAGATCGTCCCGGCCCCGGCCGCGATTGCACAGGCGGGGCCCTGGGTGGGATCGTTGCTGTACCGCGTGACGCCATCCTCGGGGCTGACGCTGGGGCCGACCATTTCGAGTAGATTGAATTGTGACGCCACCTGGATCAGCGCGCCCTGTTGCTCCGGTTCCAGGTGCAGCTGGCGAATATCACCGCACACTGTTCCCAATGATGCCGGGGCCGCCGCGGCGGGCAGCGGTCCGATCCGCGTGCGCAAGGCGGCCAGTGAGACCACTTCGAGCCAGCCCATGGCGTGGCGGCGCCCGGTCTTGCGGTTGATGAGTTGATCGCCTTCGACCTTCAGGCGGCGACGGGTCTCACCGTACGCGTCCTCGGTGAAGCCCGTGATGTGTTCGAACCAATCCATTCGTTTCCTCTCCTCTCTTGCATTCCTTGGCGAGCTTGGCGCCTTGGCGTGAGAAAATCCCGGACTTGGGGCATCGCTCATGCCGACGACTTGGTCGCCGGTCGCTGCCGCATGGAAAGGCCGGCGACGATGACCGCGACCGAAACGATCAGCACCACGATCGATGCCAGCGCATTGATCTGGGGTGAGACACCCATGCGGACGCTGGAATAGACCACCATCGGTAAAGTGGTGGAGCCGGGGCCGGCGACGAAGGTCGAGATGACCAGGTCATCCAGTGAGAGCGTGAAGGCGAGCAGCCAGCCGGAGAGTAGCGCCGGGGCGATCAGTGGCAGGGTAATGCTCATATAGACCCGCAAGGGGCGGGCGCCCAAATCCATGGCCGCCTCTTCCAGTGAGCGGTCCATTTGCGACAGGCGCGAGCGCACCACCACCGCCACATAGGCCATGCTGAAGGTGATATGGGCGATGGTGATGGTGGTGAAGCCGCGCCCGTCCGGCCAGCCGATGGTCTTTTCCATGGTCACGAAAAGCAGCAGGAGCGACAGCCCGGTGATGACCTCGGGCATGACGAGCGGGGCCGTCAGCAGCAGTTGAAAGCCGGTGCGTCCGCGAAATTTGCCATGGCGTACCAGTGCGTTGGCGGCCAGGGTTCCAAGCACGACCGCGAAGCAGGCATTGGTGGCCGCGATGCGCACACTGAGCCAGGCGGCGTCGAGCAGTTGCTGGTTCTGCATGAGCTCTGCGTACCACTTGGTCGAGAACCCCGACCAGACGGTGACCAGCCGCGATTCGTTGAACGAATAGACGATAAGCAGCAGTACCGGGATATAGAGAAAGGCGAAGCCCAGACCCAAAAAGGTATAGAGCTTCCAGCGTCCATGGTTCATAGTTCATCCCCCCCGATGCGACTCTCCAGGCGCTGCATCAACACGAACGGCACCACCAGTAGTCCGAGCAGACAGATGGCGAGTGCCGCGGCCAGCGGCCAGTCCTTGTTGCCGAAGAACTCGGTCCAGAGCTGCTTGCCGATCATCAGACTGTCGGGGCCGCCCAGCAGGTCTGGGATTACGAATTCACCTACCACCGGGATGAAGACCAGCATGGAGCCGGCCACGATGCCGGGCAGTGACAGCGGCAGCGTGACCTTGAGGAAGGCCTTGAATGGCCGGCACCCTAAATCCGCGGCCGCTTCCAACAGGCTGAAGTCGAGCCGGGTCAGATTGGCAAACAGCGGCAGGATCATGAAGGGCAGATAGGAATAGACCACTCCGATATAGATCGCCGTCTGGGTGTGCAGGATAGTCAGCGGCTCATGGATGAGTCCCAACCACATCAGAAAGTTATTGAGCAGCCCGTTGGGTTTCAGGATGCCGATCCAGGCATAGACGCGGATCAGGAAGGAGGTCCAGAAGGGCAGGATGATCAGCATCAACAGGATGACCCGTTGCCGCTCCGGTGAGGTGGCGATGGCATAGGCCATGGGATAGCCGATCAGCAGGCACGCGATGGTGCAGACCAAGGCGATCCACAGTGAATTCAGCAGGGCGGCCAAGTAGAGTTCGTCGGTGAACACCGACACGAAGTTCTGGAGATTGAGCCGGATCTGCAACACTCCATCCCCCACCCAGTTCATCAGGCTGGTGTAGGGCGGCTGGGCGAGTGCCGTCTCGGCCATGCTGATATGCAAGACGATGGCGAAGGGCAGGAGAAAGAAGAGCCCCAACCACAGATAGGGCGTGCCGATATTCAGGACCCGCGACAGATGGCGGTCACGCAGGTGCGTCTTCTTTAATAGCATCGTACCTACTCCGTCAGGACCACGCCGCTGGTCGGCGACCACTCCATCGCCACCTCCTGCCCCCAGGTCAAGGCCTGCTCGGTGCGTGGCTGGATATTGGTCAGTGTCATCTCCACCAGCATCTCGGGGCTCACCCGCACGCGGTAGATCGACACATCCCCCAGATAGGCGATGTCCTCGACCACCCCCTTGACCTGGTTGACGCCGTTCTCGTGATAGGTCTGACAGATCTGGAGTTTCTCGGGTCGGATGGCCACCGTGACCGGGGTGCCGACGGCGTGCGGGTGTGAGCAGCGCATGTGCAGCCGTCGTCCCAGGTTGGTCTCCACCAATACCTGGTCGTCCTGGGTCTCTGCCACCCGGCCATCGAACAGATTCACCAGGCCGATGAAGTCCGCCACGAACCGGTATTCAGGGTATTCGTAGATGGCGGTCGGGGTGTCCACCTGGAGGATCTGGCCGGCATTCATGACGGCGATGCGGGTGGACATGGTCATCGCCTCCTCCTGATCGTGGGTTACGGTCACGAAGGTGATGCCGAGGCGCTCCTGGAGGTTCACCAATTCAAACTGGGCACTCTCGCGCAGTCGTTTGTCGAGTGCGCCGAGCGGTTCGTCCAATAGCAACAGCTTGGGGTGTTTGGCCAGCGTCCGGGCCAGGGCGACGCGCTGGCGCTGGCCGCCGGAGAGTTGGTCCGGCTTACGCTTGCGCAATTCACTGATCTGCAACAGGCCGAGCATCTCACCCACCCGCTCCGCGCGTTCCTTGCGCGGCATCCGGTCCTGCTTCAGGCCGAACTCCACGTTCTGCTCCACCGTCATGTGGGGGAACAGGGCATAGGACTGAAACATCATATTGACCGGGCGGGAGTAGGCCGGAATATCGGTCACATCCGCCCCGTCGATATAGATGCGCCCCTTGGTGGGGCGCTCCAGACCGGCGAGCATGCGCAGCAGGGTCGACTTGCCGCAACCGGAACTCCCCAGGAGCGAGAAGAACTCGCCCTGGAAGATGTCCAGCGACACATCATCGACGGCATAGACGTCACCAAATTGCTTGGTGACGTGGTCGATGCGTACATAGGGCGCGGCCTTCGGGTCCTGCCAGGGTTCCAGCTTGCGCTGTTCGGGGTTCGCCATAATACTGTCCGGTTCCTGCGCTCAGCGCTCGGCCTTGATGCGCGTCCACCGCCGATTCAGGTCGCGTTGCTCTTTGTCGCTCGGCGTCTTGAGTACGATGAACTTCTCTTTGACCGCCGCCGGGGGATAGATGCCAGGGTCGGTGCGGACCGCCTCGGATACCAGGGGCGTCGCCGCGGTATTGGCGTTGGCATATTTCACCTGGTCGGTGATGCGCGCGATCACGGCCGGCTGCAGGATGAAGGCGATGAAGGCATTGGCGGCGGCCGGATTGGGGGCGTCCTTGGGAATGGCCAGCACGTCGGTCGCGAGTACGGCGCCCTCTTTGGGGATGCGAAAGCCGACCGTGACGCCCTTTTTGGCCTCTTGCGCGCGGCTCCGGGCCTGCAGGCTATCGCCGGAATAGCCGTGGGCGAGACATAGGTCGCCATTTGCCATGTCACTGATGTATTGAGATGAATGGAAATAGCGGACGTTCTTGCGGGCGGCTCTCAAGACCTTGTCCGCCTCATCCAGGTCGGCGGCGGTGCGGCTGTTGGGGTCTTTCCCAAGATAGGCCAGCGCCGCGGCGAAGGCCTCGGTCGGGTCGTCCAGCATGCTGATGCCGCAGCCTTTGAGCTTGGCGGCCTGGGCAGGGTCGAAGAGGATCGCCCAGGTATCGGTTGGGGTGCCCTCGCCCAGGGCCGCCTTCACCTTGGTCACGTTGATCGCGAGTCCGGTAGTGCCCAGCAGATAGGGCACCAGATGGGCGTTGTCGGGGTCCAGTTCCTTCAGGCTGGCCATCACCGCGGGGTCGAGTTTGTCGAGCCCCGCCAGCTTGGACTTGTCCAGGGTCTGGAAGAGTCCGGCCTTGATCTGGCGGGCGCCGAAGGGGCGCGCGGTGGGGAACACCACGTCATAGCCGCTGCTGCCGGCGAACAGTTTGGCCTCCAGCACATCGTTGTTGTCATAGAGATCCAGGACCGGGCGGATGCCGGTCTGTTTCTGGAATTCTTGAAGGGTGTCGGGTGCGAAGTAGTCGTTCCAGTTGTAGATGTGGACCGTCTCCTCGGCGTTGACGGGGGCGGTCAGGGACAACAGGCCCGCACACAGTGCAGGCAGTGTGAGGCGCAGGGCGTTGAACTTAGGCACCGGGGGTCTCCCAAGACTTAAGGGTTAAACGGGTTTTGCCGACACTGACGCCCCGGGGCTGGAGGCGTGTGCGCATAGGACGGCGATGCTACTGCAAAACCGGGCGCGGGAATATCGCCGCGCGGACCATTTGCCGCGATTGAGGTCGGGGCCCTGGGGTTCCGGCGGGCGGGCGGTGGGGCTTGACGGACGGCGCACTGCCGGTCGTTCCACCGTCTGGTAAACTTGGGTCCGCCCGTTAAGCGCATGCGGCGAAGGCAGCGCATGATATTCCTGCCAGGCGCCGGCGCGGCAAGTCATCGTACAACGCCGCAGCGACGCCGGTCGGGTGAACCAGGACCTGAAGGAGAACACAAGCGACAGCGGGGGTGGGCGGTGTTTTTGCCGAGCAGTCCGATTTCGATAAATTCGCTCCAGGGTAACCGTCGCATCCTCTATGGGGGGGTGGCGTTCGTCATCCTGGCTGCGGTGATCGCGGCAGTCGTGACACTTATGCACCTGCGGCAAGCCGCCGTCACGCGCGCCGTCGCCACGCTCCAGTACCTGGACAATTCGGTGGAGCAGACCCTCGAGGGCATGATCGACGGGATCGACTTCGCCCTGCAGGTCTCATCCGACGAAATCGGTCGCCAGTTCGCCGGCGGCCACCCCGACGCCGCATTCATCAACGGTTTTCTGCACGCTCAACAGAGCCGCCTGCCCTATCTCAACCTGCTGCGGGTGGCCAACGAAAAGGGCGAGGCGATCTATGGGCAGGGGGTTGTTCCCAGCGCCCGCGTGAGGGCCTTGATCATAAATCCGGCCAAGACATAGCATAGGGCTTGGAGAATCACCCCCTGGAGAGCGGCAGGACCCGCGAAATTGTGTACCCTTGGAAGTGCAAACAAACCGAGGGTTAAGCACC
>CAILVI010000352.1 GCA_903837595.1 uncultured Thiodictyon sp.
CTCAGGAACTCAGGAACTCAGGAACTCAGGAACTCACCCGTGGTGAGTTCCTGGAGGGCGTCCGCCGCCCGCGGGTGGTCGCTGAATTGGCGCGCCACCGCGCCGCGCTGTTCGTCCGGGACCAGAATTCAGACCTGATCGGCGGTCAGTTCATCCACCACATAGGACGAATGGGTGGAGAAGGCGATCTGGAGCTTGGGATCGGTCGTGACCAGGGTCTTCAGGGCTGTGACCAATTCGCGTTGGGCCTGGGGGTGCAGGCCCTTCTCCAGGTCGTCGATCAGCAGCACATTGGCGCCCTGATTCCACATCGCAAGTTCCGGGGGACAGTATACTTAAATCCTCCCTCGGCATTCCGATGATAAAACATTCCAGGAAACGGACGGGCGCTATACCGAATTCAAGGCCGCCAACCGGAGATTGGTGACTGTCCGGGGAACTTCCGCTGATGGGGGCCGACTGGGCGGTCTTCGCGAAGTCCTGTCTTACCCGCGCCGACCCCGTGGTCGCGTATCGGGGGCGCTAGCGCCATCGCATTGCGCTCGCCGAAAGTCGCCTGCTGGACTTCGACGGCTCAGCCACAGCGATGGTCTGGCCCCTATTTCCCTACAGTGATCCGCGTGTTATAGTGTCAAAGCTGTAACAAGGGTTTACATTGGGAGGTCCGACCGTGCCCAGGTTGCGCCTTGACTGGTTGGTGGGAAAGCCGGAGATCGCTGTCGCTGGCGTATTACTGGCGATTGTGGTGATCCTGGCCGGAGCCCGCTCGGTGCACTACCTGTTGTTCCATACGATGGCCGAGCTCTTCGCCATCGTCGTCAGTCTGTGCATTTTTGTTCTGACCTGGACCAGCAGTCGCTACCTGCTCAACGGCTACCTGATCGTGCTCGGCGCCTCATACGGCGCCATCGGACTCGTTGATATTTTTCATACCCTGACCTTCAAGGGAATGAATCTGTTTCCCGGCGTCTCCACCAATTATCCGACCCAGTTTTGGCTGACGGCGCGCTATCTGGAGGCCATCGCTTTATTGTGCGGCCCGCTGGTCATCGCCAGGCGGCCCAACTTTGCCCTCGTCAGCATGGGATTTGCCGCCGCCGCCCTGGTGGCGTGCGCGGCGGTGATGCTGCAATGGTTTCCTACCACGTTCGTCGACGGTGTCGGGCTGACCCCCTTCAAGGTCAACAGCGAGTATGTCATCATCGCTATGCTGGTCGCCGGGTTTATTCTGCTTTACCGCCGCCGCCGACAATTCGAGTCGCGGATATTCCTCCTGTTGGCCGGCTCCCTGTGGCTGGCGATGGCGACCGAAGTCTGCTTCACGCGCTACGCCGGTTTCTATGATTTCACTAACGAACTCGGCCACTATTTTCGCTTTTTGTCGGTCGCCCTCGCGTTCATCGCCGTGGTGTTTTCTGGTGTGCGGCAGCCCTTTGAATTAATTTTCCGGGAGATGGACGAGAACAAGCGCCTATTGGTCGAGTTGAACGAGATGCTGGCCAAGAGCGAGGAACGTTATCGCACGGCTTTCGTCACCAGTCCGGACGCCTTCACCATCACGCGTGTGGCCGATGGACAGTATGTGGACGTCAATGACGGATTCATAGACACCTTCGGTTGGGCGCGGGATGAAGTCATCGGTAGGACCGAGTCGCAGATCGGCATCTGGCGCAACCCGCAGGACCGACGACGCTTGGTTGATGCCCTGCAGACGAATGACTATTGCAAGAATCTGGAGGTCGAACTTGTCACGAAAGCGGGCAGCGTGATCACGTCGCTCGTGTCTGCTCATGCCATTACCATCGCGGGCGATCGTTGCCTGCTGTCGGTCACCCGCGACATCAGCGATTTGAAGCAAGCCGAAGCCGCACTTCACGAGGCCGATCGGAGGAAGAATGCATTTCTCGCCATGCTGGGCCATGAGCTGCGCAATCCGTTAGCGCCGATTAGCAATGCCGTGGAAATCCTTCGGCATATCGGGTTGACTGGCGTGCAATTTAGCTGGTGCCGCGACGTTATCGCCCGCCAAACCCAGCATCTGACCCGCTTGGTCGACGACCTGCTGGATCTCTCCCGCATTACCCGCGGGAAGGTCGAGCTCCGCCTGGAGCGGCTCGACGTGGCGGACATCTTGGACCGTGCACTGGAAACCAGTCAACCGCTGATCGATGCCCGCCGACATGCACTTACGGTGCATCGACCGCACGCCCCGATACAGGTCCAGGGTGATGCGATCCGACTCGCCCAGGTCGTCTCGAATCTGCTCGCGAACGCGGCCAAGTATACCGACGAAGGTGGGCAAATTGGTCTCACCGCTGAACGTGACCATGATGAGGTCCGCATCCGTGTCTGCGATACCGGCCATGGCCTTGATTCCGCTGTCTTGCCCCACCTATTCGAACTGTTCTATCAGGTCGATGATACTCTGGATCGTGCCGCGGGCGGCTTGGGGATTGGCCTCTCGCTGGTCAAGCATTTGGTGGATTTGCACGGCGGTACCGTCCAGGTCTTCAGTGAAGGTCGGGGGCACGGCAGCGAATTTGTCATCTGCCTTCCCTGTCTCCCGGCCCGGCCCGCCAGCGCGCTCGAGGATGCGATCGCGCCCGCACCGAATCAAGGTGGGCTGTGTGTGCTCATCGTGGACGACAACCGTGATGCGGCCGATAGCCTCGCGCTGCTGTTGGACGCTGCTGGAGATCGGGCGCTGACGGCCTACGATGGGGAGACGGCGCTGACGGTCGCGTATGCCGAACGGCCCCAGGTCGTCCTGCTCGATCTGGGGCTGCCGGGGTTGGACGGCTATGCCGTGGCACAACGGCTGCGCCAGCACCAGCAGACCGAGCTACCCGCACTTCGGCTGATCGCCCTGACCGGCTATGGAGACCCGGAAAGTCGGCAACGTTCCAGGGCCGCCGGATTTGACATGCATCTGATCAAACCCGTCGATATCGCGACGCTGCAATGCCTGTTGGCAGAATACCGCAATGGCGTCGCTTAAGGTGGCGAGGTCGGCGTTGTCGATCAGCATAACGCTTTGATAGTTTGGTCGTTTTTCCTCTTCCAAGGACGTTGCCACGCGGTGCGCATCGGTGCAGTCGCCCGACTGACGCCTAGGCGGGACTGTCCGCTCCCGGCGGTCCCGCCTGGCTCTGCCCGTCCCCGCCATCCGCTGCCGCCTGGGGTTCGCGTCTGGGTGTGGCCAAGACCTTGTCGATCCGCCTGCTGTCCATGTCGACGATCTCCAGGCGCCAGTGCTCCCAGTCCACCAGGTCACCGGTCTGGGGGACGCGCCCAAGCAGCCACAGGAGCATGCCGCTCAGGGTGTGATAGCGGCCCTTGTCCTCTTCCGGCACGGCCTTGAGCTCCAGCCGATCCTTGAGTTCCATGATGGGGATCAGACCATCCAGCAGCCAGGAGCCGTCGGCGCGCGGCACCGCCCAGGCGTCTTCCGGGTCGCGGGGCTGGAATTCGCCGGTGACCGCCTCCAGCACGTCTTGCAGCGTCACCAGTCCCAGCAGTTCACCGTACTCGTCGATGACGAAGACCATTTGGGCGCCGTTGGCACGGAACTCACCCAGCAGCTGCATGCCGGTGAGCGACTCGGGCACATAAACGGAGGGTTCCAGGTCCAGGGTCAGGTCGATACCCTGTCCGCTCAATGACTGACTGAACAGGTTTTTCATCACGGCGACGCCGATCACCTCATCCAGGCCGCCGCGGCAGACCGGGAAGCGTGAGTGGACCGAGCCGGCGACGCGCGCCAGGTTATCCTCCAAGGGTGCGTTGAGGTCGAGCCAGGCGATCTCGCCCCGCGGCACCATGAGTGAACCGAGTTGCCGGTCATCGAGACGGAAGACGTTGCGCACCATGTGGTGCTCGTCGGCGTCGATCACCCCGGCCTCGGACCCCTCCTGCAACAGCGCGTGGATCTCGTCCTCGGTGACCCGGGAGGCGGCCTGTTCCCGCTGACCGAGCAGGCGCAGCAGGGCGGCGGTGGACCAGGAGAGCAGCCAGCCGAAGGGGCGGGTGGCGATTGACAGTGCGTGCATGGGCCGCGCCACCAGTCGTGCGATCCCCTCCGGGTCGATCTGCCCCAGGCGCTTGGGCACCAACTCACCGACCACGATGGAGACATAGGTGATCAGGACGACCACCAGCGCGGTCGCGGTGAGCCCGGCCGGGTGTGACTCCACCCCCAACAGCTCCAGCAGCCGCGCCAGGGGCTCCGCCAGGGTCTCCTCGCCGACGATCCCGCTCATGACGCCGATGGAGGTGATGCCGATCTGGATGGTGGAGAGAAAGCGGGTCGGGTTCTCGCCCAGTTTGATGGCCATCACGGCGGCCGCGTCGCCGTCCTCCGCCAGGCGCGCCAGGCGTGCCCGCCGGGCGGTGATCAGGGCGATCTCGGACATCGCGAGAATACCGTTGAGTAGGATCAGGCCGATGAGAAAGAGGACTTCCATGGGGGGTCTCGGGGTGGGGCGCGGCCCGCGCTCAGCGCGTGCCGCAGGGCGAGGGGCTCGGGCGAGGTCGTGGTCCGGTCCGTTGACCTCGCCGGGCTGAGCCAAATACTAACTGTGCATTGTACGGGCGCGTCGGAGAAAGGGGGATTTCCGACTCAGTCGGCCCGGATCGGTGCGACCTTGAGGACCTCTTCCATGCTGGTCACCCCGCGGGCGGCCTTGAAGGCGCCGCTGATGCGCAGGGGTCGCAGGCCTTTCTGGTAGGCGAGTCGGCGCAGTGGTGTCTCGTCGAAGGTGGCGGTGATGAGGTCGCGGATCTCCGCGTCGAGGGTGAGGATCTCATAGAGCCCGACGCGCCCGAAATAGCCGGTATTGCGGCACTCCAGACAGCCCTTTGGATGCCACAGGGTCGGCGGCGCGTTGAGCTTCCAGGGATTGACCAGCGACTCCCAGATGTCCAGGTCGGTTGGGGCCTCCTGCTTGCAGTGGGGGCAGAGGGTCCGCACCAGGCGCTGCGCGACCACCCCGACGACGGTCGCCTTCACGAGATAATGCGGGACACCGATGTCCAGCAGCCGGGTGATCGCGGACGGGGCGTCGGTGGTGTGCAGGGTGGACAGGACCAGATGCCCAGTAAGCGACGCCTGCACTGCCATCTCCGCGGTCTCCCGGTCGCGGACCTCGCCGACCATGATGATGTCCGGGTCCTGGCGCATCAGGGTGCGGATGCCGCTGGCGAAGTCCAGGCCGATGTTGTGCTGCACCTGCATCTGGTTGAAGCTGGGCTCCACCATCTCGATGGGCTCCTCTACGGTGCAGACGTTGACCTGGGGGGTGGACAGGGTCTTCAAGGTGGAATATAGGGTGGTGGTCTTGCCCGAGCCGGTGGGGCCGGTCACCAGGACGATGCCGTGCGGGCGGCCGACCATGGTCTGCCAGCGCCTGGCGTCCTCCTCGCCGAATCCCAGGTCGGCGAAGTTCCGCAGCAGGACCTCCGGGTTGAAGATGCGCATCACCAGCTTTTCGCCGAAGGCGGTGGGCATGGTAGAGAGGCGCATCTCCATCTCCCGGCCGTCCTCGGAGCGGGTCTTGATGCGGCCGTCCTGGGGGCGGCGTTTCTCGGCTACGTCCATACGCCCCAGGATCTTGATGCGGCTGGTGATCGCGGTCATCACCAGGGCCGGGACCTGGTAGACCGAGTGCATGACCCCGTCGATACGGAAGCGGATGTTGCCGACCTCGCGCCGCGGCTCCAGGTGGATGTCGCTGGCCCGCTGGTCGAAGGCGTACTGGAGCAGCCAGTCGACGATGTGTACGATGTGGCTGTCGTTGGCGTCGATCTGCCCGGACTTGCCCAGCTCCACCAGGGCCTCGAGGTTACCGAGCCCGACAAAGCGCCGGTTCGCATCGGCGGCGTTCGCCCCCTTGACCGACTTGGATACACCGAAGAATTCCTTGCGGTAGCGCTCGATGTCTCGCGGGTTGGCGAGCACCCGACCGATCTCGCGCCGGATGATCCCGCCGAGCTCGTCGATCCAGCCGGTGAGATAGGGCTCCGAGGTGGCGAACACTGCCCGTTTGGGCGTGATCGACACCGGTAGGATGCGGTTCCAGGCCGCATAGGAGGCGGTGACCAGATCGCCCACATTGGGGGCATCGATCTTCAGCGGGTCAATGCGCAGGTACTCAAGCCCGGTGCGTTTGGCGAGCCACAGCGTCAACTCCTCCAGGGTGATGATGCGCTTGGAGTTGGCGTGATGGAGCTTGGCGTCGGCCACGACCTCCAGCGCATGACGGTCCGCCCGGTCCTTCGCGGTGACGCTGAACAACAGGGTCTGGGCGGCCGGGGCACCGATCAGGCCGTCCGCCACCAGATCGTCCAGGACCTCTTCTACGCTCAGGCGATGGTCGGGACGGCTTTCAATCTCTTTCGCTGTTGTCACGTTCGGCTCCTTCATTCGTCGGGGGGGCGCGGCACGACCCGCCGCCGTAGGTGACTCAGTCTGCAAGGCCCGGTTCACCGATTGCAACGGGTTTTGCATCCGTGGGGCGAAACCGGGGCAGCGGCGCAAGGATGGCGGGTTGCGCGCCGCCGCTGATGTGCGCGGGCAGGATCTTGACCGGATGCCCGGCGAGTTGGCGGTGCAGCGTGGACTGCCATTCGCGGTCGGTCCAGTCCGACGGCCCGGCGCACGAATAGCAGAGCACCGGGTAATGGGCGCCGGTCGATCCCGGAGACGATGGAATCCCCGACGCCGATCCGCCAGTCGTCCAGCCAGACTTGATGGCCCGCGCCGCGCGCTTCGATGGCAAGGCTCTCGACGAGTGTGGCGTCGGCCTTGCGGCGGCAGAGAAATACATTGGCCATCGGGGGTACCTACTGACAATCGCCAGGGATCGGGGACGCATCGAGGCCGCGCGGGGACTGGCGTGCGTGGATTATCCATCAGCGGCGCCGGGGCGCCTACCCGGACGGGCGGGTCAGCGGGGCACGCACCCCTAGCGCTGTGTCGCCCCCTGCCTTTTCGGTTGCGACGGCGGCCCGCTGGTTTGCCCCGCGGGGCCACGACGTGCTACATACCCTTCGCCGTCCTCCGACGCTCCAGCGTCCTGTGTTACGCACAGCAAAGCGTTGCGGACCGCGTGCCCAACTGGAAGTTGGGAACTGGAAGGACGGGATGCAGCGAGAATAATCACGTAGTCTATCCCCATCGCGATGCAACCGGAGTTTCGATCAATGACCGAATGGCGCAACCGTATCACCGTCGACCCCGAGGTGCTGGTCGGCAAGCCGATCGTCCGCGGCACCCGCATCTCCGTGGAACTGCTCTTGGACCGGCTCGGGGACGGCTGGAGCATTGAGCAGATCCTTGATGCCTATCCACGGCTGAGCCGCGATGACGTGCTGGCGGCGATCAGCTTTGTCAGCGAGGTCTTTCGTGAGGAGCGGTTCATCGCGGTGGCGAAGGCGGGCGTATGAAGCCGCGACTGCTGCTGAACGAAAACATGCCGATCCCGGCGGCACGACGCCTGCGCGCGGCGGGCTGGGAGGTACTGCACATCGCCGAGCAGTACGCGAGCGTGACCGACGAGGCCGTGATGGCGCTGGCCTGTGCCGAAGCCCGTTGGCTGATCACCTTTGATCGCGATTATGGCGAGCTGGTATTCCAACGGCACCTGCCACCGCCGCCGCTGATCCTGTTGTTGAGGGTACCGTCCTATCAGCCGGGGGAACCGGCGCGATGGGTGGAGGAGATCTATGCGAGTGGCGCATTGCTGGAAGGGCATTTCTGCGTCTTTGACGGCGAGACCCTGAGGCGCCGGCCGTTGGCGAACAGGCCAAGTCGGGCGCATTAGCACCGGCGCCACCTTTGCCCTGCCTTACGGCGCAACGATCCGAATCCGTTGCGCGCGCCGATCTCGCCCGCGCAAGGGTCCGAGGGTCCGTTACGGTCGCGCAACGCGGGTTTCGATCCGGTAACGGCCATGAAGGGGGTTCCCGACACCCCGGAACATGAAAGATACTGCACGGGAGACGACGGAGAAAGGTCGATCAAGCTTTTGGCGATTTGATCCCGATCGGTAA